>NZ_JBJMAB010000004.1:0-391339 GCF_045799175.1 Streptomyces sp. VTCC 41912
GTCGGGCCAGCTCGCCCACGATGACCTCGGCCACCAGTGCCTTGCGTCCTTGTGCGGACCCGGTGAACTTCACGACGTACGTCCCCAGGTCGTCGGCCTCGACGACGCCGGGCACGGAGCCGCCGCTCCGCAGCGGCGTCACGTACCGGACGGCCTTCACGGTGCGCAGTCCGCCCGAAGGACTCTCCATGCGTGTCTGCCCCTGCCCCGTCGCCGCTCCGGTCGCCTGTGCGGCGCCTCGCCAAAAACTGCAATGCACTGCAAATATACAACGCGCTACAGTTTTTGTGAGCTGCTACGAGAGGGGACGACGGCGATGACGACGCAGGGACACGACGCCGCGGTGCGGCGGGCCAACGCGGCCCTGGAGACCTACACGCTCTCCGGCGACGGCTGGCGCGACAGCCCCGGCGAGACCTTGCAGCACGTCCTCGCCGACTTGCTGCACTGGTGCGCCGACACCCAGCGTGACTTCGACGCCGCCCTGGAGCGGGCGCGTGCCCGGTACGCCGGAGAACGCACGCCGCGGGGGTAGGCGGGGTGGCCGTGGGCGGCACGCCTCGGCCGGCAGGTCCTCTCCTCGCGCGAGGAGGGGACCTGCCTCGTTTCGCCGCGAGGCGGCGTGGTCACGGGATGTCGATCAGCACCTTCCCGACCACGCCCCGTTCGAGCGCGGCGTGGGCGTCGGCGGTGCGCTCCAACGGGAAGCGGTGCAGCGCCAATCCCGCCTTCTCGCCCACGCGCAGGGCGCCCGCGTCCACGGCTGCCGCGACGTCGGTGACCGCCTGCCGCTTCGCCGCGGGCGGCACGGTGTAGACGAAGACGCCCTGCCAGCGCAGGTTCGCCGGCAGGGAGGAGAGCACCGGGACGGTGAGGTGTTCGTCCTCGCCGCCCGAGTAGTAGGCCACCACGGCGCCCGGTGCGGCGATCGCGACGTCGAGGGCGGCGTTGGTGCCCGGCGCGACCTCCACGACGATGTCGACGCCCTCGGGGGCGAGGGTGCGGATCTCCGTGGCCGCGTCCCCCGTCCGGTGGTCGACCACCTGGTGGGCGCCGGCCGCGCTCGCCAGCGCGGCCTTGGCGGGACTGCTGACCGTGCTGATCACCTGTGCCCCGGCCCAGCGGGCCAGTTGGACGGCCGCGTTGCCGACCGCACCGGCGCCGCCGGCCACCAGCACCGTCGCGCCGCGCAGCGTGCCGGGCGCGAGGTGCCCGGGGCCGCCGTCGTGAACGGTCAGTGCCCGGTGGGCGGTCAGCGCCGGGATGCCCAGCGCCGCGCCGAGGTCGAACGGCGCGTGGTCGGGGAGGGCGACGGCGTGCCGCTCGGGGACGAGTGTGTACTGCTGTGCCGTCCCCCAGGGGCGTTGCCAGGCGGCCTCCCAGATCCACACCCGCTCGCCGACCCGCGTCGGCTCGACCCCCGGACCCACGGCGTCGATCACGCCGGCACCGTCCTGGTGGGGCACCTGCTCCGTGGTGCCGGGCGGTAGCGGGCGCCGACGGCTGCGCCAGTCGGTGGGGTTGACGCCCGAGACGTGTACGCGCACGCGCACCTCGCCCGGGCCGGGCTCGGGCACCGGACGTTCGACCAGTTGCAGGACCTCGGGGCCGCCGGCCGCCGTCCGGATGACGGACTTCATTTCGCACCCATCCTTCGCTCGACTTGGGGAACCGCCGGCGGGCGCCTGGCGCCACCGTGCGGACATCCGCTGAACTCCCCGGCGGCGCGGAGTATTTCCGGCCGGGGCATTCCCGTCACCGGACCGAGGGCAAGCCTTTGCCGTAGCTCGGTGTCCCTTTGACGCAGGGTTCACTACTTTTCCCTACAGAGCCACCACTCAACGGGGTGGCATCACTGAGTGCACGTGCGCAACTCATCACCGGCAGACTGGGCACCCTGATGGGGCGTCACCGTCGTTGCGGCATCAATGTCATGTACGTGCCATTCCTTGCGGGGTCTGCCTGTTCGCTTGCGGGTGCGCAGGCATGCGGACGCGTGGGCGGACGTGCACGACACGCAACGCGGTCCCCTCCTCGGCGCGCTGACTGCCGGCCCTTTCCCCCACGGAGGTCGTTCCCTTGCGTTCCCTACGAAAGGGCAGATCGGATCGTGCCAGTGGACTGGCACACCGCGCCGTTCCCGCCCTGCTGTCGGCAGCAACCCTCGTCATCGGCGGCGTGATCGCCGCCAGCCCGTCCGCCGCCGCACCGGCGACGCACACCACCCGGGCCTCGCACTCCGCGCCGGCCGGGCCCGGTGCGGAGGTCCACATCCGCCGGCTGTGCGCGCACCCGTCGCACCCCGGTTACATGGCCTGCAACGCGGTGGCCCGCACGGACGTCAAACAGCAACTCTCCCTGCGGCCGCACGCCGCCCCCTCCGGCTACGGTCCCAGTGACCTGCAGAGCGCGTACAACCTTCCCCAGTCGGGCGGTTCGGGGCAGACCGTGGCGATCGTCGACGCCAACGACGACCCCAACGCCGAACAGGACCTGGCGACCTACCGTTCCCAATACGGCCTGCCCGAATGCAGCACGGCCAACGGGTGCTTCCAGAAGGTCGACCAGGACGGCGGCACCAACTACCCTGCCGCCGACGCAGGTTGGGCCGGTGAGATATCGCTCGACGTCGACATGGTCAGCGCGGCCTGCCCCTCCTGCCACATCCTGCTGGTCGAGGCGAACAGCGCCAGCATGGACGACCTGGGGACGGCTGTGAACCGCGCGGTCGCGATGGGCGCCAAGTTCGTCTCCAACAGCTACGGCGGTTCCGAGGACTCCACCGACCCCACCTCCGACGAGCAGTACTTCAACCACCCCGGCGTCGCCATCACGGTCAGTTCCGGTGACAGCGGCTACGGCGTCGAGTACCCGGCGGCCTCGCAGTACGTCACCGCGGTCGGCGGCACGTCACTCCAGCGGGACAGCAGCACGCGCGGCTGGTCCGAAACCGTCTGGGGATCCTCCGCGGGCGGTGAGGGCGCCGGTTCCGGCTGCTCGCAGTACGACGCCAAGCCGTCCTGGCAGCAGGACAGCGGCTGCGCGAAGCGCGCGGTGGCGGACGTCGCCTCGGTCGCCGACCCGGCCACCGGCCTGGCGGTCTACGACAGCTACCAGGCCACCGGCTGGAACGTGTACGGCGGCACCAGCGCCGCCGCCCCGTTCATCGCCGGCGTCTACGCCCTCGCCGGCACTCCCGGCGCGTCCGACACCCCGGCCTCGTACCCGTACAGTCACGCCTCGGCGCTGAACGACGTCACCAGCGGCGCCAACGGCTCCTGCTCGCCGGCGTACCTCTGCACGGCGGGCGACGGCTACGACGGTCCGACCGGCCTCGGCACCCCGAACGGCACCGCGGCCTTCACGTCGTGACGGGCGCAGGCCGCCGGTCGCGGTGACGCGGGCGATGACCGGTAGGCCCGGCACGGCGAAGTAGGCCGTCACCCGGCCGTCCGGCACGACCGCCCTCCGCAACCGATCGCCACAGTCCGGCAGCCTCCGGGGTGCCGGACTTGTGGCACGGATACCGGGGTGGCGACGCGGTGGCCCCGCCGGCTGCGTAGGCTCGTGGGACGGGTGGGAGACGGACGGGGGAGAAGCACGTGAACTACCACCGCAACAACTGGCGCCAGGTCGCCGACGTCGCCGCGCCGTTCATTCCGGGCGGGCGCGCACTGATGGACGCCGTGAACGTGGTGCAGGGATTCAGCGACGACGTCGGACGCGACCGGCTCCAGTACGTGCAGGACGGTCGCCCGGTGGTCGAACTGCCCTGGCAGCCACCCGGCCCGCCGCCGGACCCGCAGCGGGCCGAGGCGGTCGGTCGACAGGCATGGGGCGTGCTGTTCGCCGATGCGCAGCAGTACGGCGCCCGGCCGTTGCTCGACCAGGTCGGCACCCTGCTGGCGCCGCTGCCGCCCACCGAACTCGACCTGGTGGTAAGGCGCTTCGGGACCCAGGGCCTGGACCGGTGGGATGCCCTGACCCACATCGAGGACGAGCACGGCCAACCCGCCTACGACTGGCGTCGGCAGCAGGAGCTCTTCAGCTGGCTGCTGCGCACGGTCAGCCCGTACGGCGCCATGCTGGTCGGCACCGGGATGCCGTGCAGTCAGCCCGACTACGACGCCGAGTGCGGCTGCGGCGACCACGGATGGGTGCTGCCCGAGGGGCCGTTCGCGCAGGTCGACGGGGCGTACGTCACCGAGAACTGGCAGTGGGTCTCGGCCTCCACCGAGGCGATGTCCTGGCAGGACATGGACCAGGGGAGGTTCGGCACCTGCTGGCTGTTGACCAGTATGCAGGCCGTGCTCCAGGCCAATTCCCAGTACGCCCCGCGCCACCTCCGGTTGGAGGCCAACGGCACCGTCACGGTCACCCTCTACGACGAGGGCACCCCGATCGGGATCACGCTGGTGCCCGACCTGCCGTACGGGCACGGTGGTCTCTGGGGCGCCAAGGGCCACACCGCGGACGCGCGGTACGCGGAGACCTGGCCGGGCTACTTCGAGAAGGCCGCCGCGCAGTTCTTCGGCAACTACCACGACGTCGCCCACGGCGGTGGGGTCTGCGACGCGCTCGCCCTGCTCACCGGGCGGGCGGCACAGCCACTCGACCTCACCTCACCATGGCTCGCCCAGGAGATCGCCGACCGCAAGGCGCGCGGCCAGGCACTCGTGGCCACCACCCCCGGCACGAGTGACCGCGACACCATCGCGGACGGCCGACTGGCCGCCAACCACGCCTACTTCATCAAGGACGTGGACCCGGCCGGCGGTCGGATCTGCCTGGGCAATCCGTGGGGCGACGGGGCCACTCGGCAGATGTGGGAGTGCTGGCTGACGCGGCAGGAGGTCGGCCCCAACCTGGTGCGGATCGATGCCGTCGACACGTGGTGACGGGGGAGGGGAGCGCCGTCCGTTTTTGTCCGAACTTCCCTACTCTACTGTCCCCTTGGTCCGCGTATGAGCCGGGGCCCCCGTCGAGCATGCAAGATCATCAGGTGCAGAATGCCCCGTATGCCGAATGCGACCACGCCGCAGCAGAGCACGATCGACGATGCGCCGCTGATCAGCCGCACCTTCGCCCGTGCCTTCGACGACGACCCGATGATGCGCTGGTTCTTCCCCGACGCCGCCTCGCGCGAGACGGCGCTCGGGCGTTACTTCACCACCCTCTTCACCCGGCAGTACGTCCACCACGGGGTGTGCGAACGCACCGCGTCGGCGGCCGCGTTCTGGGTGCCGCCGGAGGCGCAGGCCAAGGCCGTTCCCGACGCGGAGACCATCAAGGAACTCCAGGACATCCTCGGCGACCGGGCCGAGGCGTTCCGGGACGCCGTGCAGACGGCCGCCCGGCACACTCCCGAGGAACCCCACTGGTCGCTGGCGGTCATCGGCGCGGACCCGGCCGCCCAGGGCCAGGGGCACGGGTCGGCGCTGCTGCGTTCGGGGCTGGCCCAGGCCGATGCGGCAGGGCTGCCCGTCTACCTGGAGTCCTCCAAGGCGTCCAACGTCCCCGTCTACGAGCACTTCGGCTTCACCGTGCGCGCGGAGCTGGCCCTGCCGGGGGACGGGCCCGTGCTCTGGGGCATGTGGCGCCCGGCGCGCCGCCCGGCCGACGCGTAGCCGGGCTCGCCACGGCCGCACGTGAGCCCGTGCGGCCGTGCCCGGCGGGCCGGGCCAGGCACGGACACCTCGTCCTGTGCCTGGGCAGCCCGCGCGGCGACCGCCTAGCGGCCTGAAACGGTACGCTGGCCGGCCGACGCGGACGTTCCACCGGTGGGTGACGGGGTGGTCGTGGGCACGCGGAGCCTGCCCGTCGCGGCGAGGACGGCGACCAGCGCGCCCATGGCGAGCCAACCGGGCCAACCCGTGAGACCCATGTGCAGCGGGTCCAGCGCGGCGTCGGGCGCGGCGAACTGCTTGACCATGCCGACGCTCGCCGTGCTGACGAAGGCGTGTGCGAGGACGGCCGGCAGGACCGAGTCGGAGCGCAGCCGCAGCCACGTGAAGACCGGCAGGACGAGCGTGCATGACAGCAGCATCGCGGGCACCGAGACGTACCACGGACGGCCCGGGTACTGGCCGCCCATCAGCAGCGTGGGCAGGTGCCAGAGTGCGAACGCACACCCGGTGAGGAGGTATGCCGTCACCAGGCGCGCGCCGCCGCCCCGTGCCAGTCTCGGGAACAGGTAGCCCTGCCACCCCAGCTCCTCGCCGAAGAAGAGCGGCAGGGACACCGCGACCTGCACCGCCATCCCGCCCAACCACCCCAGGAACGGCCCCCATCGGAGCTCGGCGAGCGGATAGGTGCCGGTGGCGCTGCCGAGGGCGAGCGCGGCGACGGTGAGGCCGGCCGGTACGGCGAGCCCCAGCAGACAGTCCCGCACGCCGCGCCGCCACGGCCGGGGCCAGCGCAGGGCGAGAGCGTCACGCACCCGACCGCCCGGCTCCACCAGGCGGACCACGAGGAACGCGGCGAGCGCCGGCGCGCACATCGCCGCCGAGATGCACGCCTCCGCCAGGGCACCGGTCTCCTCCCGCACGTCACCCCGCCGAAAGCCGCTGATCAGCAGGGGCGACATCGCCACCCACATGCCCAGGCAGGCGATCGCCAGGTACACCACCGGTCCGCGGTGCCGCCGCACCGGTTCCCATACCGTTGAGTGATACGTCATGACGGCGACGCTACGGAGGCCCGCCGCGAGGCGGAATCCGGCTGGCCCCCGGACGGTTCGGGCGGCCTCCTCCCCCGGACGTGGTGGAGTGCGCTCCACCATGAGTCCGGCAGGCGGGTGAACTCCCTTGTGATTCAGAGGAGTTGCAAAAGTGCCTCGGTGAAGTGCTCGGTGCTGGCGGTGCCGCCCAGGTCCGGTGTGCGGACGTCCGTCGTGGCCAGGAGGGTCGCGATGGCGTGGGTGACGTCGCCGGCGGCCGCACGGTGGCCGAGGTGGTCGAGCATCAGGGCCGCCGACCAGATGGCGCCCAGCGGGTTGGCGACGCCCCGGCCGGCGATGTCGGGCGCGGAGCCGTGCACCGGCTCGAACATCGAGGGGAAGGCGCGCTCGGGGTTGAGGTTGGCGGCCGGGGCGATGCCGATCGACCCCGCCACGGCGGCGGCCAGGTCGCTGAGGACGTCACCGAAGAGGTTGGAGGCGACGATCACGTCGTAGCGCGCCGGTTCGAGGACGAGCTTGGCGGCCAGAGCGTCGACGTGTTCCTGCTCCCAGGCAACGTCCGGATGCCTGGCCCCGCGTGCGGCGACCAGCTCGTCCCAGAACGGCATGGTGTGCACGATGCCGTTGGACTTGGTCGCAGAGGTCAGTCGGCCACCCCGGTCGGCCGCCAGTCCGAAGGCGTAGTCCACCACCCGGGTCACCCCAGTCCGGGTGAACACCGCTTCCTGGACGGCGAGTTCCCCGGGGAGGCCGCGGTTGAGGCGTCCGCCGATCTCGCTGTACTCGCCCTCGGTGTTCTCGCGGACCACCACGAGGTCCACCTCGCCGGGGAGCGCACCCCGCACCGGGCTGTCGACGCCCCGGAACACCCGGATCGGCCGCAGGTTGACGTACTGCTGGAAGCCGCGGCGGATCGGGATCAGCAGGCCCCACAGCGACACGTGGTCCGGTACGTCCGGGTGGCCGACCGCGCCGAGCAGGATCGCGTCCTTGTCGCGCAGCTGGTCGAGACCGTCGTCGGGCATCATCGCGCCCTCGCGCAGGTAGCTCGCGCACGACCAGTCGTCGTACGCGGTGTAGGCGAGACGGAAGCCGTGCCGACGGCTGACGGTGTCGAGCACGCGCCGCGCCGCGGGCAGCACCTCGGTGCCGATGCCGTCGCCGGGGACGAGGGCGATGTGGTGGGTGGTCATGCGCCCGATTGCACCAAGTGGTGCGGGGACGCGTCCAAGACGCGATCGCGATCTGCCTCATCGGCCGCGCCTATCAGCCGCTCGGCGCGGACGTCTCCAGGGCAGCCGTCACGAAGGCCCGCGCCGCCGGGGACAACCCGGTGCGGCGGCTGATCAGGCCGATGCGCAGCGTGGTGCGGGGTTCGATGTCCAGCACCCGGGCACCGGCCCGCTCGGCCAGGCCGCGCCAGGACTCGGCCACCACGGCCACTCCCACACCGGCCAGGACCAGGGGGAGCACGGACACCCGGTGCTCGGTCTCGGCGGCGACGGTGATGTCGATGCCCTGCTCGCGCAGCCCGTCCACGTACGCCCGCATCCCGGTGCCCCGCTGCCCGACGATCAGGCGTTGACCGCCCAACTCCTCGCACCGCACGGAGCGTTGACCGGCGAAGGGGGCGTCCCCGTCGGATCCGTCGCGGGCCACCAGCACGAAGCGTTGCTCGCCGAGGGGGTGCGCCGCCACGTCCCCCTCCGGCAGCGGGCCGGGAGTGGCCAGCAACCCCAACTCGGCCGCGCCGGTGCGGACCGCGTCCACCACGTCCTGCGCGGTGAAGGCCGCCTGGATGGCCACCGACACGCCCGGGTACCGCCCGGTGAAGGTCCGCACCAGCGTCGTCAACGGTTCCAGTGCCTGGGACGGCATCGACGCCACGTCCAGTCGCCCCTCGCGCAGTTCCTGGACGGCCGCGACGCTCGCCCGGGCGGTCTCCAGGCTGCGCACCGCCGCGCGTGCCGACTCGATCAGGGCCCGTCCCGCCTCGGTGAGCACCGCCCGCCGGCCGATCCGGTGGAACAGGTCACCGCCCAGGTCGCGCTCCAGCCCCTGGATCGCCTGGGACAGCGACGGCTGGGACACGTACAGCGCGGACGCCGCCCGGGTGAAGCCGCCGTGGTCCACGATGGCGAGGAAGTACTCCAACTGTCGGATGTCCATGCAGCGCATTGTCACGCGTGACGCCGGACCGCGCGGTGACCGGGCCGGTGGAACCCGACGCGCTGCGGCGGCAGCGTGTGCCGGGCGGGCGCATGAGGCCCGCTCGGCCGGGATGTGCCGCCGGTGCCGCCGGGTCGTGTGCAGGTCTGCGTCCGTAGGGCTGGGTGGTTGGGGTCGACCTCGGGGGCGAGGAGGGCTTGTCGCCCGGTGTGGGTGACGAACGGTGCGTCGGCGGCGGGATGATGACCCGGTCTTGTGGGCCTGTCAGCGTGTCGTGCGCGGGGTTTCGCCGGGGAGCGACAGGCCGCCGAGGTGGGTCGCCAGCACGTCGGCGCATGCCTGTGGGCCGAGGACGTCGGGATGCAGGACGGCGGTGAGGCCGAGTCCGTCGAGGAGCGCCGAGAGCCGTTCGGTTTCGAGGGCGAGATCGAGGTCGGGGTGGAGGGTGCCCGTGGCGGCGAGCCGGGTGAGGACGCCGCGCACCAGGCGTCGGGTGCCGGTGGCGGCCTTGCGCGACAGGGCGCCGAACGTCGGGTTGGTGCGGGCCGCGGCGTTGAAGTCGAGGAAGACGGCGACCTCGGCGCGGCGCTCCTCGTCCAGGGGGAGCAGTTCGGCCAGGAGGCCGGCGGTGAGCCGGAGTTGTTCCGTGCGGGGATGGCGGCCGAGGTCACCGATCCGGTCGAGGTGGGCGAGCAGACGGCTGCTGACGCGGTCGATCATCGACTCCATCGCGAACTGCATCAGGTCGTGCTGACTGGCGAAGTAGTGCCGGAGGGAGCCGATGTTGAGCTCTGCCTCGGCGGCGACGGCGCGCAGTGAGGTGCGTTGCAGACCGTCGCGGACGACGACGCGGAACAGTGCGTCGACCACGAGGCGACGACGGGCCTCCGGATCCACGTGCTTGGGCATGGAGCCTTTCTATCACGCCTGTGATACAACGGAAGAGCTGGGAAATATCACAGGTGTGACAGAAAGGTTGGAGGCTTGCTCGTGGAGACGTACCTGAATCTCATGCTCGTCAGGTTCGGCGTGATCGTGGGCGGTCTGGTGGTGCTGGCGCTGCTGGTCTTCGCCGTCGCACTGGCCCTCAAGCGCCGGGGCAGGCTCGACGACGCCCGCCGGTATGCCGCCCCGGCGGTGCGGGCCGGGCTGCGCGCGGCCGCCAGGCGGATCGAGGGCGGTGGGCGCCGCGGTGCACCCGGGGCGCGACGGGGGGACGGCCGGCGATGACCGCTCTTGCCGGGCAGGCGTCCGACCTGCTTGAGCACCTCCTGCTGGACCGCATCATCAAGATCGCCATCGTGCTCGCGGCGCTCGGCGTGCTGGCCGTCGGGGTGAGGCTGCTCTGGCGGAGGGTCGGGCAACCGAAGGGCGAGCGGGAGTGAGGCGTGACGGCCGTCGACGGGACCGGGCCGGGTGCGTCGGGGGCGGCTGCGATGGTAGGGGCCGGCGATCGCCGGGCGTCAGCGGGTGCGGTGCGCGGGGCGGGCTGGTGGAGTGCTGCTGCGGCGCTCCACCAACCGGTGTCAGTCGTGTGCCGGTGCTGGAGGGTCAGCTCAACTGCCGGTCCACGGCGAGGCGTCGGGCCCGCGGGCGGCGCTCGACGGGGCGCCCGTCAGGCTGTCGAACCGGCATCGCCCGGGAGCGTCGTGGTCGGCCGGGTGCGCAGGATGCCGGCCGTGGCCGCCGCCACGAGGCAGCACGCCACGGGCAGGAGGAGGGTGAGGTTGAGCGGGGCGAAACGGGTCAGGGGACCGATGGCGGCGGGGCCGGCCAGCATGCCGAGATAGCCGAGGCCGGCGACCCGGGAGACGTTGGTGCCGGCGTTGTCGGGGTCGGCGTGGCCGGCGGCGCTGAAGAGTTGCGGCACGCACCCGGACAGTCCCGCGCCGAACACCGCCCAACCGGCCAGTGCCAGGAGGATCCAGGGGGAGAGCGCGGCCGCGGTCAGACCGGCGGCGGCCGTGGCGGCGCCGTAGCGGAGGACGGCCGCCGGGCCGAGCCGCCCGGCCGCCCGGTCCGCCAGCAGTCGGCCGACGGTCATGGCCGTGGCGAACGCCCCGTAGGCGAGGGCGGCGGTGGCGGCGGGCGCGTCGAGGACGGTGCGCAGGTGCAGCGCGCTCCAGTCGTTGGCCACCCCCTCGCACAGCATGATCATCAGGGCCAGGACGGCGAGGAGCCAGATGCGGCGGGGCGTGGTGCGCCGGGCCGGTGCCGCGCCGTCGGCCGCGGGGGAGGCGGGGGCCGGGGAGTCGGCGGTCGGCAGCAGCGCCGGCGCGGCCAGTGCGGCGACGGCCAGGCCCAGGAGCGCCACCGCCCCGAGGGATGCCGCCGGGTGCCATCCCCAGGCGAGCGTGCGCGCCCCCACCAGGGAGGCCAGTACGCCGCCGAGGGAGAAGGTGGCGTGGAAGGTCGACATCACGGGGCGCCGGTAGTCGCGTTCGACCTGGACGGCGTGGGCGTTCATGCTGACGTCCAGGCATCCGTTGCCGAACCCGAGCAGCAGCAGCGCCGACCCCAACGACCAGGCGTGCGTGGCCAGTCCGGGCAGGAACAGGGTGACGCTGCACAGCGCCGCACTGAGCGGCACGACGGTGCGGGCCCCGAACCGGTCGGTGAGCGGCCCGACGATCTGCATGCCGACGAAGGCGCCCGCCCCGAGGAGCAGGAGGAGCCAGCCGAGCACGGCGTGGCTGATCCCCGCCCGGTGCTCGACGCTCGGGATGTGGACGATCCACATCCCCATCAGGAATCCGTTGAGGGCGAAGTAGGCGAAGGTGGCCGCCCGCCCGGCTCGCAGTCGGGCCGCCGGCGGTGTGCCCGCTCGCGCCGCGGAACGCGTCGATGTCGTCATGCCGCGAACATATCGAACAAGAGTCATGTGCGGAACTTGGCAGTTCGAACAACCGTGATGTTCAATCTGGGCATGACTGGTACGGAACGACTGCGACGGATCACCGAGGCGGTGCGCGCGGCGGGGCGCCTCGGCGTGGCCGAACTGGCCGCGCTGACCGGCGCCTCGGAGATGACCATCCGCCGCGACCTGGAGGCGCTGGCCGCCCAGGGTGTCGTCGAGCGCTACCGAGGGGGAGCCAGGAGCCTGCTGCTGCGGGGCGAGGAACCGCCGTTCGCGCTGCGTGCCCAGGAGGGGCTGGAGGTCAAGCGACGGATCGCCGCCGAGGTCGCCGGACTGATCGCGGACGGCGAGTCGGTCGTCCTCGACAGCGGGACCACCTGTCTGGAAGTGGCCCGCGCGCTGGCCCACCGCCGGCTGACCGTCATGCCGCTGTCCCTGCACGCCGTCAACGCCCTGACCGACGCCCCGCAGCTCACCCTGCTGGTGCCGGGCGGTCGACCGCGGCCCGGTGAACTCGCGTTGACCGGCCCGTTGACCGAGGCGTCACTGACCGCCCTGCGCTTCGACACCGCGGTCATCGGCTGCTGCGGGCTCACCGCGGAGCACGGGCTGACCGCTTACGACCTGGACGACGCCGCCATCAAGCGCACCGCGATCGGCTGCGCCCGGCGCGTCATCGCGGTAGCCGAGGCCGACAAGCTCTCCCGCACCGCCCTCGCCCACGTCGCCCCCGCCACCGCCCTCCACGCCGTCGTCACCGACGCCGCCCCGGACGAGCGAACGGACCGGCTGGCCGCAGAGGGGGTGACCGTCCGCACGGTGTGACCGCCACCGACCGGCGTCCGGCGCGCCGGGCGGGTCGCCGGGGTGCGGTGCGGGCGCCGGGCCGCGAGGGCGGTTCCGCCGGCCCGTCCTCGCGGCCCGCCCGCTAGTCGTCGCCGTCCGTGCTCCGGTCGCCCGGTGCTGCCGTCCCACGGCCGTCGGTCGATTGTGTGGCCTCCGGCCCGGGGGCGGTCGCCCCGGTGGTGTCCGGTCGGGTGGACCGCTCGGTGAGGAGGTCGGTGATCAGGGCGAGCGGCGGCCAGTTCAGGCGGCCGTGGCGGGCGACGGCGTAGGCGCGCAACACCACGTCGGGGGCGGTCAGTGGCAGGAGGCGGACCTCGGGGAAGGTGGGGATGCCGGCCGGCAGCAGCCCCACGCCGAGTCCCGCCGTGATCATGCCTTGCACCAGGTCGAGGTTGTCGGCCCGGTGCGTGATGCGCGGGGTGAAGCCGGCCATGGAGGCGAGCGTGCGGATGACGGTCTCGTCGGCGGTGTTGCGGGAGTTGACGATCCAGTCGTGTGCGGCGAAGCGGGCGAACACCTCGACCGTGGTGCCGTCGCGGTGGGCGTCGTGGGCGGCGACGCCCAGGCCCCATGGCGCGGTCCACAGCGGGCTGGCGCGCACCGCGGGGTCGAAGGTGGCGGGCGCCAGGTTGTAGTCGTAGGTGAGGGCCAGGTCCGTGTCGTCCGTGGTCAGCAGCGACAGGGCCTCGTCGGGTTCGTGCTCCCGGATGAGCAGGTGGACCCGAGGATGGCTGGTGGCCAGCTCGCTGACCAGGGGCAGCAGGTGGGCCCGGATGGCGGTGGCGAACCCGGCGGTGCGCAGGGTGCCGTTCGGTTCGGCGCCGGGTGCGAGGTCGAGGTGGGCGGCCTCCACGGCGCCCAGGATGGTCACGGCGTGCTCGGCCAGGCGTCGGCCGGCGGGGGTGAGGCGGACCCGGCGACCGTCCGGTTCGATCAGGGCGGCGCCGGTCTCGCGGGCGAGCACGGCGATCTGCTGCGAGACGGTGGAGGTCGTGGTGCCGGTCGCCTCGGCGACCGCGCGCATCGACCCCAGTCGGGAGAGCTCCACCAGCAGCTGGAGCCGACGGGTTTCCATCCTCCCATTGTTCGGGATTGGCGAACGGAATGTCCACGATCGGCACGTGGACACGAACGATGCCCAGGGCATCTACTGTCCCCATGAGTGCGTTCGAGCCACAGCGTCCCCAGGGCGGTTCCCCGTCCCGACTCCGCACCGCCGCCGGTGGCCGACTGCGCCGCGGCGGTGCCGAGACCGGCTTCCTCATGGCGGTCGCCTCCATGACCTCCGTCCAGCTGGGGCTGGCACTGGCCGTCCCGCTCTTCGGGCAGCTCGGCGCGATCGGCACGGCGGGGCTGCGGCTGGCGTGGGGTGGCCTGCTCATGCTGGTCCTCATACGCCCGCGCCTGCGCGCCTTCACCCGGCAGGACCTGCTCGCCTGCACCGTGCTGGGAGCGGCGACCGCCGGCATGATGCTGTTCTTCATGCTCTCCGTCGCGCACCTGCCGCTCGGCACCGCCAGCGCACTGGAGTTCCTCGGCCCGCTGGCCGTCTCCCTGTACGGACCGGGCGGTGGCCGGAAAGTGTGGACGGCGCTGGCCGCGCTGGGCGTGGTGCTGCTGACCGAACCCTGGCACGGCGGCCTGGACGTCGTCGGACTGGTCTGTGCGCTGGCCGCCGCGGGCTGCTGGGCCGCCTACATCCTGCTGACCCAACGCGTCGGGGACCGGGTCACCGGGCTCAGCGGCCTCGCGGTCTCCATGCCCGTCGCCGGCCTGCTCGGCACGCTGATCGCCGCTCCCGGCCTGTGGGGGCACGTGACCTGGCGGGCGGTCGGGATCATGCTGGTGCTGGCGGCGGTGAGTCCCGTCCTGCCCTTCGCCCTCGAATTCCTCGCCCTGCGCCGCCTGACCACCGCCGCCTTCGGCACGCTGATGAGCCTGGAGCCCGCCATCGCGCTCCTGATCGGGCTGCTGGTGCTCGGCCAGACGCCGGACCTGGCGCCCGCGGCCGGCGTGGTGCTCGTCGTGATCGCGGGGGTCGGTGCCACCCGGACCGGTGCCCGCACGCCGGACCCGGCCACCGGGAGCGCCGGACCCGAGCCGCGGCCGGGCGTCGTGGAAGCGGTCTGAGGGGACCGCATCGGCCGTGGCCGGCCGGGGAACCGGCGGGCCACGGCCGTTTCCGTTTCCGGCTCAGCCCGACGGTTCGGTGGTGTCGGGGTGCGTCGCTGGTTCCGTCGTGGTCGGGGCGCCCCGGACCGCCCGGCGGAGGAAGCCGAGGAACTGCTCGCGCTCCGCGGGGGAGAAGTCGGCCAGGACCTGTTCGTTCACCCGGAGGACCGCCGGGGCGAGGTCGGCGGCCACGGCCCGCCCCTCGTCGGTGAGGCGGATCATCTTGCGGCGGCGGTCGGTCGGGTCCTTGGCGAGTTCGACCAGGCCCCGCCGCCGCAGGCGGTCCAGCAGGGGAGCGGCGGTGGACTTGTCGAGGCGGGCGCGGGTGCCGAGGGTGCCCTGGTCCATGTGCCCGTGGGTGTGCAGCAGGCTGAGGACGGTGAACTGCGGGCCGGTGAGTTCCCGGTCCACCTGCTCGTGCCAGAGCCGGGTGTGCAGTTGGTTCAGCTGGCGCGCCAAGGGGCCGACTCCGCCGATCGCGGCGGCGACGTCCCGCGCGTCCCCGTGCTGTTGTGCCATTGCTCCCCTTATCCCTCCGGCGCCGGCCACCCGGCTTGATTAGGACGTACACGTACTTTATCGTGGAAGCAGATAGGACGTGTGCGTCATAAATGGGTGCGGGGGCGGAAGAAGGAGAGGAGACGGTGCCGTGCGCCTCGTCGTCGCGATGACCGGTGCCACCGGTGCGCCCCTGGCCGTGCGCCTGCTGGAGGCGTTGCGGGAACTGGAGGTGGAGACGCACCTCGTCGTCAGCCGCTGGGCCCGCGCGACCCTCGCCCGGGAGACCGGCCGCTCGGTGCGCGCCGTGGAAGCCCTGGCGACGGTGGCCCACAACCCCGCGGACCAGGGCGCCGCGCTCGCCAGCGGCTCGTTCCGGGTCGACGGCATGGTGGTCGTGCCGTGCAGCATGAAGACCCTCGCGGCGATCCGGACCGGCTACGGGGAAGGACTGATCGCCCGGGCCGCCGACGTGACCCTCAAGGAGCGGCGCCGCCTGGTGCTGGTGGCCAGGGAAACCCCGCTGTCGGCCGTCCACCTGGACAACATGCTGGAACTGACGCGCCTGGGCGCCGTCGTGCTGCCCCCCGTCCTGACCTTCTACAACCGCCCCGCCGGCATCGACGACCTGGTCGAGCACCTGGTCGTCCGCATCCTCGACCAGTTCGGGCTGGACCTCCCCACGGCCCGGCGCTGGCACGGCATGCGGGAGGAACCGGCCGAGCGGCCGTCCCCGCCGGTCGGCCGGGACCGCGGCCCCGCGGACCGACCGGCCTGACACCGGGGCGCCCCGCGCCGCACCTCCCGCTTCCCTCCCCGCCCTACGAAAGGTTCGCCATGACCCAACGCGGCAGCGCGCTCAACTTCCGGGACTTCGTCGACGAACTGCTGGCCGTCGGCGACGCCGTGGACGTCCACCGCCCCGTCGACCCCGTCCTGGAGGCCGCCGCCGTCACCCGGCGCGTCTACGAAACCAGGAGCCCCGCCCCGCTGTTCGAGAACCTGACCGGCACCGAGCCCGGCTACCGGCTGCTCGGCGCGCCCGCCGGCCTGAGCAGCGGCCCGGCCGGCACCTACGGCCGCCTCGCCGCACACTTCGGACTCCCGCGCGAGACCACCCCGCGCGAGCTGCTGGACCGGCTCATCACCGCCATGCACGCCGAACCCGTCGCCCCGCGCGTCGTGGACTCCGGCCCCTGCAAGGAGCACGTGCTGCGGGGCGACGAGGTGGACCTGGAACGGTTCCCGGTCCCGCTGCTCCACCAACAGGACGGCGGGCGCTACTTCGGCACCTACGGCTTCCACGTCGTGCGCACCCCGGACGGGCGGTGGACGAGCTGGTCCATCAGCCGCAGCATGCTCCACGGCCGCACCACCCTGGTCGGCCCCGCCATGGCCCAGCAGCACCTCGGCATGATCCACCGCAGTTGGCAGGAGCGGGGCGAGCCCACCCCCTGGGCCATGGTGCTCGGCGCGCCGCCCGCGGCGCTGGCCGCCGCCGGGATGCCGCTGCCCGCCGAGGTCGACGAGGACGGCTACGTCGGCGCGCTCACCGGCAGCCCCGTCGAAGTGGTCCGCACCGAGACCAACGGCCTGTACGTCCCGGCCAATGCCGAGATCGTGCTGGAGGGGTACATCAGCCCCGACGAGACCGCACCCGAGGGGCCGATGGGCGAGTACCACGGCTACACCTTCGCCGAGTCGAAACCGCAACCGGTCTTCCACGTCGAAGCCGTCACGCACCGCTCCGACCCGATCCTGCCGATCTGCGTCGCGGGCCTGCCGCCGGAGGAGAACCACACCATCTGGGGCACGATGATCTCCGCCAGCGCCCTGGACCAACTGCGCGCCGACGGCCTGCCGGTCGACCTCGCCTGGTGCTCCTACGAGGCCGCGACGTGCTGGATCGTGGTCTCCGTCGACATCCGACGACTGGCCGAAACCGGCATGGACGAGCGCCAGTTGGCGGACGCGGTGGCCGACAGCCTCTTCGGCTCGCACGCCGGCTGGCTGGTGCCCAAGGTCCTCCTCGTCGCCGACGACATCGACATCACCGACATCGACCAGGTGGTGTGGGCCCTGGCCACCCGCTACCACCCCGGCACCGGCGAGTACGCCTACCCCGACGCGCCCGGCATCCCCTTGGTGCCCTACCTCACCGCGGCGGAGGTGCGGTCCGGCCGCGGCGGCAAGTCGGTGGTCAGCTGCCTGCTGCCCGAGCACTTCGCCGGGCGCACCCGCGGCGTCACCACCGACTTCCGGCACGCCTATCCCCGCGCGCTCCAGCAGAAGGTGCTCGACACCTGGACCGACTACGGGTTCGCCGCGCCGGGCGGGCCGGTGCGCTGAGGGCCCGCGGCCGGTCGGGCCCGTGGCGGCCCCGCCGGCCCTCCGCTCAGGGGAAGCGGAGCACGGGCTTGATGACCTCGCCCGCGGCCGCGGCCCGGGCGGCCTCCTCGATCTCGTGGAACGGGAACTCGGTGATGATCCCGTCGAGCGGCAGCAGGCCCGCCCGGTACCGGGCGACGAGGTCGGGGAGGAACGCGGCCGGCGCGGCGTCGCCCTCGATGACGCCGCGGATCCGGATGCCCTTCGTCATCACCGTCATGATGTCGAACTCGGCGCGGCCGCCGACCCCGACCAGGGCCAGCGTGCCGCGGTGGGCGAGCGCCGCGAGGGCCTGGGAGATCACGTCGGACCGCCCGGTGGTGTCGATGGCGAAGTGCGCGCCGCCGTCGGCGTGGTCGCGGACCGCGGCCCCGACGTCGGTCTCGGCGGTGGGGTCGACGGCCGCCACGGCACCGAACTCGACGGCCTTGGCGCGCCGGGCCGCCAGCGGATCGACGGCGATGACCCGGCAGCCCTCCGCGACCGCGGTCATCACGGAGGTGAGCCCGACGCTGCCCGTGCCGAAGACCGCGACCGACGAACCCCGCGGCGGACGCAGCACGTTGAGGACCGTGCCGACCCCGGTCTGCACCCCGCAGCCGAGCGGCGCCGCGACGGTCGGCGGCAGGTCGGCGGGGACCGTGACGACGTTGCTGGTGTGCGCGAGGGCGTACGTCGCGAAGGACGACTGGCCGAAGAAGCTGCCGTAGACGGTGCCGCCGTCGCCGGCCCGGGACAGCGGGCTGGTGCCGTCGGGCCGGGTGCCGGTGGCGTTCAGGGCGAAGATGCCCGTCTCGCAGTAGGCGGGGTGTCCGGCCGTGCACTGGCCGCAGCTGGTGCAACTGCGGTAGCTCAAGCACACGTTGTCGCCCGGGCCGACGTGGGTCACCGCGTCGCCGACCGCCGTCACCACACCGGCGCCCTCGTGGCCGAAGACCATCGGGCTGAGCTGCCGCGGCCACTTCTGCCGGGTGCTGAGGTCGGTGTGGCAGATGCCGGCCGCCGCGATCTCGACCAGGACCTCGTCGGGCCGGGGCGGGGCGAGAACCACGTCGTCGCGGACGGTGAAGGGGCCGCCGGGGGACTCCACGACGGCTGCCTGAATGCGCATCGGTTCCTGTCGCTCTCTGGGACGTTGACGGAGGGGGCCGGGGACGCGGCCGGCGCGACGCGGCGGTGGCCCGCGCCCGCCCGACGCCCGTGCGGTCGCACCTTCGCCGGACACCCCTCCGCGCCTGCTCGTTGGGTGATCGCACGACCACGACGCGGGTGGGGCTGACCCGGCTGTTCCGCGTGCTCCCCATCCCGCACCGGCACCTCACGCCCGCCAACATCCGTTGTGGCGACGCGCTGTTCGCGCGGCGCCGACCCGCTCAGTTCGGGGCGAGGGCGGTGAGCCAGTCCTCGACGGCCAGGACGTCCGCCCACCGCGGGAACAGCCGGTCGGTGAGCGTGCGGTGCACCTCGGGGTCGGTGTCGAGGCAGGCGTCCGCCAGGACGGTGAGGCCGAAGTCCAGGTCGTTCGCCTGGCACAGGGTGGACAGCACGACGCCGCTGGTGGCGATGCCCGTGAGCACCAGGTGGTCGATGCCGCGGACCCTGAGCACCAGGTCGAGGTCGCTCCCCGAGAACGCGCTCGCCCGCCGCTTGGTGATCACCACGTCGCCGTCCTGCGGGGCGACGTCGGGATGGATCGCCGTGCCCGGGTCCCCCTCGGTGAACAGGCCCTCCCGCACCGCGGCGGAGAGCACCTTGTGGTGCGCGCTGACGTCCGGCCGGCCCGGCCGGAACCCGATCACCACGTAGATCACCGGGAGGTCCGCGGCGCGGGCGCCGTCGATCGCGCGGCGGACCCGCCGCAGGTACCCGGAGCCGTCGTCGGCGATCTCCACGATGTCCTGTTGGACGTCCATCACCAGCAGGGCGCTGTTGCCCATGGTCGCTGTCCTCTCTCCGCCGGGGAGGGCGGGTTCCACCGCCGACCACGAACGCGTCTCGGGGGGTTGGCCGGGGTGTGGAGCGATCTTCCCACCGGCCGGCGGTGCGGCGACATCGCCCGCCCGTATGACGTCAGGGGGCCGGCCGGAACGCGAGCACCGTGCAGTGGCCGCCGAAGCCCAGCGAGTTGCTGAGCGCGAGGGGGACCGACTGGCGGCGGGGGCGACCGGTCACCAGGTCCACGACCGGGGCGTCGGGGTCGGGACGGTGGAAGTTGGCGGTGGGCGGGACGGTCTGGTGCTGGACGGTGAGCGCGGTGAGCGCCGCCTCGATCGCGCCGGCGGCGCCCATGGTGTGCCCCAGGACGCCCTTGGTGGAGGTCACCGAAGGGGCCGCGGAACCGAAGAGCCGTCCCAAAGTGGCCGCTTCCGTACGGTCGTTGAGGGGGGTACTGGTTCCGTGGGCGTTGACGTGCGCGACGTCCGCCGGGGTGGCGCCGGCGGAGCGCAGCGCCTCCTGCGTGGCCAGCCGCAGGCCCCGGCCCTCCGGATCGGGGGCCACCGGATGGTGGGCGTCGGCGGCCATGCCGTGGCCGGCGAGCCGGGCCCGTACCGGCGCCCGGCGGGCGACGGCGTCCGCGGTGCGTTCCAGGACGAGCACCCCCGCGCCCTCCCCGAGCACGAACCCGTCCCGGTCGACGTCGAAGGGACGGGAGGCGCGGTCGGGGCTCCCGTGGCGGCGGGACAGCGCGCCCATGCGGGCGAACGCGGTGGCGCACAGCGGGGTGACCATGGCGTCGGCGCCGCCCGCCACCGCCACGTCGCAGGCCCCCGCGGACAGCAGGAGCGCGGCCAGCGCCACCGCGGCGGCGCCCGATGCGCAGGCCGTCGCGGTGTGCAGGACCGGGCCCCGGGCGCCGAGGGCGAGGGCCAACTGCCCCGCGGCCATGTTGGGGAGGAACGCGGGGAGGGTCAGCGGGGAGACGGCCCGGGGACCGCCGTCGGTCAGTTTGCGGAGCTGCTCCTCGTAGGTGCCCACGCCGCCGGCCGCCGACCCCAGCACCACCGCGACGCGCGCGGCGTCCCGGGCGGCCGGGTCCAGTCCGGCGTCGGCGACCGCCTCGTGGGCGGCCGCCAGGGCGAACTGGGTGCACCGGTCGTGCTGCCACGGCCGGGGCCCCGGCACCTGGGTGCGCGGGTCGAAGCCGGGCACGCGGCAGGAGAACCCGACCGGCAGACCCGCCAGTTCGGGATCCGGGGCCGCGGTGCCCCGCCCGGCGCAGACTCCCTTCCAGGTCGCCGCGGTCCCGGAACCGGCCGGGGTGACCAGGCCGATTCCGGTGACCGCGAGACCCGCGTCGTCGCCTGGGACGCTCACTGCGGGGCTCCTCCCCGGTCGGCGACGCCCTCGACGGTCAGCTGCGCCGACACGGCCTGCGCCACCTGTTCCAGGGTCAGTTCGGCGGTGGCGCCGTCCTCGTCCAGCGGGACGCCCCAATGCTCCTGGAGGGTGACGTAGAGCTCGACGACGGCGAGGGAGTCGAGTTCCAGGGCGCCGAGGGTGCTGTCGGGGCGGATTTCCTCGGCGTCCACCTCGAACTTGTCGGTGAGGACGGTCACGAGGTGGTCGTAGACAGGGTCCATGTCTTCCTCCGGTGCGTGGGACGGGGGGTGGCGTCGGTGGTGCGGGGTTCCGGGGCGTGGTCGTGGGGGCGGACGGCCGGCCAGGTCAGGGCGGCCGAGGCCCAGGTGAGGCCGCCGCCGAAGGCGGTGAGCAGGGTCGGGGTGCCGGGGGAGACCCGGCGGTGCGCGGCGGTGTCGGCGAGGGCCAGCGGGATCGACGCGGCGGCGGTGTTGCCGACGTCGCGGAGGTTGCCGTAGCGGTGGCGGGGCGGGATGCCGACCCGTTCGGCGACCGAGTCGAGGATCCGCTGGTTGGCCTGGTGGCCGATGAACGCCCCGACCACGGTCGGCGACCACCCCGTCTTCTCCAGCACGGCCCGCGAGGACTCGGTCATCCGGCGCACCGCCTGCCCGTACACCTCGCGGCCGCGCATCCGGAAGTAGTGGTCGTCACGGCACCGCCGGCGCGCCGGGTCGGGCTGCCGGGCGCCGCCGGCGGCGATCGCGATGAGGTCGCTGCCGGTGCCGTCGGAGCCCCAGTCGGTGGCCGCGACCGCACCGGGCTCGGCCCGGTCACCGGCGCGCAGCAGCACCGCGCCGGCCCCGTCGCCGAAGATCACCGCGGTGTCCCGGTCCAACGGGTCGATGATGCGGGAGTAGGTCTCGGCGCCGATCACCAGGGGGCGGGTGCAGACACCGGTACGGATCAGCGCGGTGGCGACCGTGAGGCCGTACAGGAAGCCCGAGCACACCGCCGCCAGGTCGAAGGCGGGCACGGTGCCCAGCCCCAACCGGTGGGCGACCTCGGGTGCGGTGGCCGGGCAGCGCCGGTCGGGGGTGGTGGTGGCGACGAGCACCAGGTCCGCCCGGGCCCGAGCGGACTCCTGGGCCGCCCGGCCGGCCGCCACCGCGAGGTCCCCGGTGCTGGTGTCGTCCTCGGCGGCCCGGCGCCGGGCGATGCCGGTGCGGGTGCGGATCCACTCGTCGCTGGTGTCCAGGACGCCGCGCCGCCGGACGTCCTCGTTGGTCAGCACCCGCGGCGGCAGGCAACTGCCGATGCCGTCGATCACGGCCGTCGGACTCACCGTTGTCATGGTGGTGTTCCTCGATTCGCGGGCGGTCAGGCGGTGAACGGGGACGGCGGTTTGGGGATACCGGCCAGCCCGCCGTCGGGTACGGAGGCGCCGCCGTCGAGCACCAGGGCCTGCCCGGTGAGGTACGAGGCGGCGGGGGAGGCCAGGAACAGCGCGGCGTGGGCGATCTCGTCCGGTTCCGCCCAGCGGCCCAACGGGACGTGCGCCATCAACCAGTCCGACAGCGGCGCCTGGGAGGAGGCGAAGGTCGTCATGTCGGTGCGGGTCCAGCCCGGGCACAGCGCGTTGACCCGGACGCCGTCGCGCGCCCAACCGACCGCCAGGCTGCGGGCGAGCGCGATCTGCGCCGCCTTGGAGGCGCCGTACGCCTCCATCCGGGGGGTGCCGGCGACCCCGGCTAGGGAGGACATCACCACCACGCTGCCCCGGGACGAACCGGTGAGGTGGCGGTGGGCCCGCCGGCACAGCGCCGCGGTGGCGTTGAGGTTCACCGACACGACGCGGTCCCAGTCGGCCTGCGCGGAGTCCTGGAGGGGCACGAGGATCGGGGCGCCGTCGTCCTGCGTGGGCAGCACGCCCGCGTTGTGGACGAGCACGTCGAGACCGCCGAGCGCGGTCGCCGCCTCGTCCACGACCGCCTCGGCGACCCCGGGTTCCGCGAGGTCGCCGGGGACCAGCGCCGCAGTGCGGCCCTCGTCCTCCACCAGCGCGGCGGTCTCCTTGAGCGCGCCCGAACTCCGCGCGGACAGTGCGAGGTCGGCGCCGGCCCGGGCGAGGGCCACGGCGGTGGCCTTCCCGATGCCCCGGGAGGCGCCGGTGACCAGGGCCCGTGCCCCGTCCAGTCGGAACGGGGTGTGAAGGGACGTCATGAGGAACTCCTCTGCAAGGCGGGGGTGGGGCTGGTGGACGTGGGGGGTGGGGCGGGGGCGTGCGGCGCGGCCCGGGTGGGGGCGATGCGGATGGTGGGCGCTCCGGTCCAGGTCAGCAGGGCGCTGCCCCAGGTCACGCCGGCGCCGAAGACGGCCAGCAGGATCCGGCCGCCGGGCGGCAGCAGTCCGCGGGCGGCGGCGCCGGCCAGCGCGTACGGGGCGCTCGCGGCGCCGATGTTGCCGACCTCGTCGCCGACGATGACCAGCCGCCCGGGTGGGATGCCGATCCGTTCGCCGAGGCCGCGCAGCAGTACCGGGTTGGGCTGGTGGGTGATGACGGCGTCGATGTCCTCCAGCCGCAGGTCGTTGGCGGCCAGGCTCTCGCGCACGAGCCGGGGGAAGATCTCGACGATGAAGTCCCGCACCGCGCGACCGTCCATGTGGATGTGGTGCCGGTGCGCGCCGAGCGTGGCGGGACTGGCCGGGGCGCGGCTGCCGCCGGCCGGGATCAGGACGTGGTGCGCGCCGGTGCCGTCGGAGCCGAGGCGGAAGTCGCCGAACCCGGCGCCGTCGTGCACCGGGCCGAGCACCGCGGCCGCCGCCCCGTCGGCGAACAGCACCGCGGTGCCCCGGTCGGTGGGGTCGAGGAACTTCGAGTACGCCTCGACGCCGACCACCGCCGCGTACCGCGCGCCGCCGCTGCCGCGCAGCCAGTCGTGCGCGACCCGGGCCGCGAACAGCCAACCGGCGCAGGCGGCGCTGACGTCGAGCGCCACGGCGTGCCGGGCCCCGATCAGGGCCTGGATGCGGCAGGCGGTGGACGGGCCGAGTTCGTCGGGGGTGGAGGTGGCGGCGATCAGCACGTCGAGCTGGTCGACGTCGATGCCGGCGGCGGCCACCGCGGCGCGGACCGCGTTCGCCGCCAGGTCGGACGCCGCCTGGTCGGGGTCGGCGACGTGCCGGGTGTGCACGCCGGTGCGCTGGGCGATCCACTCGGCGGTGACGCCGGCGGCGGCCGCGACGTCCTGGTTGGTGCGGGTGTCGTGCGGCAGGTAGGTGCCCATGCCCAGGACGCCGATGTGCGGCAGGGGGGAGGAGTGCGGGCTCATGACGGCCTTCCGGTCACCGGTCGAGGGAGTCGTACAGGGCGGCCGCGTAGTCGTCGGCGGCCAACGGGGCCGGCGCCGCGCCCGGAGGCGCGCCCAGCGCCTCGCACAGCAGCGGGAGGTGGGGCAGCAGCCGGTCGCACAGGCCGTCGACCACCGCGGGCAGCGCCCGGACGGTGGCCGGGGCGAGCGCGCCGGTGGCCAACAGCCCGCCGGCCAGGCGGCGTGCCTCGACGGCCCCGTACAGGGCGGCCAACGGGCGCAGCACGCAACGGAGTTCGGGGTCGTGGACGGCCTCCACGGCGGCGGCCACGGCATCCGCGACCAGTCGGGCGCCGTACGCCTCCCCGAGGCCGTGCGCGGAGTCGAGCAGCGGGTTCCACAGGTCCAGCCCGGTCCGCCCGACCCGGGCGCCTTGGCGGACGGCGCGGTGCAGGTCCTCGCGCAGCCACCCCTCCTGCGACCGGGCCACCGCCGGCCACCACCCGGGGTGGTCCGCGGGAACGGCGGCCGGCCGCACGGCGCCGCCCGCTCCGCCGCCCCGCTCCTGGGCGAGCGCCCGACCGGCGTCCAGCAGGATCAACTGGCTGTCGCCGCCCGCGGTGTCGAAGGCGTGCGCGAAGCCGTGGTAGCCGTCGAGGAGGTTGGGGCGCAGGAAGCCGGCCAGCCCGCAGCGGTGCTGGCAGTCGCCGGCCACCCGGGCGGCGCCGCGCACCGTGACCGCCTTGAGCACCGCCAGCGGCCGGTCGACGGCGGTCCACGGGGAGAAGGTCATCCCGTCCGCACGGCGCGCCGGCGCACCGTGCGCCGCGGCACCGCGGGACCGGGCCCAGATCTCCCGTGCGGTCCGACCGGCACAGGTCAGCGCGAACGAGGTGGCGAGCGCGCCGAGCAGCGCGTGCTGCTGGTTGCGGAACTCCAGCACGCTCGCGCCGGGGGCCAGCCGGCCGTGGGCGCGGCGGTGCGCGGCGAAGCGCAGGGCGGTCACGGCCGACTGGCGGGCCATCGTGGCGACCGCCGAGGGCAGGGTGGCCCACAGGATCTGCCCCACGGACAGGGTCCGTTGGAGCCGGGCGTCCGGACCGCCCAGCGGATCGTGGAAGGCCCCGTCCGCGTCGATGCGTGCCCGGTCCCGCAGCCACTGCCGGTACGGCACCCGCACCCCGTCGAACCGCACCAGCGCGTAGTCCAGGGGCAGCGAGGGCACGTCGACGCTGCGGGTCACCTGCACGCCGGGGCGCGGGCCGTCGGCGTCGGTGAGCTCCACCAGGAACGAGAACACCCCGCGCGCGGTCCCGTCGACCACCAGCCGGGCGCACACCACGGCGCTCTGCGGCACGCCGGAACCCCCGACGCCGGAGAACTTCGCCGCACCCACCACCGGTGTGTCGAGCACGAACTCCCGGGTCTGCGGGTCGAACCGGGCGGTGGTCCGGATGCCCAGGTGGCTGCTGGCGTCGCCGACCTCGGTCACCAGGAAGACGCCCTTGGTACGGCCGGTGGCCAGCGCCTGCCAGGGACGGCCGAGCGTCGCCGGGTCGTCGGCGAGGGTGACGACGGAGCCCAGGCAGAGCACGTAGTGGTTGACGACGGCCATGTAGAGCGGCGGGTCGGCGAGCGCCACGCACTCGCTGAGCACCGCGAGTTGTTCCGGGTCCCGGAACAACTCGCCCACCGGGGGCAGGTTGTCCGCGAGGAGCCGCAGGCGCCGGTGCACCCGCTGGGCGGAGACCTCGGGAGGGTCGGCGGCCCGCTCGCGGTCGGCTGCCAGGGCGGTCAGGAGGCGGCTGCGCAGGGTGTAGGGGCGGGCGCCGTGGACGAGCGCGTCGAGCTCACCGGGCGGTTGCGGGTACGTGGTCATCGTGTTGGCTCCAGAAGGCGGCGGCGAGCGCGGCGTTCGGCCGGTCGGCAGTCGGGGCGCCGGGCCGCGGCCAGGGGAAGGTGGGATCGGTGAGCGGCGCGCGGGCGCCGACCGCCTCGGACGGCAGGGTCCGCCGGATGCTGCGGGTCAGCGCCCCGCCGGTGCCGGCCTCGAAGAACAGGGTGCGGCCGCCGGCACTCAGCCCGTCGAGCACCGCCGGCAGCCGCACCGGGTGGACGAGGCAGTTGGCCAGGCCGCGGTGGACGTCGTCCCCCGGCCCGTAGGGACCGCCGTGGACGGCCGAGTGCACGGGCATCCGCGCCGGGCGGGGGCCGAGGTGCCGGATCGCGGCGGCGAAGGCGTCCGCGGGCCCGGTGAGGGACGGGTGGTGGGAGGCGAACGGCAACCGCAGGCGCGCGGCCGGCAGGCCCCGCCGCGCGGCGACGTCCTCCACGGTGCCCAGTTCCGGCAGCGGCCCGCTGACGATGCTCTCGTCCGGAGCGTTGACGCAGGCCAGTGCGACGCCGGGGCAACCGGCGGTACGCAGCAGGTCCTCCGTGCGCTCCGCGCCGGCCCCGATCAGCGTCAAACCACCTGCGCAATGCGCCAGTTGGTGAGCCAAGAGACAGGCGATCCGGGCGCCCTCGGCGACCTCGAACACGCCGGCCGCCGTGAGCGCGGCGATCTCCCCGAAGCTCACGCCGAGCACCCGGTCCGGCGCCAGGCCGGTGGCGCACAGCGCGCGGTGCACGGCCACCGACGAGCAGAACAGGGCGAGTTGGGGGGTGCCCACACTGCCGGCGGCGAGCTCGCGACCACTGGGCGGCGCCTCGCTCAACAACGCCTTCGCAAGCGGCACGATCCCGAATTCGTCACCCACCTCCTCGGCCTCTTCGCATACGTCACGTACGGCTTTCCGCACGACCGAGTGCGTGCGAATCGCCCGGCTGAGAGGACTCACCGCGAAATCGCCCTGCCCGGGAAAGACATGGACGATCCTCAGTGGTTCCGGGTTACGTTTCCCTTTTTTGGCCGCGACGGCAGCAGGCATTTCCTCGCCCCATTTCCGGTGGTTCCCGGTCGGTGTTGTGCCATTCAACATCCGTCCTCGGGCCCGTGGACTTCGTTTCCGGTCCGGGACTGTTGAAAGGGGTGAACGCGCAGGCCGTGCGGTGTCCCGGGAGTGCTACGACGGTGACGTCACGGCGAACGTCCGGTGCAACACGGCGCTCGCCACCGGGAGTTTCCGGAAGGGCGTCAGCAGTTGCCGCAATCGACCGGCGGCCAGATCCGCCGTTCCGGACCGCAGCTGGACGTAGTGGTCGAGGAAGGAATTCCACGAGGCGCATGCCTCTTCCACATGACCGAGCCCCATGAGTATTTCCGCGTGCTGGGCGTGACTCAGCGCCATGCCCCGGTGGTCCGCCGCGGAACGGTGCGCCAGTGAGTTCGCCAACGCCGCCCGGGCGGCCGGCAGGTCACCGGAATGTCTGAGGACCTCGGCGCTCTGGAACTCCAGCGAACCGGCCGAGTAGGCGGTGAACGGCTCCGCCGCGCCGCCGCGCTCGCCCTTGGCCAGTGCCCGCTCGGCCCGGTCCAAGGACTCCCGCGCCGCCCGATGCCGCCCGTAGGCCGCCTGCGTCACGGCCAGTTGGGACAGCAGGAACGCCCGGGCCGGCCCCTGGGAGGCCCGGGTGGCGGCGGCGGCCTCGGCGGCGAGCAGGGCGGTGCGCCGGTGGCCCAGCGCCAGCCCCTGGGCGCTCAGCCCGCGCAGCACGACGGCGCGCGCCGTGGCGTCCCCGGACTCGTCGGCGATCCGCAGCGCCGTGCTGAAGTGGCGCTGGGCGAGCCCGTGGAGCGACGCGTCCTGATACATCCGGGCGAGCAGGAACGCGAGCCGGGAAGCCTCCACCAGCAGCTCGCTGCGCGGCTGGTGACCGTCCCGCTCGCGCAGCAGCGGAGCGATGTCGTCCGCGAGGTACGCGGCCAGCGCCGACCGGGCCCGGCGCCCGCCGTGCGCGTCGAAGGAGGCCGAGTAGAAGCGCACCGCGAGCCGGACGACGCCGAGGTCGGCGCCGGCGTCCGGCGCGCCGCGCGGTGCCCGGGGCGTCGGCACCCGCTCCGCGCAGCCGTCCGCGGCTCGCGCCAAATCCGCTTTCCGGTACGGCATCACACGGGCCGCGGCCCGCCGCGCGGGGTCGTTCTCCATGCTGCACAGCTCGGTGAGCGCGGCGCCCACCGGAAGGGCGGAGAGGGGGAGCCGCCCGCCCGCCGGAGCGGACGGCTCCCCGGAGAGCCCCGCCGCGGCGGGGGAGACCGAGCGGCCCAGCCGACGGGACAGCGCCTCCGCGATCAGTTCCGGCGCCGGTGGCGCCGGACGGGTCCCGCTGAGCCAGTGCGCGACGGCCGTGCGGTCGTAGTTGAGGTCGAGGTCTATCTCCGAGGCGAGGGCGTTGACCGTGCGCGCCAATGCCGCCTGGGTCCAGCGGGCCTCCGCCAGCAGGGCCCGCAGATTGGCGTTGCGGCGGCGTGACGAGGGCACCTAGGGCTCCCGGCACGGTGGTTCGGGCGGGATGCGGAGCATCCGCGCCGCGTCATTCCGCGTCAATTCCCCGGTCATGCCGCGGACGCCCGAAGGAGGGGAACCGGAGAAACGGGTGGTGCCAAAGGAGTTCATGGGGAGCGACGTCCGTACGTGGTATTGCCGTGGTGCCTGATCAATTTCCTACCCACCGCTGCGGGGGCCCTCCGGAGTGTCCGGGGAATTCTTCCGGGGCAGCCTCTCCGTGGCCGGAAAGGCGCCTTGCGGACCGCTGAGCCGTAGCCAACAGCCGTCCACCAACGGAACCATGAAACCAGCCCAGGTGGAACGCCGGACCACGGCGGGAAGCGTGAACGTGTTGAAAGCCACTCGTCCCGACGAACAATCCTTAGCCCGAGCCCGACCATTGAGCGAGGCACAGAGACGATGACGCCCCCGCGCCGCCCCAACCGGATGCTCGCGGCACTGTTGGCCGAGGCCGACTGGACCGCCACCGACCTCGCCCGCGCCGTCAACGCCCTCGGCGCCGCCCAAGGAGTGCGCCTGCGCTACGACCGGACCTCGGTGGCCCGCTGGCTCAACGGAGCCCGCCCCCGGCCGCCGGCCGGCCAACTGATCGGCCAGGCGCTGGGCCGCCGCGTCGGCCGCCGGCTCACGCCCCGCGACACCGGCTTCGCCGACCCCGACCCCACCGGCGGCACCCTGACGACCGTGCTGCGCGGCGGCGACCCGGTGCTCCGCCTCGCCGCCCTCTGCCGCGCCGAGACCGACCCCGCGCACCGGGCCGACCTGGCGCGCACCGTCCTCTCCGCCCCGCCACCCCCGTTCAGCGGCTGGGGGAGCCGACGCCCGACCCTGCCCCCGGCCGACCTCCGCGCACCGCAGGCGTCCGCCGCGGCCCCGGCGCGCCTGGAGGCGGTGGCCATCCACAGCGCCCACGTGGGCGAGCGGCACGGCGGCGCCCACGGCCGCCCCGCGCTCGCGGGCTACCTCGCCACCGAAGTGGTGCCGCTGCTCACCGCCCCCGCACATCCCGCGGTCCGACGGGCCCTCCTCACCGCCGCCGCGCACCTGACGCTCCTCCTGGCCGGCCGCACCTGCGAAACCGGGCACCCCGCCCTCGCCCAGCACTACTACGACATCGCCCTCGAACTCGCCCGCGCGGCCGGCGACCACAGCTCCTACGCGATCGTCCTGCGCTGCCTCAGCCTCCAGGCGCACCAACTCGGCGACCACCACCAAGCGCTCGCCCTGGGCGAGGCCGCCATCGAGATCGCGGGATCGGCGGTGCCCGGCGCGGTCCGCTCCTACCTGCACGCGGGACGTGCCGTCGTCCGGGCCGGTGCCGGTCAGAGCCGGGCCGCGGCCGCCGACCTGTTGGCGGCGGAGCAGCACCTGGCGCGCGCCACGGGCCCCGAAGGCCCGTTCACCAGCTATCCGGAGACCGCCCTGCGCTACCAGCGGGCCGAGGTGCTGTCATGCCTGGGCGAGCACAAGGCCGCACTCGGCGAACTGGCCAACTCCCTCGCCTGCCGGCCCGCCGACCACCACAAGGCCCGCACCCTGCTGCACGCCCAGCTCGCCCACACCCTGCTCGCCCTGAACGAGGTGGACGCGGCCGTGGAGCACTCCGTGCAGGCCCTGCGCCACCACCGGCAGCTGACCGCGGGTTCCGTGCACGGCACGCTGCCCCGGCTCGCCCAGCGGCTGGCCCCCCATCAACGCAATCCGCACGTCAAGGCGTTCCGGGAGCGGCTGCGCGCGACGGCCTGGTGAGGTCGGCGCAGCTCGCCTCCTCCGGACGGCATGGCCGCAGGTCGGCCGGTCGGCCGTCCGCTCCCTCGCCGGCCGCAGGCCCCGGGGGGAACCCGCCCAGCAACACCATCGCCACGTCCATAGGATCCGTCACAAGGCCAATAAAGGGGAGCGCAGCGCCCGTATCGATTCCCGGCACGCCCAGCCGACCGCACTGTTCACCCGGACGCACGCAGTCCGCCCGCCCTGCGGGCCCTGCGACGCCCACCGTCGGCCACCCCCGGAACTGTGCCCGGGCGCAGGGAAATTGCCCGCCCGGCAGCACCACGCCACCCGCACCGCACCGCGCACCGCCCGGCCGCCTGGAACGCCGCACCGCGCGCCGGGCCCCACCCCGGCGCGCGGTGCCGTCGTCGTGGGCCTCAGGCGCCCGACGGGCGGAGGGTGGCGAACACGCCGCGGTGCTCCGCGCCGTCGCCCGACCGCCAGACACCGGTGACCGCGCCCAGGAGCCCCGGCCCGCCGGCCGCCACGTCGCCGGCCGCGACGCCGGCACCGGCCACGGGCTCCAGCAGGCGCGCGAGGCGCAGGCCGAGGCCGCCCGAAGCCGACACCGACCGGCCGGCCGCCGCCGCACCGGACGCCTGCTCCGCGTCCGGTGCGGTGGTGGTCGCCAAGGCGAGCCCGGTGCCCTGTGCGTCGTGGGCGACGGTCACCACCGCCGCCACCCGCGACGAGCCGAACGCCGCGGCGTCCTCGACGTGACGCGTCACGGAGTCGTCGCGGGTGCCGGAGTCGTTCTGCGACTGCGGTACGGCACGTCCCTGGAACAGCGCGAGCAACTCGGCCGCGAACACCGGGTCATGGGCTCCGTCGTAGATCCACCGCATTCCCAGGACGCCGTGCCGGGTGGTGCCGACCAGGGCCTGTTCGGCACCGTCCAGCGGCGCCCCGCGGTAGGTGAGCGGGACGAAGTAGGACCGCGGAACGGCACCGGACCGGTCCGTGACGACCAGGCATTCGATGCCCACCTCGCCCTGCGGATCGTCGAGCCGGAAGCCCCCCGCCTTGGTCAGCTGCGGTGGCCGGTGCTCGCCCCGGAACCACGGCTGGCCGGGCAGCCAATCGGTCAGGACTTCCAACTTGGTGGGCTTGAGCGTGGTGTGGTGAATGACAGCCATGCTCCGGCAACACCACCCCCACCCACTTCATTCCACACCACGGTCGTTCGTTCCGACCCCGTTCCGCGCCGCGTCATTCCGCGCCCCCGGGGTGCTTGAGCGGACGCGCCGGGGTGGCCTCCGGTACATGCACGACGGCGTCGAACCAGTCGGCGAGCGAGCCGCCGGACATGTGGTGGTCGGCGTCGGCGGCCGGATCGTAGGCGGGGCCGATCAGCCGGGTCCTGGTCGGCGTCGCCAACCAGGTCCGGACGGCCGCCGGGGCAGCGGTCCGCAGGTCCAGCAGGTAGGCGTCCGGGCCGGCGGTTCCCAGGACCGCTTCGGCGAACTCCGGCGGGGGAGCGGGCACGGGGAACGGCACGTTCCCGTGGTGGAAGGTCAGCCCGAGGGACACGAAGCGGGCCCCGAAACGGGCGCGCAGGTGACTGCCGGCGTTCCGGTGCGTCGCGGGCGTCGGGGACGGGGAGAGGGTGCGGGGGTCGCCGTTGGAGGTGTGGGCCAGGCCGCCCCAGTAGACGACCTTGTGTCCGGTGCGCTCCTGCCAGCGGATGGTGTCCTCGGCCAGGCACCGTTCGACGGCCGCCAGTTGGTCGAGGGACGAGGGTGCCCGGCGGGCTCCGCCGTCCGAGCCGGTCAGGTGCACCGGATCGTGCGGGTGGCGGCGGTTGTGGTCGCGCATCCACGCGATCAGGTCGAGCATCTCCTCCGTCCGCCAGAACGACCGGGCCGCCGACAGCAGCGCTCGTGGGTCGCCCGGCCCGCCGTTGACGTACGCGTCGAGACCGATCCTGGAGGGGACGTCACCCTCCAACACCAGTGTGCGAAAGCCCTCTTCCTCGACCAGCAGCCGAACCATCCGGTGCGCCACCGCGGACAGCTCGTGGGACTCCCGACCGGCGGCGCCCAGCGCCACGACCTCGGCGTCCCGCACCATGTCCGCCAACGGCCGCACGTCGGTGAGCGGGGCGGCGGGCTCGTCCGTGGTGAGGTGGTGGGCGTTTTCCCTGATCCACCGGGTGACCTCTTCGACCATGATGCGACCTGCTTCCCTCGTGTGGCGCCAGACGGTGCGGCGCCGACCGGCCGCGCACGCGGGGTCGGCCGACCGGGCGGTCCCGAACGGTGCGGCCCCGCCGGGCGGTTGCCGCAGGAGAAGCCTCGAACGTCAACCGCGGTTGAGGTCAAGTCGAGGGAATGCCTGGCCCGCTCCCCGGGTCGGGTCCGTCGGCCCGGCCCGTCTGGGCCAGGCAGCACCGGACGAAGCCCTGGACCACCGGGTTGGTGTCGTCCGCCGGAGCCCAGGCGACGGCGACCTGACTGGGACTGATGCCGGTCACCGGGCGGTAGGTGATCCCGGGGCGCGCGTAGAAGCGGGTGGCGGATTCCGGAGCGAGCGCGACGCCGTAGCCGTTGGCGATCGCGCTGAGCCACTCGTCCGGCTGGTCGGTGACGGCGCCCACGTCGACCGGGTGTCCGCCGCGCTCGTCGGCGGCCAGCCAGTAGTCCCGCCAGCGACCCGTTTCCGCCGGTGCCGCCACGAACGGCTCGTCCCACAAGGCGCGGAACGGGACCACCTCGCGCGCGGCCAAGGGGTGGGTGGCGGCGAGCGCCACGCAGCGGGGTTCGGTGAAGAGCGCCGCGACGCGCAGGGACTCCTGGCCCGGGAACGGCAGCCGCAACAAGGCGACGTCGACCTCCGCGTCGGCCAGTCCGGCCGACGGATCGGACCACGCGGCCTGACGCATCTCCGCCCGCCAACCCGGTCGCCGCCGAGCGAACTCCGCGACGATGCGCGGCGTCGCCTCGTTGGCACCACTGGCCAGGAACCCGACCCGCAGTACGTGGTGCGACCGGATCGCCGTCGCCCTCGTCTCCCGCACGGTCCGATCCCAGTCGCCCAGCAGGGACGGCACCCGCTCCGCGAAGGCACGACCCGCCTCGGTGACGGCCATGCCGGCCCGGGACCGCGTGAACAGGCGCACTCCGAGCTGCGCTTCCAACTGCTTGATCTGCTTGGTCAGCGCCGGCTGGGAGACGAACAGGCGCTGCGCGGCACGGGTCAGGCTCCCGTCCTCCGCCACGGCGACGAAGTAGCGCAGCAGTCGGGTGTCGACGTCCATGCCGCCAGGTTATGGCCGCAGGTATTGGACGCCGCGCCACGGTGCGACGAGTCTGGTCGCAGGTGACCCGAGCGGAAAAGGAGGCGTCGCCCCATGGCTGCGGCCTACATGATCATCACCGTCCTGACGGTCGTGGCGAACGCGGCGATCGCCGTAGCGGACCTCGTGCGGGCCGAGTTCGTCCTCGCCAACTCCGCCGCAGTGGGCGTTCCGCCGTCCTGGCTCCCGTGGCTCGGCGCGCTCAAGGGCGCGGGAGCGGCCGGGCTGCTGGTCGGCCTCCTCGGCTTCCGCTCCCTCGGCGTCGCCGCCGCCGTCGGGCTCGTCCTCTTCTTCGCCGGCGCCGTCGTCGCCCACGTCCGGGCGCGTGCCTACGCCACCATGGCCGCTCCCGCCGGGTACTTGGGACTGGCGGTGGCCTCGCTCGCCCTCACCGTGCTGAGGTGGGGCGGAGCGTGACGCCGCGGCGGAGGCGAGCGGGCACCGCGCCCGGTCCCGCTACTCGTCCAGGAGCGACAGGAGCAGGGTGACCACGACGACCCCGATGCCGATGGCCGCGCCGAGCACGGGGTGGTAGTAGGCGAGGTAGACGGCCAGGCCGCCGAGTACGAGGGCGAGGGCAGTACGCGTGTCCATGCCGTGAGGTCCCGCCGGGGACCGCGGATTTTTCATCCGGCGGCGATGAAAGGAATCGGGGCGCCGACTCGTCCTCTCCCTGAGCCCGGGGCCCTGTTGCGGTACCCGGTCAGTGGAGAGGACGACACATGAGGCAGCTCTCAGGGGGCGGCGACGACTCCGGAGAGGCGCACCGCCGGTTGTCGAAGGCACGCGAGGCCGCTCTGATGGAGGACGCGCTGCGCGCCATCGAGCCCCGGCTGATCTCCTCGGTCACGCGGGTCACGCGTGATTACCACCTGGCCCAGGACATCACCCAGGAGACCTGCATAGCGGTGCTCCAGGAGTTCCGCCGGGGTACCAAGTTCGAGAAGCCGATCATCGTGTTCGCGACCGTCGTCGCCCGCAACAAGCTCCGGGACCATTGGCGCAAGGCGTCGTCGAGCGAGCGGCTCTACGACGAACCCCCGGAACACGCACGGCAGTTAGCGTCCGCCCCGGCCGCCGGGCTGGAGTACCTCGAACTGCTGGAGTCGGTGAAGACCGCGATCTCCGACGAACGGCAGGCGGCCGTCTGGGAACTCACCCACGTCTGGGGACTGAAGGGCGTCGAGATCGCCGAGCTGCTGGAGGTCTCGTCCGCGACGGTCAGCCGTGAGCTGGCCGCGGCCGAGACCAAGGCGAAGCGCTGCCGTGACGATGAGGAACCGGCCCCCGCGTAGGCCACGGCCCGGGCACCCGGCCGCCGCGCCCGGGCCTTGGCGCGGCGCCGGACCGGACCTCGCCCCGGGGCCACGGGACGGTCGTCGACCGCCCCGTGCCCCCCGGGTGGGACCGATCCACCTCCAACAGTTCCTGAGGGAAGGGTGACCATGAACAACAGCCATTCCTCTCCGCACGAGAGGATGCTGGCCTACCTCCGAGAGGGGGACCAGCTCGTGCCCCCCGACGCGCGCAGCCCGCGTGACGGGGAAGCCCGGTACGACATGCTGTCGGCGGCCGCCGAGACGACCGCGACGGCGACGAACCCGCCCGAACACCTCGACGTGTCGCCGGACGCCTGGTACCGGGACGGGCTCGACGAGACGCTCGGACGATCGGTGGTGAAGTGGTGACGCGGCGACCGGACCCCGCGGGTGCCGGTCCGCAGGCGTGCACCGGACTCCCGCGCACGGCTGCGGGCGTTCCCGGCAGGCACCAACCCCGTTGTGGGCGGGGGCGATTCCTGGGCCCTCGCCAGGGGGAGGCGGGGTTCGGGCCCGACCCGACGTTCCGGTGCGGCACACGAGGGTTGCCGCAGCGGACGTCGGCGTAGCTCGGCGACGTGACCGGCGGCGCGGCCCACACAGGGGGATGGGCCGCGCCGCTCCGCGTCACGTGCGGGCGGGCGCAGGTGCCAACCCGTCGGCCACCAACCCGGCGAGGACCGCCTCGCCCAGGGCCTGCACGGCGGACTGCGGCCGCACCATCACGTTGATCTCCTCGATCCGGCCGGCCCCGGCCCCGGCCCCGGCATGGTGCAGCAGGTCCATGCCGTGGACCTCCTTGCCGTTGACGGTGGCGCGGAAGATCAGCACCGACGACGGGGTGGCGGTGCCGTCCGCGCTCGTCTCGGCGGAGCCGGCGAACTCGCCGACGTAGCGGAAGTCCTCGAAGGTGCGCAGCAGGACCCGCAAGAGGCCCACCACCGCCGGCTTGCCTTCGAAGGGCCGGAACTTCACCGGGCTGTACAGGCGGACGTCCTCGGTCAGCAGTTCCTCCAGTGCCGCCAGGTCGCGGTCCTCGACGGCGGCCCGGAAGCGTGCTGCGGGTGCGGTCATGGTGGTGTCGTCTCCCATCCTGTTCGTCCTTCTCGTCGTGTTCTCGCTGCTCGTACTCGCCGCGTGCCGGGCCACGGCGCGCGATACTCATGATTCTGACTAATCAGAATCATGAGTACCATGGCATGTGCATCCCCGAGTAGGGGGCGAGCGCCACGGCGCGGAGCGGCGGGAGGAGAGCCGATGGCCTTGCGGCACGCAGTTCTGGCGGCCCTGCTGGGGGCGGAACTGAGCGGGTACCAACTCGCGAAGTCCTTCGACCTCGGGGTCGCCAACTTCTGGCACGCCCAGCCGCAGCAGGTCTACGCCGAACTGACCCGGCTGGAGAAGGACGGGCTGATCACCGGCCGCGAGGTCGTCCAGGACACCCGCCCCAACAAGCGCCTGTTCCGCGTCACCGACGCCGGCCTGGCGGAACTGCAGGGGTACGTCGCCGCCTCCACCAAGCCCTCCTTCATCCGCGACGACCTGCTGGTCAAGGTCCAGGCGGCCGGCCACGTCGACACCGCGGAGCTGATCGCCCGGCTGACCGAACGCGGCGAACTCGCCCGCGCGAAGGTCGAGCAGTTCGACGCGCTGCTGCGCACCCTGCGGGGCGCACGCACCGAGGAGGAGCACCTGCGCCACGGCACCCACGTCGGCCCGTACCTGACGTGCCTGCGCGGTCTGGCCTTCGAGGAGGGCAACCGCGACTGGTGCGCCCGTGCGGCGGCCGTGCTGCAAGCCAGGCTGACGGCGCAGAACACCGCCCGGGACTGACCGGACGCCCCGGGCGCGGCACGGTGCCGTCGACGGTCCGGCCCTGGGAACCACCGGCGTCTGACCGGGCCGCGCATCCCCCGCCGCACGCCGTCCGCCGGCCGAGTGAGCCGCGGGCGCCCTGCGGATGCGATCACCGGGGGGCCTGCATAGCGTCGGGGTGCCCGCGCGCCGCACGTGAGGGGCCAGGCCCCGGGAGTGCGGGCGCCGGTGTGCGCCGGCACGCCCGCGCGGGGACGGACACCCATCTCACGAGGAGACGCGTCATGCCCGCTCGTACGCTCAAGGACAAGGTCGTCGTGGTCGGCGGCGCCTCCAAGAACCTCGGCGGCCTGATCAGCCGGCAACTCGGCGAACACGGCGCCAAGGTCGTGGTCCACTACAACAGCGACGCGTCCCGCTCCGGCGCCGAGGAGACGGCCGCCGCGGTCAAACAGGCGGGCGGGGACGCGGTGACGCACCAGGCGGACCTGACGCGGGTGGTCGGCGTCGAGGGGCTCTTCGACGCGGCGTTCGACGCGTTCGGGCGGGTGGACGCGAGCGTGAACACCGCCGGCATGGTGATCAAGAAGCCGATGACCGAGACCTCGGAAGCCGAGTACGACCGGATGTTCGCGGTGAACTCCAAGGCCGCCTACTTCATGATGCGCGAGGCCGCCAAGCGCATCGACCGCGACGGCTCGATCATCACCGTCGTCACCTCGCTCCTGGCCGCCTACACCGGCCTGTACTCGGTCTACGCCGGCAGCAAGTCACCGGTCGAGCACTTCACCCGCGCCCTGTCGAAGGAACTCTTCGGCCGCAACATCAGCGTCAACAACATCGCCCCGGGCCCGATGGACACCTCGTTCTTCTACCCGGCCGAGACCGACGACTCCGTCGCGTTCCACAAGTCCTCGTCCATGAACGGCGAACTGACCAGGATCGAGGACATCGTGCCGCACGTCATCTTCCTGCTCACCGAAGGATGGTGGCTCAACGGCCAGACGCTCTTCATCAACGGCGGGTACACGACGCGCTGACCCGGCCGGCGGCTCGTGCGGTCAGGTTCGGGCGAACTCCTCGGCGGCAGCAGGGGCGTTGGGGAAGAGTCGGCGGGCGGCGAGGGCGACGTAGACCAGGCCGATCAGCACCGGCACCTCGATGAGGGGGCCGACGACGCCGGCCAGGGCCTGTCCGGAGGTCGCGCCGAAGGTGGCGATGGCGACGGCGATGGCGAGTTCGAAGTTGTTGCCGGCCGCGGTGAACGACAGCGTCGTCGCCCGCGGATAGTCCAGGCCGACGGCCCTGCCCAGGGCCATGGACCCGGCCCACATCACCGCGAAGTACACCAGCAGCGGCAGGGCGATCCGCGCCACGTCCAGCGGCCGGGAGGTGATCGCGTCTCCCTGGAGGGCGAAGAGCACCACGATCGTGAACAGCAGCCCGTAGAGGGCGAATGGGCCGATCCGGGGGACGAACCTCGTCTCGTACCAGGTGCGGCCCCTGGCCCTCTCGCCCAGCCGGCGGGTGAGGAAGCCGGCCGCCAGCGGGATGCCGAGGAAGACCAGCACGCTGCGGGCGATCTCCCACACCGAGACGTCCAACCCGGTCCGTTCCAGCCCGAGCCAGCCGGGCAGGACCGAGAGGTAGAACCAGCCCAGCAGGCTGAACGCGAGGACCTGGAAGACGGAGTTCAGGGCGACGAGGACGGCGGCGGCTTCGCGGTCGCCGCAGGCCAGGTCGTTCCAGATGATGACCATGGCGATGCAGCGGGCCAACCCGACGATGATCAACCCGGTGCGGTATTCCGGCAGGTCGGGCAGGAAGAGCCAAGCCAGGGCGAACATCACGGCCGGGCCGACCAGCCAGTTGACCACCAGCGAGGGGATCAGCAGGCGGCGGTCGCGGGTGACGGTGTCCAGGCGGTCGTAGCGGACCTTGGCCAGGACCGGATACATCATCACCAGCAGTCCGAGCGCGATCGGCAGCGAGACGCCGGTGACGGTGACCCTCGCCAGTGCGTCGCCCAGGCCGGGCACCAGGCGGCCCAGACCGAGGCCGCCGGCCATGGCCAGCAGGATCCACACGGCCAGGAAGCGGTCCAGGAACGACAGCCGGCCCGCGACCGGCCCCGCCCCAGCGGTGGCGTCCTGCGCCGTCACGAGGCCGCTCCGGCGGGCGTCGGGTCGGCCTGGGGCAGTGCCTGGCCGTGGGGACGGGTCAGGATGCCGGCGAGGCGGTCGGTCATCTCGGGCAGCAGCCAGTAGTAGACCCATGTTCCGCGGCGTTCGCAGTCGATCAGTCCGGCCTGCCGCAGCAGCTTGAGGTGGTGGGAGATCGTCGGCTGCGACAGGTCGAACGCCGGCGTCAGATCGCATACGCACACCTCGCCGCCGGCCCGCGAGGCGATCATCGACAGCAGTCGCAGCCGCACCGGGTCACCCAGGGCCTTGAAGACCTTCGCCAGCTCGGCGGCCTGGCCCTCGTCCAGCGGCGCGGTCAGCAGCCCCGGGCAGCACTCCTGGGCCTCGCCGGCCACCTCACGCTCTTGATTCGACATACGTCTATGTTGACGCACTTCGATCCAAGGTGCAAGGTTGAATCGACAGACATCAATGCAACGTGTGGGAGAGGTCCTCATGTCCCGTGTTCAGCTCGCCCTGAATGTCCCCGACCTTGAGGCGTCGGTGGAGTTCTACACCAAACTCTTCGGCGTCGAGCCGGCCAAGCGTCGACCCGGCTACGCCAACTTCGCCCTCACCGAGCCGCCGCTGAAGCTCGTCCTGATCGAAGGCGAGCCCGGCCAGGAGACCCGCCTCGACCACCTCGGCGTCGAGGTCACCTCCACCGACCAGGTCACCGCCGCCACCGACCGCCTCAAGGAAGCAGGCCTGGCCACCTTCGAGGAGAACGACACCTCCTGCTGCTACGCCCTCCAGGACAAGGTCTGGGTGCACGGCCCCGGCAAGGAGCCCTGGGAGGTCTACGTCGTCAAGGCCGACGCCGACCGGATGGGCACGTCACCCGTCCTGCAAGGCGACGCCTGCTGCTCCGGCGGTGCGCCCTCGGCCTGAGAGCCTCGCCGAGGCGCCCCAAGTCCGGCCATCCCGAGCCCCGTTGACGGCCTTGCGCACGTGGCAGCGCTCCTCCCCGTGCCCCTGGCGTACCCGCTCGTTGCCCGGGGCGTCGTCCGACGGGACTGTGACATTCGGCCCGGGGCACGTCAGGATTGCCGGGTGAACGCTCACCTGACTCAGCAGGCACTGCGTCCCATACGGGGACGCGCTCGAAGTGCCGTCGCCACCCTCGTCCTCGCCGGCGCCGCCTGGGCGACCCAGGCCGTCTGGCACGTCCGGCTCGCCGCGGCCGGGCTGCCGCCTTCGGGGCTGCCGAACCAGGGCGACGGCCGACACCGCCCGCTGACCGGGCTGGAGAACGCCTACCACGTCGTCAGCGCCCTGGCGGATGCGGCCACGTTGCTCTGCGCGGTCGCCTTCCTCCTGTGGCTGTCGCGGGTGCGGGACAACGCGCACGTCCTGTCGGGACGGCCACCGCGCCACGCCTGGCCGTGGGTCCTCCTCGGCTGGATCGTGCCCGTCGCCCAACTGTGGGTACCCCGCGGGATCGTCGTCGACGCCCACCAGCGGAGCGCCCCGAAGGAACGGGTGCCGCGCGCCGTGAACTGGTGGTGGGGACTGTGGCTGGCCGGGATCCCGAGCGGGATACTGAAGTTCAGCGTCTCCACGGACGACGTCATCGCGCGCGCCTACAGGGACGTACGGCTCCTGTTGGCGGCTGACGTGGCCGTCGTGGCCGCAGCCGTGGCGGCCGTCTTCGTCGTCCGGGAACTGACCGCGGTCCAGCAGAAGCATCTGGGCGGTGCGGGACGACCGAAGGGCAGCGCCGCGGACCTGCGCTGAGTCGGCACTTGCCCGACGTCCCCCCGCGACGGGTTCCAACGGGCGGAAGCCACGGTCTACGTGGCAGCGGCCCACCGCGGCACGGGCCTGGCGGGCGCGCCCCTCGCACGGGCCTGGCTCGCGGTCGCTGATCGGGCCCACCAGATCACGGCCGCACACCTCACGGCCTCACACCTCACGGCCTCACAGGCTCGCGAGCAGGCGGTCGAGCGGGGGCGGTGTCCGGTCCGGTGCGAGGGCCTCGACGAGCAGCCGGCCGTAGCGGATCTTGCGGCCCTTCTTCGTGCCGAGGAAGCGCCGCGCCTGCTGATGCCTGGGCCGGCCGTGCTGTGCGGGCTGGCGCTGGAACGTCTGCCAGGCGCGCAAGTCACCCGCGGCGCTGATGATCTCCTCGAACCCGACCGTGCCCAGCGCGCGGATCAGTTCGTCCTCCAGGTCCGCAGCGCACACGTAGACGTCCTGCAGCGGCGCCTGTGCCCGCGTCAGGCCGCGTTCGTAGAAGCCTCGTTCGCCCTCGTCGCAGAGTCCCGTCAGGCGCAGACCGAGGCCGGGCGGCCCGAGGAGGCCGGCATAGCGGGCGACGCTCATCGCCCCGCCCATCGGCATGACGCACACACCGTCGGCGGCCAGGTCCCGGCCACGCCGGGCGGCCAACGCCTCGACGGCCGCGAGATCGCTCAGCCCTTCCACGAGCACCGCGGTCCGCACGCCCAGTCCTTCCGCCAGATCCCGCGCCGGCCCGTCGGGACCGCCCGTCGCCCACGTGGTGACCACATCCCGGAACGCCTTCATGTCCGCCATGGGGCGAGTCTGCCCGCCCACCCCGTGCCACGGCACGGAAATATCCGACGTCCGCACGACGTGCGGCGGCAGGTGCGCTCCGGTCGCCACGGCTCGACTCCTCCGGGATGGCCTCGGCGCCCGTCCGCCGCTCATGGCCGTGTTAGCCAGGCGTTAGCGGAGCGGCGGCCTGGCGATAGCGCTCTCGCAGAGAGTGGGGGCGTCGCGAGGAATCCTCGCCACCGACTGCCCCGGAGGAAACACGACATGCGCTCCAGCACCACCGTCCGCCTCGCCCGCAGCCGTTCTCTGCGCGTTGGCGCGGCGGCCCTGACCGCGGCCGCCGGCCTGTCCCTGGTCGCCTGGTCCGGCTCGGGCGCCACCGACGCCAACCCCGCGGGACACCCGAGCGCGAGTGCGGCGGTCGCCGATGCCAGTCCCGCGGGCTGGTCCGGTTTGCAGAGCGTCGGCGCCAAGGCGTCCCTCACGGGCGAGCACTCGGGCGGCACGCGCGCCTCCACGGCCGAGTCGGCTTCCCCGGTCCGCACCCAGACCCTGGTGGACGGCAGCACGGCCAAGATCTACGACCTCGGCGGCCAGCGCTACCGCGCCGAGATCGTCAGCCGCGGTGCGGTGTTGGCGACGTTGGAGACGACGGGCCAGGAGATCGACGCCGGGCTGGACGCCAACGACATGTTCGTGGTGCTCACGATGGGCGGCGAGGTCCACTCGTGGATGGGTGGGGGGCAGCAGGGTCCCGGCACGTTCCGCCTTGCCGGTGGTTGGACCGCCAAGGTGACGAAGGTCGGCGGACTGCGGTACCGCGCGCAGATCATCGGCCACGACGGTTCGGTGGACGCCACGTTGGACACCAAGGGCCACGACGTCGGCCTCGACGCCAACGGCGTCTCCATCGTGCTCAGCACCGGCGGCATCATCAGCGCCCACGAGTGACCCCCGTGCCGACTGCGGGCGGTGGAGCCCACGGCGGTGGCTCCACCGCCCGCAGTCAGAGGACGCCGCCCGGGACGGTGCCGGGCCTGCCCTCCATGGTCAGCGGGGGCGTCCCGTCCCCCCCGGACTACCGGGTCCTGAAGCGCCGGAAGAGGTTCCGGGCCACGTACACCCCCGGGCCGCCGAAACCGACGATGTCGACGCGCCCGTCACCGGTGATGTCGGCGAGGAAGCGGGGGTGGCGGTCGACCCGCCAGCCGCCGGAGTCCTCGTTGTACCCGAAGCCGCTGCACACCAGTTGGGCCTGCTCGAACGTGCCGTCGCCGCGGCCGTGCGACACCCAGACCCCTTCGTCGCCGAAGCCGACGACGTCGGGGTTGCCGTCACCGGTGACGTCGCCGAGGAACCGGAGGTGCTTCCCGCTCGTCCACCCCTGGGCGAGCCCGAAGTCGTTCAGGACGAGCTTCGCGGGCCCGAACGTGCCGTCGCCGCGCCCGCGCGAGACCACGACGCCCTGCGGACCGAACCCGACGAGGTCGAGCGATCCGCCACCGGTGGTCCTGAGCAGGAACCGGGGGTGCTCCTCGACCGTGCCCCACCCCTGGTCGACCCCGAAGGCGTCGAGGACGTACAGGGGGTCGGCGAACGTCCCTTCCTCGTCCTGGAGCGATACCCAGACGCCGTCGTCGTGGCAGCCGACGAGGTCGAGCCTGCCGTCTCCGGTGGTGTCGCCGAGGAACCGCGGGTGCTTGTCGGCGAGCCACCCACCCGCCTTCTCGTCGTGGCCGAACGCCCGCAGGACCGGCTCGTCGCCGATCGGCGCGAACGTCCCCTCCTCGTCCTGGAGTGACACCCAGACGCCGTCGTCGTGGCAGCCGACGAGGTCGAGCCTGCCGTCTCCGGTGGTGTCGGCGAGGAAGCGAGGATGCCTGTCGGCGAGCCACCCACCGGCCGGCTCGCCGTGCCCGAACGCCTTGAGGACCGGCTCGCCCGCGGGCGCGAACGTCCCGTCCTCGCCCTGAGGGGACACCCGGACACCGTCGGCGGCGAGCACGACGACATCGGGCTTGCCGCGGCCCGTCGTGTCCACGAGGGTCCACAGGTCCTCGGGGCCCGCCGCGGGTACGGGTGGGTGCAGGACGCGCTCTTCGTCGTCGAACGTGCCGTCGCCCCTGCTGGACGACGTCACGGCCCCTTCCTCGGGCTTGAGCCCCACGACGTCCGCCCGCCCCGCCCCCGTGGTGTCGGCGAGGAACCGCGCACCGGCCCCGGCCCACCAGACCGGCTGTCCGCCGGGAGCGCGGGTGACCCCTTCGCTCTTCCACTGCCCGGCGTCCTCGTCGCTCCCGAACTGCTCCAGGACCAGCAGCATGTTGCTGAAGGAGGGCGTCGCGCCGGGGGCCGGCCGCAGCGCGGCCGAGGGGGCCAGCCGCCAGGATTGGCGGCCGTTCCAGTGCCCCAGTGCCGCCCAGCGCAACGCGGGGTCACTGGTGCGCTCGGGCTCGGCCGGGACGAACCGCCACCGCTGGCTCTCCGCGCCGTCGTCGTGCTCGCGCAGCACGACGTGGGTGTCGTCCGCGCCGGGCGCGTCGAGGTCGAGGACGGCGCCGTCGGTCGCGCCCTCGATGAAGTAGAGGCCCGCTTCGCCCTCAACGGGGACGACGTGCCACTGCTGACGCTGATTGCCGTCGGCGGCGTCCCCCTGGCGGACGGCGCGGTCCGCGGCAGCGGGGTCGTCGAGCACCTTGCCGGTGACCGCGTTGCGGATCACAAATCGCTGGTTGTCCTCTGTTTCCTCGCCTTCCGCGGCCTGCACGGGGGCGAGCTGCCACTGCTCCGGGCGCGGGCCGTCATCGGGGAAGTCGCGGACGACGAGCGCCCCGTCCGCGGTCGGCGCGGCCTCGGCGCCGAGGGGCTTCCCCGTGGCCGCGTTGACGATCTCCAGCTTCAGTTCTTCCGTGGGCACGGACATCGTGGTGCCTCTTCCAGGCGGTTCGGGCGTTGGCTCGGGACGGTTCTGGCACGGCGACGGCCGCGGATCACGTGAAGACGTGGTGGTACGGGACGTTCCACTCGCTGGGCAGCCGCGGATAGAACGTGTTGATGACCGTCCCGGTGAAGTCCCCGCCCCAGTTGTAGGTGAGGCGCACCTCGCTGTCGGCCGTCACCGCGTGGTCCTTGAACCCGAGGATGGCGTCGGGGTGGGTGATCGGTACGAAGGTGATCCCGCCCCACGGCGTCACCGTGACGACCCAGAGCTGGGTGTCCTCGGGCGCGCCGTTCTTCCCGCGCCACTTGTCGCCGACCTTGTCGGGGAGCCCGACCTGAACGGTGTCGGCCGTGCTCTTCGGCGCCTCCTGGTGGACGGTGATGCGCCTGCGCCGCGGCTTCGGGGTGCCGTCGTCGCCGCGCCCGGCGTCGGCTTCGCCCGCACCGGCCGGCTTGGGCGACACCTGGCCCGCGGCGCTCTCGATGACGTACAGCGGTCGCTGCCCGAAGAAGCCGGCGGGGGTGATGTACCAGAGGTGGCCCTGCGCTTCCTTGGTGTCCGGGCCGAGCGCGGTGGCCAGCTTGACCCCCTTGTCGTGGCTCTCCTCCTTCAGCTCGGCGGGCCGCAGATAGCCGCCGTTGAAGGCGTGGACGAGCATGACCGGCCGGTTTTCGAGCAGCGCCGCCACGATTGCGTTGTCGTAGCTGTTCACCGCCACCGGTCCGCCGACCACCAAATTCGACATCGCCGTGCGTTCCTGGGTGTACATCGCGAAAACCTCACCTGTTCTGAATGTGGAGAACAACGCGTCGGGCGGTCAGTTCAGTGCTTTATCGCGCGGAATTGCTGGAGCTTCGATCGCCTTCGACGAAGACGACTTCGAAAGCGATGAGATGGCCGGATCCAATACCCTCACCCACGTCAACGGCCGAGGCCGCAGTGTTCGTGGGCAGGGCTGCCCGAGAGTCATCGTCGGGTGATTGGCGGCGCCTCAACGTACCTTCAGTTCTTGCGAGTTGAGAACGGCCACCGAACCTTGATCACTCGATTGGGTGAATGCCTGGGGTCATCGTTTGGGTGATGGGGGTCCCGGTAATTTCGTTGGTCGGGAACATGCGCAGATATCTGAAACCGCTTTGCCGTTCACCGAACGCAGTGCGACCAGACCAGTCGAGGACGGGGAATGCCTTCCAACGCGTACAATCTGGAACGGGCCAAGCGCCAGCCACTGACGAAGAAGAACCTGCGAGAACTCAACATCGAGCAGACCTGGCAGTCCATCCTGGACCACCCCAACCTGGTCTACGTCGACGACTACGGCGTGCGTCACAAACCCGTCGGGTTCTCCTTGAACAAGTCGAGCTTCGGCGCCTTCCCCGGGTCCGCGTTCAAACTGGGCTGGCTCGCCTACATGAACCTCGGGGAGCCGCTGATCGAGGAGCGGCGCAACGTCCAGCAGCCCCCGCCCGACACGTTCTCCTCGCGCACCTACGTGAACCGCAGTCAGACGTCCAATATGACGTTCAACGACTCGGTCGAGTTCACCGTGTCGAACGAGGTCACGTGGTCGCTCCAGGGGGAGGCCCAGCTCACCTTCGGCGGCAGCGTCGGCGCGGAGCTCCAACTCCAGTTGCAGAGCCAGCTCCAGGTGGACCTCCAGGCACAGTTCGGGACGGAACTGCAGAACCAGCTCCAGAACGACATGGAGAACAGCGCCACGAACACCGTGACCAACGAGAACAGCAAGGACGACATCGGGGTCGACACCGCCAACGGCACCACCAACGGCGTGACGAACTCGATGACGAACGGCGTGACGAACTCCGCGTCGAACTCGGTGACGAGTTCGGGGGCGTTCACGACCACGGGCAGTGCCACCGGCAGCGCGGAGCTCAACGCCCAGTTGATGCTGGGCATCACCGGCTCCGTCGGTGGCTCCCTGACCACCAGTTGGGCCTCGAACTCGCAGATCTCCGGCGAGGTCCCGCCGGGCTCCCGCGTGGACACCATCGTCACGCAGCGGCGCGTCCGCAAGCAGTACTCCTACGAGATCCCGGTGACCTTCTCCGGGTTGCTCGCGGTGAAGTACGACGTACCGGTGGCGGTTTTGTCTCCCCCACAGTCCAGGAACTACCCGGGCCTCGAGTACGTGGTCGCCCGCGACCTCGGCGACATCGACCTTGCGGGCGGCAACGGCTTCCGCATGAAAGGGCTGGCCGAGGTCGTGTCCGCCCTGGAGGTCCACCACACGATGTTCGACGGCGAGAGCCTGACCGGCAGCGAACGAGAGCTGCACAAGCAGCCTTGACCGGCGGGTGGCACCGCCACCACGACGACCAGGAGTGACGACCATGGTGTTCGGCAACATCTTCGGCTTCGCGGACAAGGGTGCGGGACTCTTCTCGGTGACCACCGACGGCACCAAGCCGCAGCCGGGGGCGGGCGTCGACTTCGAGGACGCCGACGACGACACGTACGACGACACGAGCGCGAGCCTGTTCAACGACTCGATCCACGGGGCCAACTCCCGTGCGAAGGTCGTGCAGGAGACCTCGCCCGAAGCTCGGGCCATCCTGGGCTTCCTCGGTTCCTTCGTCCAGACCACCCAGGCATCGGCCGGCGCGCAGGCCCAGTACGCCCAGAACCCCGGCTCGGTGTCCAACGCGGCGTCGGCCGGCATGAAGGAGTCGAGCTCCACGGTGACGGAGCACGGCGACCTCCAGAAGGACGAGGACCTGCGGAGCAAACCGAAGAAGAGCGATTTCAACCAGGCCCCCAAGGCACCCCCGGCCCCAGAGGCCCAGACCCCCAAGGCGTCCAAGCCGACCGCCGAGGACCCGTCCGCCTCCAACGACAACCGCTCGTAGCAGGCGGTCAGTGAACGGTGAAGGGATGACGATGAGCACTGCCCACGAGGCAACCACGGGTGGCGAGGACTCCGCCCCGCCGATCAGCACGGTCGCGGGGACCGGGGTCAGCGGGTTCGCAGGGGACAACGGGCCTGCCGCATCGGCCCAGTTGAACAACCCGTACGGGGTCGTGGTGGACTCCACCGGAGCCCTCTACGTCTCCGAGTACAACAACCACCGGGTCCGGAAGATCACGACCGACGGGAAGATCAGTACCGTCGCCGGCACGGACACCAAGGGCTTCGGCGGTGACTGCGGCCCCGCCGCCTCGGCCCAACTGAACCGCCCCCGGGGGGTGGCGGTGGACAGCGCGGGCACCGTCTACATCGCCGATTCCGACAACCACCGGGTCCGGAAGGTCGCGGCCGACGGAAAGGTCTGCACGGTCGCCGGCACCGGCACCAAGGGCTTCAGCGGTGACGGCGGCCCCGCCACCGCCGCACAGTTGGACGGCCCGTACGGGGTGGCGGTGGACAGCACCGGCACCCTCTACGTCACCGAGCACAACAACCGCCGCGTTCGGAAGATCACGACGGACGGGCTGATCAGCACGGTAGTGGGGACCGGGACCAAGGGCTCCGACGGAGACGGTGGTCCAGCGGTTTCGGCCAAGCTGACCAACCCGCGCGGAGTGGCGGTGGGCCGGGCGGGCGAGCTCTACATCGTCGATGCCGGCAGTCACCAGGTCCGGAAGGTCACGGCCGACGGGATCATCAGCACGGTCGCGGGCACCGGGACCAAGGGCTTCAGTGGTGACGGCGGCCCCGCCACGGCCGCCCAGTTGGACAACCCGTTCGAGGTGGCGCTGGACAGCATCGGCACCCTCTACATCGCCGATTTCGGCAACAACCGGGTCCGGCAGGTCACCTCCGACGGGAAGATCAGCACGGTCGCCGGCACCGGTACCGGGGGCTCCGACGGTGACGGCGGCCCGGCCGCGTCGGCCCAGCTGAACAAACCGATCGGGCTCGCAGTGGACCGCGCCAACACCCTCTACATCGCCGACCACGCCAACCATCGGGTGCGGAAGGTCGGGTTGGCGAAGCGGGCCGGGCTGCCCGCGTCGGGCACGGTGGTCTCCTGGGCCAACGTCCGCAGCAGGCTGCGGATGGCGGTCCAGCGCGAGTCCACCAAGGACGGGGCCGAGATCCACCAGACCCTCGCCACGCCCAGGGGCCACCAGCAGTGGCGGCTGGTCGTCGCGGGCCAGGTCGACGGCGAGAACCTGTACACGATCGAGAACCTGCGCAGCGGCAAGGTCCTGGAGATCGTCGGGGCGCACGAGACGGCCGGAGCAGTGGTCGCGCAACGGTCCTACGAGGGTGACGACGCCCACCACCAGCAATGGAGGCTGATCCCGGTGAGTTCCGCGACCGACACCCCGCAGGTGTACGAGATCGCGAACCGGAACAGCGGTCTGCTCCTGCGCGTCGACACCAACGCCCGCACGGCGATCCAGCAGCACCGGGCGGAGGGCGACCACCGGGACCGGCAGTGGCACCTGCTCCCCGTGTGACGCACGTGTGGTCAGGGGCGACCTCGCCCCTGACCACACGGCAGCCGACCCTGGCAACGCCCACCCGTGAACGGCCCGGCCGCGGCGAAGCCTCCCATCAGACCCACGGGAGCGGCGAGTTGGCGACGGGGGTGACGGGGGCGACGGCGACTGCGCGCCTTCAGGCGGTGGGTGGCGTTCGGTAGGTGTGGTGGAGGTGGTTGAGGTAGTGCTCGGCGCTGGGGTGGGGGTGGTCCTGGGCGCCGTGGCGGTGGAGTTCGGTCCGTGCGTCGGGGTGGAGACGAATGGTGGTGGTCGCCCGCCTGGGGGATGCGGCGGGTGGGGTGGGGGCGGTGAGGACGGGAGCGCGGGGGGCGAAGTGCGGCGCGGCCTCGGCAGGGGTGGCTGCGGGCGGATGGCCGGTGCGGTTGGCGCTGCTGACGTAGAGCAGGGGGAAGTCGTCCAGGAGCGGTGCCAGGGGCTGCCAGCGGGCGGCGAACAGGAGCGTCCAGCCGTCCTTGGCGGCGGGGGCCAGCCAGGACGGGACGTCGTGCGGGCGGCGCAGGGGCGCCAGCAGGGTGACGAGTTCCTCGGTGAGCAGACGGCGGGCGAGCCGGTGTGCGTCCGGGCTGAGGTCGAGGTGCTAGGTCAGTTCCTCGCGTGTGTGCGGGTGGTGGGCCCATAGGGCGACGGCCTGGTCGGCGGGGCGTCCCTTGGCGACGTTGACGGCGGTGGGCTGGGTGGCGGTGACGACGCAGGTGAGCGGGGCGGGATTGGGCAGGACGACTGCCCGGCCTTGGGCGAGAGCGCGGCGGACGGTGGCGGTGTCGCTGGTGGCCGGGGTGGCGTCGGCTGCGGGGCGGTGGCTCATGCGGTGGTCTCCGTGCGGCGCTCGGTGAGGCCGTCGAGGTAGGCGGCGAAGGCGTGTTCGTCGAGGACGGCGCGGCCGACTCACGCACGACATCCGGCACGCCTGCCCCCCACTCTCGCAGTGACCCCGGGGCACTCACCGTGCCGGTGAACTCGCGAAGTGATGCCAGCCCCCGAAAGGGCTTCCAACGGCGGGTAGTTGCGCCTACCTGGCGACCCCTGCTACGGGCGAGGTGGGTCCGCTGCGGGATGCCTGGCCTTGCCGGCACCCCGCCGCGCCCAACCCTGGCCCTGCTGGCACACCGGCCGGCAACGGCGAGGCGTGTGAAGGGTGTTGATGGTCCTGCCCGCCGCACCGGATCGGGGGACGACGACCGGGTCCGGCACGTTCACGTGCCGGACCCGACAGCGTCAGCCATTCATGGCCGCCCAGAACTCCTCGAAGGACATCTGGCGGTCACCGTCGGTGTCGAGGGAGTCGATCAGCTCCTGAGCCTGCGCCTCGGTGATCTCCGTGCCCTCCAGCTCCGCGATGACCTGGCGGTACTCCTCCGCGGTGACCTGACCGTCCCCGTCGAGGTCGTAGCGCGCGAAAACCTTGCGTGCCGCCGTCTCCACGATGTCTGCCATGTGCTTCGCCCTTCCGTGATCCTTTACTGACGGGCCCAGGTTATCCGCCCGCCCGGACGCCTCGTGGGCGCGCCCAACATGCCTGGCCGCCGCGGGCCCGGCCACGACCGTCCGTTGGAAGCGGTCACTTCGTACCACGCACCGATGGTGTTGAATGCCAGTTGACGGTGTGCGTCGACGGCCGTCGCGCTTGACGGGGTGCCAGGGAGAGCGATGAGTGCTGAGATCGAGGCCGGTGTGCGCGAGCGGCTCGCCGGATACCGGGACCGCTTCCACGGGGTGTTCGCGGACTACTTCGACTCGGTCGCCAGGCAGGGGCCGCCGCGCAACGCGTTCGTGCCCGAGGCCCTGGAGCTGGTGCGGGACATGTCGCTGCGGGGCGGCAAACGGCTACGCGTCGCGTTGGTGTACGAGGCTGCGCGCCTGGTGACCCCCGATGCCGTGACGGGCTTGGACGAGGCCGCGCTCAGCATCGAGTTGTTGCAGACGCACGGGCTGATCCACGACGACATCATCGACGACTCCCCGGTGCGCCGGGGAGCGCCGTCGGTGTACTACGCCTACCGCGACCGGTTCCCCGACCGTCCGCACACGGCATTGGGCCTGGCCGTCCTGGCCGGGGACCTGGCCGCGTTCCTGTCGGTCCAGGTGTTGCTGACCGCGCCGGTGCCCCGCGACCTGCGGCAGGCGATGGCCGCGGTCCAGGCGACGGCGGGCGCGGACACGGTCCGCGGCCAATTCCTCGACCTGGAGCGCGACTTCGGCCCGGTGCCCGACCGCGCGGTGCTGGACACTGTGTCCGAGTACAAGAGCGCCCGCTACTCGGTGCTGGCTCCGTTGCAGCTGGGGCTGCTCGCGGCCGGCGCGGACGTGACCGCCCACGAGGAGGAACTGACCCGGTACGCCCGACTGCTCGGCGTGAGCGGGCAGATGCGCGACGACTACCTCGACCTGTTCGCGGACGCAGGCACGGTCGGCAAGCCGGCCGGGTCGGACCTGCGCGAGGGCCGCCGCAGCTACGCGGTGTGCGCACTGCTGGCAGCCACGAGCGGTGCGGAGCGGGCGCTGGTGGAGTCGGCGCTCGCCGGCCCCGGCTGCCCGCCGCAGACCGTCGAACGGGTTCAGGACATCGCCAGGCACCACGGCGTCGACGAGCAACTTCTCGCCGAGATCCGCGGCGGTGCCGAGGAGGCGGCCGCCGTCGCCGCCACCTGGCGGGGGCGGTGGCGGGACGAAGCCGTCGCGTTCTTCGAGCAACTGCCGCTGTGGGGCGCACTGCGCACCCAGTGACCATGCGCGGCCTTCGGGGGGCGTGCGCGGACACCTGCCCGTTGCGGACCGTCGTGACTGTCACACCGACGGCGAGGACGGCCAACACGGCGACGACGACCGCGAGGGCCGGCACGGGCCCCGCCATGCCTGCGGCCGCGCCGCAGTGGTCAGCCCGATGCGGCGGACACCAGGACCTCGACCAACCGGTCCGCCGCGTCCGGCCGCCCGTGCGCCCGGGCCCGCTCCGCCATCGTCGCCCGCAGTGCGGGGTCGGTGAGCAGCGGGCCCACGGCGTCCTTCAGGCGGCCGGCGGTGACGTCGCCGAGCAAGGCGAGCGCCGCCCCGGCCTCCTCCAAGTGTTGTGCGTTGTACGCCTGTTCATTGCCCGCCGCGGAGGCCAGCGGCACGAACACGGCCGGCTTGCCGAGCGCGGTCAGCTCGGCGAGGGTCCCGGCACCACTCCGCGACACGACGACGTCCGCGAGCGCCAGGACGTCGGGCAGTTCCGGGCCCACGAAACCGGTCAGGTGGTAGCGGCCGGCCGACGCCGTCGGCAGCGCTGCCGCGTGGCGGCGTAGTTCCGCCACGTTGTCCGGGCCGCACTGGTGGACGACGTTGGCCTGCCGGAGCAGCCACGGCAGGGCGTCCCGCACGACATCGTTGATCTGCCGGGCCCCTTGCGCGCCCCCGGTGACGTACACCGTCGGCAGCCTCCGGTCGAACGCGTCCAGCCCCAGACTCTGCACCGCCTTGTCCGGCCGCCCGGCGAGCACCTCGGGGCGGATGGGGTTTCCCGTGACGACCGCCCGCCCGCGCACCCGCTCCGGCAGCAGCGGCACCGAGGACTCCGACGACACCGCGATCCGCGTCGCCGAGCCGGCGAGCTTGCGGTTGGCCAGGCCCAGCCGCACGGTCTGTTCGTGCAGCACCAGCGGACGCCGGCAGATGCGCGCCGCCAGGCCGGTCGGCACGGCGACGTAGCCACCGGTGGCGAGCACCACGTCCGGCCCGAAGCCCGCGACCAGCTTCCGCGCCTGCGCGACGCCGAGCGGCACCCGCGCCATGTCCTTGAGGTTGGCCGCCGACATCATCTTGAGCGGGTTCTTCGCCCGGCGAACCTTGCCGGTGGCCACCGTGGCGAACGGGATTCCCTCGCCCGGGGCGACCCGGGCCTCCAGGCCGTCGGCAGTGCCGATCCACAACACGTCGAGAGCCCTGCCCTCGGCCGACAGCCGCCGGCGCAGCGCACGGATCGCGGTGAGCGCCGGATACGTGTGACCACCGGTGCCGCCACCCGTGACGACGAGACGAAAGACATCGACGTTGCTCACTGGAGCTACCCCAAATCTGGCGACGGTCGGACGAAGGCGCCACAGTAGCGGCTCGCCGCAGGTGTCCCGGCCGTGCGCAACGGGGAATCGGCGGGCCGGTTCGCTCGGGTGCGCAAACGCGGTGCAGGCCCGGTGGGATCCACCGGGCCTGCACCGTTTCAGTAGCGGGGACAGGATTTGAACCTGCGACCTCTGGGTTATGAGCCCAGCGAGCTACCGAGCTGCTCCACCCCGCGACGGCACCGTGAACTGTACGGCACTGACACGGATCGACCGAATCGACGTCGGATGGCTTCGGCCGCAGGCCCGCCACGGTCGCCCGTCAGCTCGCTACCAGGCCGGTCGACGGCCGCCATGGAGCGGCCGTCGACCGCTGGACATCGCTCGGTCGGAAGCCCCGGACGGACGGGCTTACTCGGAGCGGTCGGAGTGGTCGGCGTGGTCGGGGTGGAAGGTGTTGTCGGTCAAGGCAGGATCTCGACGTAGCCGTCGGTTCCGTGCACGCGGATCCGCTGCCCGTCGCGGATCAGCCGGGTGGCCTGCGCCACGCCGACGACGGCCGGCAGGCCGTACTCCCGGGCGATCACCGCGCCATGGGTCATCAGTCCGCCCACCTCCGTCACCAGGCCCGCGATGCCGACGAACAGCGGCGACCAGCTCGGATCCGTGAAGGTCGTGACCAGGATGTCGCCCGCTTCGAGATCGGCCTCCGCCATGTCGAGGACGACGCGGGCCCTGCCCTCGACGGTCCCGACGGACACCGGTAGGCCGACCAGGGCGCCGGCCGGCACGTCGTCGCGCCGGTACGCCCCGGTGACGGCCTCGCCGTCCGAGGTGAGCACCCGGGGCGGCGTGAGCGCCTGGTACGCGCGGAACGCGTCCTTGCGCTGCTGGACGAGCCGGCCGTCCACCTGGTGCGAGCGCACGACGTCGTGGAACTCCTGGAACGTGAGGTAGAAGACGTCCTCCTTCGCGGGAAGCACGTCGGCCGCCACGAGGCGCTCAGCCTCCGCCAGCAGCGCCTGTTTGTACACGAAGTAGCGGCTGACGATGCCGTACTTCGGGTACTCCCGGTACCCGATGAAGGTCCGCACCCGGTCGATCATCCGCTTGGTCTCGTCGGCCTTCCGGTCCCCGTCCGGCAGCGCCTGCAAGCGCGCCAGCACGTCCTCCTCCTTCTCCTGCGCCTTCCGCCGGCCCTCCTCGAAGCGTTGCGCGGCGGCGCCAGGCGCGAAGTTCCGGACGTTGTCCAGGAGCACGGGCACGAGCGTGGTGGGACGCTCGCTCCACCGGGGCCGTGTGATGTCGATCTCCCCGACGCAGCGCATGCCGTACCGGTCGAGGTAGCCCTCGATGGCGTCGCGCGCTTCGGCCCCGCCCGCGACCTTCGCCAGCTCGCCCAGGAAGTCCTCGTCCTGGACGTCCTTCAGGAAGGCCACCACCTCCGGTCGCGCGCGGATCACGTCCGCGACGTCCAGCAGCGCCAGTCCCATCTCGGAGGTGATGTTGTCGGGGGCGGACAGCGTGAGCGTGTCGGCCGCGTTCTTCTCGCCCAGCCACTCCTGGAGTTTGTCGTTGAGCCACCAGGTGGCGTCCATCCCCGCCATGATCGCCTGGACGCTCAGCGGATCACCGAGGACCCGTTTGTGCTCGTCGAAGGCTTCCAGCAGGAAGTCGAACAGCTCCGGTCCGGTCCTCGTCCGGATGTCGCGTTCCAGGGCGGCGACGGACGCCTGGCTGCGCTCGATCAGCTCCTTGACGACGGCCGGATCGTTCTCGATGGGGGCGGGCGCACCGCCGGCCGCCGGCCTGCCGGGAACCGCGTCCGGCAGCGACGGGACGAAGTCGTCGCGGTCGAGGACGGTCTCCAACGCGTCCCTGACCAGCGGATCGCCCTTCCCCATGACGTCCAGGAGGGCGGCGCGCCCCGCGGGCGAGGACAGGCGCCGGGTGGCGTCGACGAACAGCCTCCCGCCGGCCGCGTGCATCGGCACCATGGCCGTCAACTGCCACATGGAGAGCCCCAGCGGCTTCATGGCGTCGGTCATCATCTGCTGGTGACCGACGGAGACGTAGACATGGTTCTCCTGGTCGCCGGCCTCGGGAACGGGGAACAACGTCGTGATCGGCCGGCTCTGCACGATCCGGAAGCCGTCGTCGACCAGGCACCATTCGATGTCCTGCGGGCGGCCGAAGTGCGCCTCGATCCGCCGCCCGAGCTCCACCAGGCGCACGACCTGCGCATCCGTGAGCGCCGGCTGCTCCTGCTGCTGCGGGTCGATCGCCACCTCCTGCGTACCGCCGGCCGGCAGGGCCTGTACGGCACGCTGCTTGGCGGCGATCGTCTTGGCGACGACCTCGCCGTCCCGGACGGTGAAGACGTCGGGGTTCACCAGCCCGGAGACCAGGGCCTCGCCGAGGCCGAAGCCGGCGTCCACGGTGGCGACCTTCCGGTTGCCCGAGACGGGGTCGGCCGTGAACAGGACGCCGGACGCCTGCGGGAACGCCATCCGCTGCACGACCACGGCCATGCGGACCGTGCGGTGGTCGATGCCGTTCCGCTGGCGGTAGGACACGGCCCGCTCGGTGAAGAGCGAGGCCCAGCACCGGCTGACGTGCCGGAGGATCTCCGTCCGCCCCATGACGTTCAGGTACGTGTCCTGCTGGCCGGCGAAGGAGGCCGTCGGCAGGTCCTCCGCCGTCGCGCTGGACCGGACGGCGTAGGCGGCCTGCTCGCCGAGCCGGCCGAGCGCGCGGGTGATCGCCGCCGCGAGCTCGTCCGGGACGGCGATCCCTTCGATGGTCCGACGCACCTGCGCGCTGAGCCTGCGGACTGCCTCCCGGTCGTCCGGGTCCAGGCGCGACAACTGATCGAGCTGATCGTCGATCGACGGCGCCTCCGCCATCACCTGCCGGAAGGCGTCCGTCGTCACGCAAAAGCCCTCCGGCACCCGGACGCCGTCGATCCGGGACAGCCCGCCCAGGTGCGCGCCCTTGCCACCGACGACCGCGACCTGCGTCTCGTCAGCATCGCGAAGATCCCACACGTACCGCTCGATCACTGCGACACCTCCGAGGCAGCCACGTTCCCTCGCACTGCGGTGGCCGATCGCATCACCGCCGCCTCCAGCGGTCCGACGGCACCGCGTCCCCCATACGTCGACAACAACTCACGCACGTAGTGCCCCATTTTCCCTAGGCGCTGGCATCGGTCGACGATTGTGCGCCATACCCGGGGCCTTGCGGCAAGCCCCCCAGTACGCTATAAGTTGAGAGTGGCAAGGAGAGTGCTCTCCTTGCCTTTGCTGTTTTTCCGCCCAGGGGAACCGGCAGACACCGGCAGACACCGACAGACTCCGAACGCGTCCTGGTTGGGCGGCGGGCCGGACCGAAACCCTTCGGCGAACTTCTCTACGGGGCGGGGGAGTTGGCCGCGGGGGCTTGGGGCGCGGGTGCGGGCGGCCCTCCCGGTAGCCAGGCCGCCGGCGTCCCGCTGCTTGTCCGTTGAAGTCCTTGAACAGGGGCGGTCGTTCGGCCATGCGGCGGTCGGCACCGAGGCGGACCACGAAGTCCACCGGATCCACGCCCCGTACCGCCGTGAGGGAGATGTCCGCCAACGCGACGGCTCGTCGGGGTGGCGCGGAGCGGTGACTGGGATGTGGCGTTGGAACCGGGTGGTTGGCGGGGGCGCGGGCTGACGGGCGGGGGGCACGCCCGGACTCCGGACTCCGGGCTCCGGATTCCGGGCGGCGGTGCGGATATCAATTGCTCCGGCACACCTCCCGCACTAACCTCACCAGGCATGAACCAGCGGCAGCGCACCATGCCCTCCCGGGATTGCCGGCACCTGCTCGAAGCGACTGCGGGCGGTGACACGGCCCGCCGGGTGGGGCTGCTGCGGGCGGAAGTCGCCTGAGAGCGGGGCGACCGCGAGGTCGATGCCCCGCTCGCCACGGCGTCCGCCCGGCGGTGCATGGCGGCGCGCCGGCTCGTGACTGCGCATTGCGGCTGACCACTGCGAAGTCGGTGCGCGGCGCTTGCACTTGAGGGCGTGGATTCCCGGGGCGCCGCGCGCACCGGTTCCGGTTCCGGTTACGTCCGGGCCGGCGATCGTGCGCTGCCACGTGTTGAGGGCGCGATCGCACGGTGCACGCATCGTTGTCGCACGGGCTTGATCCCGATCCTCGTGAGGAGAGTACGGGGTCGGTCGCTCTTCTCCAGGGTTGCTGCCCTCTCGACGAGGTGTTCTCCCTTGGGCGGTAGGGGAGTTCGTGCGCTGGGCGTCACCGTCGTCGTCACAAGAGCCTTTGTATGCCTGGGAGTTGGTCCGGGCTCGCTGTCGACCATCCCCCTCCGTACTCGTTTACGCATTCCTTCTTCGATCGGAGCACCACCATGTCCACCGCCCCTCGTATCGCGATAGTCGGAGGGGGCCTCGGCGGTCTCGTCTGTGCCCGTACCCTTCAGCGGCTCGGCGTTCCCGTCACCGTCTTCGAGCGTGAGGCGACGCCTGACTCCCGCTCGCAGGGAGGCAACCTCGATATTCGTGCGGACACCGGCCAGGTGGGCCTGCGTGCCGCCGGGCTCCTCGACGAGTTCCTTGCGCTCGCCCGGCCCGAAGGTCAGGAAATGCGCCTCATGGACCGGTCGGCGACCCTGTTGCACCACCATCGGCCCGAAGCCGGCGACACCAGTGCCCCGGAGGTCGACCGGGGGCAGTTGCGCGCCCTTTTGCTCGACTCCCTCACCCCGGGCACCGTGCGTTGGGGCCACTCGGTCGCGAGGGCCGGCCCGTTGGGCGACGGGACCGTACGCCTGGAATTCACCCATGGCACCGTCGAGGAGTTCGACCTGGTCGTGGGCGCGGACGGTGCCTGGTCCCAGGTGCGCGCGGCGCTCTCCGACGCCCAACCCGCCTACACCGGCTGCACGTTCGTCGAAGCCCGCTTCCACGACGTCGACCGCAGGTTCCCCGCGCTCGCCGAGCGGGTCGGTCAGGGCACCCTGTGGGCCAAGGCCGGCTGCCTGAGCCTGATGGCGCAGCGCAATGCGGATGCCCACATCCGCGTCTACATCGGCTTCCGCGGCCCGCTCGACTGGCACGAGGGCATCGACCCGACCGACACCGAGGCGCTGCGTGCCCGTTTGCTGGGCATGTTCGAGGGTTTCGACGAGAGCCTGCGCGAGCTGATGCGTCGGAACGACGGCGCGTTCATCGTCCGGCCCGTGTTCGTCCTTCCGGTTCCGCACCGTTGGGGGCGCGTTCCGGGCATCACCCTGCTCGGGGACGCCGCCCATCTGATGCCGCCGGTCGGCGTCGGCGCGAACCTCGCCATGCTCGACGGTGCCGAACTCGCCCGGGCTGTTGCCGACCGGTCCGAGGTCGACGCCGCTGTCGCCGCGTACGAGGACGTCATGGTGCCCCGGTCAGCCGAGCAGGCCGCTGCCACCGCGGCGCTTCTCGCGGCCCTGATGCCCGACACCGACTCGACCGAGCCGGGCTTCCCGGACTTCTTCGGCTAGGACGTGTCCGGTCGATGCCGCCGGGCCGACCGCGCAGGTGACAGGGGGTGCCCACACGGCAGCGCGGACCGGGACGAATCGCTAGCGGTCGGTCGAGCCGATCATGCGCGTGCTCGCTGTCCGCGTCGTTGAGACGGACGGGGGCGGGGTGACCTCCGAGTTCCGAAGTCGAGGCGCCTGCCGGGCCTCGCACGAAGCCCGGCGGGATCGCGGTCGACAAGCCCCACGGTCGCGGGCCTGGGACGAGTCCTGGGTCCGTGGAATGCCAAGTGCCGTTCGTGGCCCGCTCGTTGTGGGTTGCGAGCGATGGTGGGTCACACGGGGCGGAGGCCGCCCTGTAGTTGTTGGACGGCGAGGACCAGAGGTGCGAGGGCGGGTTCGGTGGATGCCTGGTCGAGGGCCTTGCGCAGAGCGGTGTTGTGGGTGGGGCGGGCCTCTTCCAGTAGGCGCCGGCCGTCGTCGGTGACGTCGGTGTAGATGCCGCGGCGGTCGGTGGGGCACAGGTAGCGCGAGAGCAGTCCGCGGTCTTCCAGCCGGGTGACCAGTCGGGTGGTCGCGCTCTGACTGAGGACGACGGAGTCGGCGACCTGGCGCATCTGGAGGTGGCCGCCCTCGCCGTCGTGCTGGCGGCTCAGCACGTCGAGCAGCGCGTACTCGCGCGCGCTGAGCTGGTGTGCGGCCTGCAGTGCGCGTTCGACGCTGCCTTCGATGCGTCCGTGCAGCAGCGAGAGTGCCGACCAGCCGTGCGCCAGTGCGGTCATCGCCGGGTCGGTGGCGGTCATGAGCGGCTCCCTCGGTCGGGTCGTGCGGGCGGCGGCGCCGGAGGGGGCCTACCGCGGTATCACGTTCATCACTATACCCGCGTTTGCCGTTAGCCAGCGTGTGCAACTATTGTTGAGGCGCGTAAGGCGCTTGCGCATCTTTCCCTCTCGCGTGTCAAAGGACCTCGTCATGCCGCTCGCACTGCTGGCCCTGGCCATAGGGGCCTTCGGAATCGGCACCACGGAATTCGTGATCATGGGGCTGTTGCCCCAGGTCGGAGCGGACCTCGGCGTGTCCGTGCCGGTCGCCGGCCTCCTGGTCACCGGCTACGCCCTCGGCGTCACGATCGGCGCACCGATCATGACCGTCCTCGGCACCAGGATCTCCCGCAAGAACATGCTCATGCTGTTGATGGGCCTGTTCATCCTCGGCAACCTCATCTCCGCCGTCGCCCCCGTCTTCGCCGTCATGCTGATCGGCCGGGTCGTGGCCTCGCTGGCGCACGGCGCGTTCTTCGGCATCGGCTCCGTCGTCGCCGCCGAACTGGTGGCGCCGGAGAAGAAGGCCGGCGCGATCTCCATGATGTTCACCGGACTGACGGTGGCCAACGTCGTCGGCGTGCCCCTGGGCACCTTCGTGGGTCAGCGCGCCGGCTGGCGGGTGACCTTCCTGATCGTCGCCGCCCTCGGCGTGCTCGGCCTGGCCGGTGTCGCCAAGCTCGTCCCCGACGTGCCAAAGCCGGCGGGGGTCCGACTGCGGCACGAGGTCGCCGCCTTCAAGGACGCCCAGGTCATCTTGGCGATGGCCATGACGGTCCTCGGCTTCGGCGGCGTGTTCGCCGCGATCACCTACATCGCGCCGATGATGACCGGGGTCAGCGGCTTCGCGGCATCCTCCGTCACCTGGCTGATGGTGGTCTTCGGACTGGGCATGGTGGCCGGCAACCTCATCGGCGGCCGCTTCGCGGACCGCAGGCTCATGCCCCTGCTCTACACCGCCCTGGGCGGGCTGGCGCTGGTCCTGCTGCTGTTCACCTTCCTGGCCTCCGGCAAGGTCGCCTCCGTCGTGGCGATCTTCCTCATCGGCGCCCTCGGCTTCGCCACCGTCCCGCCGCTGCAGAAGCGCGTCCTGGACCATGCCCACGGCGCCCCGACGCTCGCCTCCGCGGCCAACATCGGCGCTTTCAACCTGGGCAACGCCCTGTCCGCCTGGCTCGGCGGCCTGGTGATCTCGGCCGGCCTCGGTTACGCGGCGCCCAACGCCGTCGGCGCCGTCCTGGCCGCCGCCGCGCTGGTGCTCGCCGTCCTCTCCCACCGACTCGAACGGCGCCGCCACCGCACCTCCGCGGCGGCCGGCTCCGTCGCCGCCCCCGACCGGGGCGCCGCTCCCGCCGCGGCGGGAGCCGTCCACTCCTGAACCCGCGTACCCGCACGGCACCGCACCCGTGCCCGCACCGATCCGAGGAAGTTCCCCATGAGCACCACCACCGTCGCCCCGCTGACCGCCACCGACGCGGAGAACCTCGTCCACGCCGCCCGCCGCGCCGCCGACGCGGCGGGAGTCCCGGTCAGCATCACCGTCCTCGACGCCGGCGGACACCTGCTGGCCTTCCGCCGCGACGAACGCGCCGTGCTGATCTCCGGTGAGACCAGCACGGCGAAGGCCCGCACCGCCCTCCAACTGAACGCGCCGACGGCCGACCTCGTCGACCTGGTCAAGCCGGACGGCCCCTTCCACTCCCTGCCCACCGCGCTGGACACGCCCCTGCTGTTCATCGGCGGCGGCGTGCCGATCCACCGCGACGGGCGACTCGTCGGCGCCCTCGGCCTCGGCGGCGGCGCCCCCGAGCAGGACGACGCCTTCGCCCGGACCGCCCTCCAGGCCCTCTGACCCCACCCCGCCCGCGGAGCGGGGGCGGCCGACACCGGCGGGCCACCCCCGCTCCGTCCCCCCTCGCCAATACCACCTGCACAACAGCAGTGAAGAAAGGCCCCTGATGACCTCCGTACCGCACATGACGCTCAACAACGGCGTGACCATGCCGCAGCTGGGCTTCGGCGTCTTCCAGGTCCCCGACGAGGAGACCACCGCCGCGGTCACCACCGCCCTGGAGGCCGGCTACCGCAGCATCGACACCGCCGCGATCTACGGCAACGAGCGCGGCGTCGGCAAGGCGCTGGCCGCCTCCGGCCTCCGCCGCGAGGACCTGTTCGTCACGACCAAGCTGTGGAACGACGACCAGGGCCACGACCGGACGTTGGCGGCCTTCGACGCCTCCCTGGACAAGCTCGGCCTGGACCACGTCGACCTCTACCTGATCCACTGGCCCGCCCCGGCCCGCGACCTGTACGTGGAGACCTACCAGGCGCTGGAGCGGATCCTCGCCGACGGGCGGGCCCGCGCCATCGGCGTCTCGAACTTCCAGGTCCCGCACCTCCAGCGGCTCCTGGAGCACACCGGCATCACCCCGGTGGTCAACCAGGTGGAACTGCACCCCGGCCTCCAGCAGACCGCGCTGCGCGCCTTCCACGCCGAGCACGGCATCGCCACCGAGGCGTGGAGCCCGTTGGCCCAGGGCGCGGTCCTCGACGACCCGGCGATCGTGGGAATCGCCGCGGCGCATGGCGTAACCGCGGCGCAGGTCGTCCTGCGCTGGCACCTCCAGACCGGCAACATCGTGATCCCCAAGTCCGTCACCCCCGCGCGCATCCGGCAGAACCTCGACGTCTTCGGCTTCGCGCTCACCGACGCCGACCTGGCCGCCCTCGCGGGCCTCGACCGGGGGCTGCGCACCGGCCCGGACCCCGACACGCTGAACTGACCCCACACGTCCCGGGGCGCCCGTCCACACCGGCCGGGCGCCCCGGTGCCGCCCGCACCGCCGCCGCAGCTCCACAGCCTCGAAGAGGGGAACGCTCCGTGCAGATCGATCTCTCCGGCCGCACCGCCCTGGTCACCGGCTCCACCCAGGGCATCGGCCTCGCCATCGCCACCGGCCTCGCCCGCGCCGGAGCCCGCGTCGTCGTCAACGGCCGCGGTGAGCAGCGGGTGGCGGAGGCCGTCCGCACCGTGCGGGCCGACTCCGGCAGTGCCGACGTCACCGGTGCCGCGGGCGACCTGGCGACGGAGCAGGGGGCGGCCGCCGTGGTGGAGGCCGTGCCCGCGGTCGACGTCCTCGTCAACAACCTCGGCATCTTCGGCTCCGCAGCCCCGCTGGAGATCGACGACGCCGAGTGGCGGCGCTACTTCGAGGTCAACGTCCTCTCCGCCGTCCGGCTCATCCGCGCCTACCTGCCCGGCATGAAGGAGCGGGGCTGGGGGCGCGTCCTCAACCTCGCCAGCGACTCGGCCGTGGCCATCCCCGCCGAAATGATCCACTACGGCATGACGAAGACCGCGCTGCTCGCGGTCAGCCGCGGGTTCGCCAAGGACGCCGCGGGCACCGGCGTCACCGTCAACTCCGTCATCGCCGGGCCGACCCACACCGGCGGCGTCGAGGGCTTCGTCCGCGAACTCGTCGGCGACGCGCTGCCCTGGGACGAGGCGCAGCACGCGTTCATGGTGAAGTACCGCCCGCAGTCCCTGCTGCAACGCCTGATCGAGCCCGAGGAGATCGCCAACCTGGTCGTCTACCTCGCCTCGCCCCACGCCTCCGCCACCACCGGCGGCGCCGTGCGCGTCGACGGCGGCTACGTCGACTCCATCCTGCCCTGAGCAGGGCGCCCTGGCGCCCCGCCCGCCGTGGGCGGATCGACCCGACGTGCGAGATCCCGGCCGGTCGTCCGATCGGTCGGGATCTCTTGCGTCGGCCGCCGGGGGTGTGCCCGGGGCGGTGGGTCAGTCGACGGCGTCCATGAAGCGCAGCATCCGGCGGTTGACCTCGTCGGCGTGGTCGATCTGCGGTCCGTGGCCGGTCCCGGTGAGGATCTCGGCGCGGGCACCCGGAATCAAGCGGGGTACGCGCTCCAGTTGGCGCTTGGGGTGGACGAGCAGGCTGCGCTTGCCGAGCACGAGGTAGAGCGGGGTGCGGATGGTCGACAGTTCGGCGTCCGCCAGGGGGAGCGGGGCCGGGCGGCGGATGCGGTGGGCGCGGACCCCGGCCCTGATCATCGCGCGCAGCTCCGGCACGACGAGCACCGGCTGTTCGAGCCAGGCGGCGAGCCGCGGCCGCAGCGCCTTGGGGGCCGAGGTCGCGAACAGGCTGACGAAGATCCAGGCGAAGAAGCGCAGTCCCACCTTCTCCAGGCCGCCGGGGTCGAGCAGGGTGACCGAGGCGAGGCGGCCGGGACGGCGGTGTGCCTGGTTCACGGCGAGCCAGCCGCCGTAGGAGGAGCCGACGAGGTGGACGCGGTCGAGGTCGAGGGCGGCCAGGGTCTCGTCCAACCACTCGGCGGCGCGCTCGGGTTGGTGCAGGGGGGCGCGCTGCACGCTGCGCCCCGGGTCGCCCGGGGTGTCGATCGCGTACACCGGGCGGGCGGCGCTGAGGGCGGGGGTGTTCGGGTACCACATGGCGGAGCAGGAGCCCGAGCCGTGCACCAGGACGATGGGGGTGCGGGAACGGGCGGCGGGGTCGGCCGGCTCGTAGCGGTAGACGTGGGTGGTGCCGAAGGAGGTCTCCACGTCGCCCTCCGCGGTGGAGGTGGCGCCCAGGGCGTAGACCGCGTCGCAGGCTGCGAAGTAGCGGTCGCGCAGGGTGTCGCTCACGTAGCGGCCGACATCGGCCTGAATGCGGGTCGTGGTCTTGGGCACGGCCACCTCCGGAACGGGTTGTTCGTGGTCTTCGTGATACGAACGTACCATGAAATTGATACGGCGGTATCATCAAAAAGGGCCGCAGGGCCCAGTGCCGAACCGATGCGACCGACGAAGGACGACGCGACCGATGCCCAAGCGCGTGGACCATGCCGAACGACGCAACCAGATCGCCCGGGCACTCCTCCAAGTCGCCGGCCGACGCGGGCTGCACGCCGTGGGCATGCGGGACGTGGCCGCCGAGGCCGGGGTCTCACTGCGGCTGGTGCAGTACTACTTCGAAACCAAGGAGAAGCTGCTGCTCTACGGATTGCAGCGGCTGGCCGAGGGGTTCGGGGAACGGGTCGCCGCCCGGTTGCGGGCCGCGGGGGAGGGCGCCGGACCGCGCGCCGTGATCGAGGCACTGCTGATGACGTCGCTGCCCACCGACGAGGCGAGCCGCACCTTCCACCTCGTCTACACCTCGTACGCCGTGCTGTCCGTGACCGACCGGGCGCTCGCCGGCCAGCCCTTCATCCAGGACCCCGACGCCGCCGAGGACACCGTGGCCGAACTCCTGCGCCAGGCACAGGAAGCGGACCTCACCCGACCCGGGGTCGACGCGCGCAAGGAAGCGATCGGCCTGCTGGCCATGTCCGCCGGGCTCGGCACCAGCGTCCTGGTCGGCCAGCGCACCGCCCGGTCCGCCGCCGACGTCCTGACCCACCAGCTCGACCGGATCTTCCGGGACGGTGGGGCGGGCGCGCCCGCCTAGGCGGGCGCCGCGCGATCCCGCTCAACCTCCTTGTGCCGCCTGCTCGGTCGCCTCGGCCGAGCGCCCGCCGTAGACGCACAGTCCGTAGATGGCCAGCACGTCCAGCGCGATGATCAGCACCGACCACACCGGGTAGGACGGGATGAAGAACATCTGGGCGAAAGCGTTCAGGCCCAGCACCGCGACACCGAACCACCGGGCGGCTTCGGAGCCCTTGGTGAGCACGCCGACGGCGGCCACCGCCTGTAGGACGCCCAGGGCGAGTATCAACCAGCCGAATGCCTGCAGGTCCCCGAGGACCAGGGAGACGTTCCCCACGAAGACGTGCGAATTGACGATCGCCGCGATGCCGTCGAGGCCGTTGAACAGGGCCAACAACGCCAACATGACCCCGGCGAACATCACCAGACCGTGGCCCTTGTGGTCCTCGTGCCGTGGTGCGGTCGTGCTCCCGCCGTAGCCGGGGTGCGGTGTTCCGGTCGGATGACCTGCTGCTGATGCCATGGGAACCTCCGTGATCGAGGGGCGGTGCGCCGCTGTCGCACCGGTGAAGTCCCTCCATCCATCGGGGACTTCGGCCGGGGCGTCGCTCCCGCCGTCCGGACGGTGACCCGGCGTACGACGCCGGGGAGGACGGCGGTTCCGGCTGGGCAGCCGACCGGCAGCGCCGGGCGGGACAGCCGCCAACTTCAGCGTGGCAGGGACGTTCCCGGGCCGCCACGCGAGACGCCGCGGCACCGCGGCGCGGACCCGGCGCCACCCCTCACTGCTGCGGGTGCCGCCACCGGGCGTCGACCTCCGCCCACTCCTTCTCCCACTGGGCGTACCGCCTGCGGTCCAGCAGGCGCACGGTGACCCGCTCGGCGCCGAAGAACAGCAGCCCGGTGGCGGAGCCCACCACGGTGCCGGCCACCACGCTCTCGGCCAGGGAGTCCGTCGGGGTGCTCGGGTCCCGCACCAACGCACCGTCGCGGTCCAACCAGACCGTCGTACGGTCCCCGACGTGGACGCCGGCCGCCAGGGTCGTCTCGCCCGTCCGCACGGTGTGGTCCGGCGCCGTCCAGCGCACCGTCGTGTGCACCCGGCCGCCCGTGCCGGTCCCGCTGTCGACGGTGATCCGGGTGGCCGGTTCCTTCGTCACCACCGCGGAGACGGGGCGCCAGCCGGAACTCTCCCGGTGGGTCGCGGCGTCCACCGCACTGCCGGCCACCACTCCCGCGGCCGGGGCCGCCACGGCGATCAGCACCCCCGTGGCCAGCACGACCCAGGACTGCGCCACGTCCGTACCGCGCCGGAGCGGACCGGGTCGCCACGGCGGACGGAGCTTCCCAAGAGGCATCACGCACCCCCTTCGCCTGCCCTTCGAGCGTCCCACACCTGGCCCGTCCGCCCCACACCACGGCGGCGGCCCGCCCTGCGGGAACGGTGGGGACGGCCGATCGTGGAGGAGGGGGCGCGGAGCGTGTCGCAGGCCCGGCGGGAAGGCCGGCGCGGTCCGTCACGCGGCCGGGAGGAGTTTCCTGGAAGGGGAGGACCCAGGAGCGAAGGAGCCTTAGGGGACCGTCGTGATCACCGCAGTGCGCCTGCCCCGGCGCCACGCCTCGCGCTCGGCGAAGCCCGGGCCGCCCCGCGAGCCGCCGAAGCCGCCGGCCGCGCCGCGGGCCCCCGGCTGGCGGCCGTGGCTGCTGCCCGTCATCCTCGTCGCGCTCTTCGTCCTGCTGCTCAGCCGGGCGCACAACCCGGCAGGGACCTCCCTCACGTACAGCGCCTTCCTCGGCAAGGTGGACGCCGGGCAGGTCAAGACCGTCGACATCGACGACAAGGGCGGCGTCAACGGGCAGCTCAAGGACGGCCGGAAGTTCACCACGCAGCTCCCCACCGCCCTCGGCACCACCGGGCTCGCCCAGCAACTCCGGGCCGAGAACGTCAACGTCACCGCCTCCAGCGGCAGCGCCGGCGGGAGCTGGGTGGGCCCGCTGGCCGTCGTCCTGCTGCCACTGGTCCTGCTCGGCGCCCTGTTCCTGTGGACCGGGCGCCAGGCCGCCCGCACCCTCACCGGAGGGCTCAGCGGCATCGGCCGCTCCCGCGCCAAGATCATCGAGGCGGAGCGGCCCACCACCCGCTTCGACGACGTCGCCGGCTACGAGGGCGTCAAACAGGAGATCAGCGAGGTCGTCGACTTCCTGCGCCACCCCGAGCGCTATGCGGTGGTCGGCGCCACGGGACCGCGCGGGGTGCTCATGGTCGGGCCGCCCGGCACCGGCAAGACGCTGCTCGCCCGGGCGGTCGCGGGGGAGGCCGCGGTGCCGTTCCTGTCGGTGACCGGATCGGCCTTCGTGGAGATGTTCGTCGGCGTCGGCGCCTCCCGCGTCCGCGACCTCTTCGACGAGGCCCGCAAACGCGCCCCGTCGATCATCTTCATCGACGAGATCGACGCCGTGGGCAGCCGCCGCGGCGGCATCCGCCTGGGCGGCAACGACGAACGCGAACAGACCCTCAACCAACTCCTCGCCGAAATGGACGGCTTCGACCAGAGCAGCGGCATCGTGGTGCTCGCCGCCACCAACCGCCCCGAGGCCCTCGACCCGGCGCTGCTGCGCCCCGGCCGCTTCGACCGGCACGTCACCGTCCCGCTGCCCAACCAGACCGAGCGGGCCGCGATCCTCGCCGTGCACGCCCGCGGCAAGAAGCTCGCACCCGACGTGGACCGCACCGTGGTCGCCCGGGCCACCCCCGGCTTCTCCGGCGCCGACCTCGCCAACCTCGTCAACGAGGCCGCGATCCACGCCGTCCGCGCCGGCAACACCGTCATCTCCGCCCAGGACCTCGACGACGCCCGGGACCGGGTCCTGCTGGGACGCCGCGAGTCCTCCAACGCCCTGCTCCCCGAGGAGCGGCACGCCGTCGCCGTCCACGAGTCCGGCCACGCCCTCGTGGCCGCCCTGTGCGAACAGGCCGACCCGGTCGCCAAGGTGACCATCCTGCCGTCCGGACCCGCACTCGGCGCCACCGAGCAACTCCCGGAAGCCGAACGGCACCTCTACACCGAGGGCTACCTCACCGACCTGCTCACCGTGCGCCTCGGCGGGCGCGCCGCGGAGCTCGTGGTCTTCGGCGAGGGCTCGACCGGCGCCGCCGACGACCTGGCCGGCGCCACCCAGATCGCCGGCCGGATGGTCCGCGACTTCGGCCTGTCGCCGTCCCTCGGACCGATCGGCTACGCCGCGCCCGGCGCCCTGCACCGCCTCGGCGACGAACCCGCCGGCGAGACCCTGCACCGGCCCTACTCCGAGCGGACCCAACGCCTCATCGACGAGGAGACCGCCCGCCTCGTCCGGCAGGCCGAACAGCGCGCCACCGCCCTGCTCCGGGACCACCGCCCGGCCCTGGAGCACCTGGCCGACCTGCTGACCACCCGCGAGACGATCGACGGCGCGGTCGTCCAGGACGTCCTGCGCCGCTGGCCCGGGACGGCCCCCGAAGCCCCCGCGCCCGGCCCCGAACGCCCGCCGCCCTGACCCGACCGCCCCGCACGGCGACCCCGCCGCCCCGCCACCGCGACGACGGCCCGAAGAGGCCCCGTCCCGCTGCGCGCGTCCGATCGGTCCCGGCGAGCGAGAATCGAGGTGAGGGCACCTGTCCGCGTGCGGCCCTCGTGTGGGCCCGCACCCGTCCCGAGCAGGGAAGGTGAGGTCCGATGTGGTTCTGGTACGGCCACGGCGGTGGTGGCGGGTGGGGATGGTTCGCGGCCACGGTCGGCATGGTCCTGTTCTGGGCACTGGTGATCACGGTCGGGGTGCTGCTCTTCCGCGCCCTGTCCCGGTCGGGACCGGCCGGCGACGGCGAACCGGGCCGCGGCCACCCCGGATGGCACCCCGAGGGCCCGTCAGCGACTGGCCGTGCTCCGCTCCTCACGGGCCGGACCGACCGCCCCCGACGCGCCGAAACCCTGACGCCGGGGTACGGGCCCGGCCCGGCCGGCCGGGTGCGCGCTCAGTGCAACTTGGCCTTGAGGACCACGATGACCAGGCCGAGCACGAGGTTCACGAGCGTCGACAGCACCACCAGACGGCGCGAGGCCCCGGCGCGGATCGCGGCGAAGCAGGACCAACCGACCTGCTCGGCCACGGCGACGGACAGCGCGAACCAGGCGGTCGCCGCCACGCCCAGCCCCAGCAACGGGCTGATCACCACGGCGACGGCCGGACCCACCGCCGCCTGCGCGATCGGCCACTCCTCGCCCGCCACGTGCCGGATCCGCTGCCACGTCAGGTCCCGGTACGACGCCAGGTCGCCGACGAGCCGCGCGTACACGTGCGCCATCCAGAAGACCAGGCCGGTGACGAGCAGCAGGAGCACCAAACCGAGCCGGGGGAACGGTCCGAACGCGGCGGTGCCGGCCACGACGGACGCGGCCTGGAGGGAGCCGTAGACCGCACCCCCGTAGTCGGTCTGCGCCTCCCGGTGCGGCTGGGGGAGGCCCCGGCCCGAACCGTCCGTCCGGCCGCCGGGGTGCGTGCCGTCCGCCATGCCCCACAGGATCGCCCCGGCGGTCCCGGACCGCACCTCGGTCCGCTCCTCACTGGTCGCCCGGCCGGCCGCGGGGCACCGCGAAGTCGGTGAGCACCGCGCAGCCCGGTGTCAGGCCCGCCCACCCGCCGGGCAGCGTCAGCACCGCCACCGCGGACGTCGGGAACTTCTCGCGGACCCGGTCGACCCCTTCCCCGCCGCCGGCCAGCGCGAGGACGAGGTCCTGCACGCCCGGCTGGTGGCCGATCAGGAGCGCCGTCCGCCACCGGTCGGGGAACCCGCGCACCACCTGGAGCAGGGTGGCCGCGCTCGCCGCGTACACCCGGGGTTCGAAGACCACCTCCCCAGGCGTCGCGGTCGTCCCCGGAGCCGCGAGCTCCGCGGCCACCCGGTCCCAGGTCTCGCGGGTCCGCAGGGACGGCGAGCAGATCACCGCGTCGGGCGCACCGTGCCGTTGCCGCAGCCAGCGGCCGGCCGCCGGCGCGTCCCGACGCCCCCGGCCGGCCAGCGGACGGTCCAGATCGGGGACGCCCGCCGGCCAGGCGGACTTGGCGTGCCGCAGCACGATCAGGCGGGTGGTCTCGCGGGTGTTCATCGCAGGCTCGCTGGGTCGTGGGCGGGGGAGCGGGTGGCGGGTCTACGGAACGGGGGTGAGCCGGCGGGGCTTGATGCGCTCCTCGACCGCCGAGTCGCCGTCCCGGGTGACGACGTAGGCGCCCTTGCCGGGGACTTCGGTCACCGCCTCGACCAGTTCGGTCCCGCGGTAGACCAACCCCACGCCGTCGTCGGTGCAGTGGGCCACCGGCAAGGTGCCCTCCGCGACCAGCCGGTGCGTCAACGGCCGGCGCCCCTCGTCGACGTCGTAGTGCACCCCGTTCCCGTACGGCAGGAGGCCGAGGCCGTTGGTCAGCGGGCGCAGCTCCGGGCCGAACGAGTCGGTCGCGCCGCCCTGGAACCAGCACAGGGACCCCGCGCTCACCCCGCTCAGCACCACCCCGGCCCGCCACGCGCGGCGCATGACGGCGTCCAGCCCGTGCACGCGCCACACGGCGAGGAGGTTCGCCACCGACCCGCCCATGACCCAGACGACGTCCTGATCGAGCACCGCGCCCTCGACGTCCTCCAGGTTGGGCATCGGGAACAGGTGCAGCGGCGTCAGGTCGAACCCGGCGACCCGGGCGGCCTCGGTCATCCGGGCGGTGAAGTGCTCGGCGTCCCCGATGGCGGTGCCGACGTACATCACGCGGGGCCGGCGGCCGTGGACGCCCGAGAGGTCGACCGCGTGGTGCACCAGTGAGTTGAACCGCACCATGGTGCGGCCGCCCGTCCGGTGGCCTCCGGAGGTGGCGAGGATGGTCGGATCCGGTGCTGTCATGGCCTCGACCCTATCGCTGCGGATCGGGGCGGGCCCCGTCGCCTCGGCCCCAACGGGGTTGTGACGCAAGCCGATCGGGCCCGTCGGCGCCGCCGGGACGGGCTCGCCGGCGGCCGGCGGCCCCGCCCTCGGAAAAGCACTGGCCGCCTGGTCGCGGATCGGGAGAGGGTGCGGATGTTCGACCCGTACCGGGATCGGCGCGAGCGGAGGACGAGGGAACCGTGGGGACGGCGATGACGCTGACGGCGGGCGGCGACGTGCAGGTGACACTGACGAAGGCGGGGCGGACCAAGGTGCGGTACCCCGCCACCGTCGTGGGCGACGACGGGGTGCGCGTCGTGGTACGGGCGCCCTGGGGGCGGCCCACGGTCCGGGACTTCGGGTTCGTGCGGTTCGAGCCGGGCGACGTCTTCACCGAGCACTACTGGCGCGACCGCTGGTACGCGGTCAAGGAGGTGCGCGCCGCCGACGGCACGGTCAAGGGCTGGTACTGCGACGTGACGCGTCCCGCCGAGGTCGGCCCGGACGGCATCGTGATCGAGGACCTGGACCTCGACCTGTGGCAGTCGGCGGACGGCTCGACCGTGCTCCGCCTGGACGAGGACGAGTTCCGCCAAAGCGGCATCGAGGACCGTGATCCGGTCGCGGCCGCCCGGGCGCGGCAGGCCCTGGACGCGCTGGAGGAGCAGGCGCGCAGCGGACGGTTGCGCGCCCTGTGACGGTCCTGCGGCGGCCGGCCGGCGGCCCGCCGACTTGCGGACCCGGCGCGGCCGTGCCGCAGGCCGCGCGATCGGCGCCGTCGGCGGGCCGTGCCCCGCGTCGGGGGCGCACCGATTGCCCGGTCGGCGGGCCGGGACCACAGTGGGGAGGAGCGGAAGGCGTGGGGGCGGTCTCACGGAGGAGTACCGCAATGGCTGAGGCACTCTCCCGCCGGGAGCGATTCCTCCTGGCACAGATGGAACAGGACCTGCGTGGGCAGGACGCGGAGCTGGACCGTCGCCTGACCACCATGCGGTGGGACGACGTCCCGCCCCCGCCGGTGCCGCCGCCCGACCGGCACGGCGGCTGCGCGGTCTCCCACCTGTTGGGCGCCGTGCTCACCGGCCTGCTGGGCGCGGCCCGCACGGCCGCCACGGTGGTGGCCGCCCCGGCCTGCACGACGGTCTGGGGCCTGATGCTCGCCTGCCTGGCCCGGCTCATGGGCCGGTGGGCGCGGCTGGGGAGCGCGGACCACGGCTGACCGCCGGCCGTCCCCTCCGGGCAGCGCCGACGGCCGGCGGGGACGGCGCCGTGACCGCGCCGCGGCCGGCGGGTCACCCCGACGCCCCGGCGCGTTGACGCGCTCACTTCATGCGCGTGCGACAGCATGAGCGGCGGCTCCCGCGCTCCGGGAGCCCCGCGGACGGGACACTCCCAGGTCCCGTCCGCACCGGGCGGGTCAGGCCCGGAGATAGGCGAGGACCGCCAGGACCCGGCGGTGCCCCGGGCCGTCGAGGCGCAGGTCGAGCTTCTGGAAGATGTTGCTGACGTGCTTGTTGACCGCCGCCTCGGTGACGAACAGGGCGCGGGCGATGTCGGCGTTGGCGCGCCCCTCCGCCATGAGGGCGAGCACCTCGCGTTCACGGGGAGTGAGCTGTTGCAGGGGCTCGCGGCGCCGGTTCAGGAGTTGGCGCACGACCTCGGGCGCGGCCGGGCAGCCGATGACCGCGCGGCCCCGGATGCCGGTGGCCTCGCTGTCGAAGTCCATGACCGCACTGGCGTCATGCAACTGGTCGAGGCGGGCCGGATCGAGCTGGACCGGCCAGTCCACCGCTACCTGCCCGAATTCACCATGGCCGACCGGCGCGCCGAGGGCGTCACCGTCCGGCAACTGCTCACCCACAACGCGATGGCGACCCTGCTGCCCGACAGCGGCATCGGCATCGCGGTCGTCACCAACACCGGCATGGTCTCCGGCGACGACGCGCCCCAACTCACCGAGGGACTGATCGAACTGGCCGAGGGCAGGACCCCCGAGGCGGCCGAACCGTTCTCGATGACGGCCGACCAGGTCCTGGCCGGGCCTGACCCTGCTGGCCGCCGGCCTCGGCGTGCGCGGGGTGCTGCGCGCCGGCCGCTGGGGGCAGCGCACCGTGCAACGGCCGTGGTGGCGCGGAACGCTCCGCTTGCTGCCCTATGCGCTACCGATCCTTTTCCTCTTCCAACTGGCCACGTTGCTCGGCCTGTTGATGCATCGTTCGGGGACGCTGGAACAGGCCGCCTACGCCTGGCCCGCCCTCGCGGTCTGGGTGGCGGCCGGCGCCCTGGCCGCTGCCGCGGTCGTCGTCGCCCGGTTGCTCGCCCTGCGCACGTACCGGCGGCGCCGCTGAACGGGCCCGTCGCCGTGGGGGCGGGTGCGCGGGTTCGGTGCGCCCGGGCGGTCAGGGACGGGGAGCGGTCCGGACCTCGAAGCCGGCCAGTCCCGCCGGCTCCTCGTCCCGCACCTGGACCCCGGTCACGTGCGCGGTCGGTGGCCCTTGGCGGACCCACTCGACCATCTGGGCGACGCCCTCCGGCGGCCCCTCGAAGACGGCCTCGACGTCCCCGTCGGGCAGGTTGCGCACCCACCCGGCGACGCCGTGGGCCAGCGCGCTCTGTCGGCAGGAGTCCCTGAAGAAGACGCCCTGCACCCGTCCTGACACGATCACGTGCTTCCGCACCATGGGCAGGACTGTAGGTCACGGGGCCCGGCCGGGGGACGACCTCCCGCGGCCGGCGTGCCCCTGTCCGGCGCCCGGGGCGCCGTCCGTCACCGCGCTGCGGCCGGCCGTACGTGTTTGACGTAGGCCGCGTCGAGGTCACGGACCTCGACGGAGGCGTGCACCGTGCGGTCGGTCGCCGCGGCCGTGTGGGCGCGCACCAGCTCCAGCACCGCCTCGGCCAGGCGGGTCTTGGTGTCCGTGCTGCGTCCCGGCAGGATGGCGAAGTCCACGTGGACGAGGGACTGTTGGGGCTCGTCATGGGCGATGACGGCCTCGTCGACGCAGCGGAACCGCGTCTTGCAGCTCTCGACGGTGATGCCGTCCACGGTCTCGGCGGCGAGGGCGTGCAGCGCGTGGGCGAAGCGGCGGGGGTCCAGGGCCTCGCGGAGCGACGCGTCGTGGTCGACCAGGATGTGCGGCATGGGGAAGTCTCCTCAGGAGCAGGGGATGGCGGTGGCTGCGGGGTGAAAGCTAACGGACGGCCCAGCCGCGGTCGCGGAGGGCCTCGGTGAGGGGGCGTGCCACGCCCGGGGCCACCTTGAGGCCGACGGAGTCGGCCGCGGTGCCGGCGCCGCGGGGGTCCGGGCGGTGCGGTGCCAGACCCGCCAGGTCCACGTCGTCCAGCTCCAACCGTGCCTCGTCCACGTCGTCCAGGAGTCGCGACAGCGGTCGGTCGTGGTCGCCCAGGGCGACCGAGAGCATGGTGTGCGGGCGGGACGCCGGGTCGTTGTACGGGGGCGTGATGCGCGCGCGGCCCTCGACGCCGCGCTGGAGGAGCGCGGTCAGGTCGGCCAGGGCCTCGGCGGTGGCCGCCGGGTCCGTGGTGGCGGTGGACAGCTGGGACAGCGCCTCGGCGGCGGTCGCCAGGTCCGCGCGGAGCTCGGTCAGGAGCGGGGCCAGGGCGGTGGCGTTGGCGGCGAGGATGTCGGCCCAGAGCGCGGCGTCGCCGGACGCGACCCGGGTGGCGTCGCGCATGCCGCGACCGGCGAGCCGGACCGCGTACTCCTCGCCCTCGCGCAGCCGACCGGCGGTGAGCGTCGCCATGAGGTGGGGGAGGTGCGAGACGAGGGCCACGGCGCGGTCGTGGTCCGGCGGTTCCAGCAGCGCCGGCACCGCTCCGCACAGCGACACCAGTTCCAGGGCCCGGTTGAGGGCGGCCTCGGTGGTGTCCGGCGTGGGGGTGAGCACCCAGTGGTGGTCCTGGAAGAGGTCGGCGCGGGCCGCGAGCGGGCCGGAGCGTTCGCGGCCGGCCAGCGGGTGGCCGCCCACCAACGTCGTGGTGTCGCAGCCGAGGGCCAGACACTCGGCGTGCGGAAGGGCCTTGACGCTCGCCACGTCGGTGTAGACGCGGGCGAGCCCGGCCCGTTGGTGCTCGGCGAGGGCCCGGGCGGTGCGCGACGGGGGAACGGCGATGACCGCGATGTCCACCGGTTCCGACGGGGGCCCGGGGGTGCCGGCGCCGCGCGCGACGGCTATCCGGACGCGGTCGGGATCGCGGTCGAGCAGATGCGTGGTGACTCCGCGGGCGGACAGGGCCAGGGCGATCGAGGTACCGATGAGACCGGTGCCGACGACTGCGGCGGTGTGCAAGGTGACGCTCCTCGGCCGTACGGGGGCGGACGGTGCGGGGTCCCGGGCCCGACCGGGACGGCGGACGGACGGGCCCGGGAGGGGCGTGCATGCGGCACGGGTGGTGCCGGTCGTGCCGGGTGGTGCCGCTACCGGTCGGCCGGGGCGGGTGCCGCGGGTTCCCCGGCCGGGGCCGGTTTGCCGGTCAGGCGCCGCAGCAGCGCCGGATTGGTGAGCATCACCGCGTTGCCGAGGAGGATCAGCGCCACGCCCGCCAGGTCCCGGCCGGTCCAGGTGAACTTCTCGAAGACCGTGGACAGCAGCAGCGCCACGATCGGGAAGAGCACCATCGCGTAGGCGGCGCGTTCGCCGCCGATCCGGCCGAGCAGGGTGAGGTACGCGCCGAAGCCCACCACCGAACCGAACACCGCGAGGTAGAGCAGCGAGCCGGTGTACTTCATGGTGGGTTGGAACAGCGCCCCGTGCCCGTAGAACGCGGCGAACGGGGCCATCAGCAGCGCCCCGTACGCCATGGCGTAGCCGGTGCCCTGGACCACCGGGACGCCCGCCGCCTGGGTCTTGCCGGAGACCACGTTGCCCAGGCAGAAGACCAGGGTGCCGACCACGGAGAGCGCGATGCCCTGGCCCGAACCGGAGGACAGGCCGAAGTGCTGGAACTCCGGCCAGAACACCGTGACGATCCCCAGCAGCCCGATGGCCCCGCCGACCAGCATCTTCGCCGTGATCGAACGCCGGAAGAAGACCCGTGCGAACACCATGTTCACCAGCAGCGACATGGCGAAGACGATCGAGACCAGTCCGGTGGTCAGGTACTGCTCGGCGAAGTAGAAGCAGACGAAGTTGGTGGAGAACATCAGCCCGCCCATGAGGACGAACTGACCGTGCACCCGCAGCGGATAGCGCATCGGCAGCCCGCGCAGCCGGGCCCAGGCCAGCAGGATGACGGCGGCCAACGCGAAGCGGTACGCGATCGACGCCGTGGGGTGCACGTCCCCCAACTGCCCCTTGATGGCTAGCCAGGTGGAGCCCCAGATCAGCACCGTCACGACGTACAGGACGGCGTTCATCCGCACCTCCCTTCCAACAGGGCGACCAGCCGGCGGGCGCCCTCCGCCACTTGACCAGGCGTCAAGTAGCTCAGGGAGAGCCGTATTTGGTGACGTCCGCCGTCACCTTCGGGATAGAAGTAGCTCATCGGTGTCCAGATCACTCCGTGCTCGCGGGCGGACTCTTCCAACAGTGCATTGTCCGCCGGAACCGGGAGCGTCATGGTCAGGAAGAAGCCACCCGACGGCACGTTCCAGCTGATTCCGGCCGCCTCCCGCCGGGCGCGGGGGAGCAGCCGGTCCAGACTGTCCAACAGGACCCGGAGGTTGGACTGGTAGAAGTCCGCGGCCGGCTTGTTGGCCTCCCGCAGCCGGAAGTCGTGGCTGACCAGCATGCCGCCGATGACCGCCTGGCTGAGCGCCGGGGTGTTCACCGTCACCATGCCCTTGATCTTCGACAGTTCGTCGGCCAGCAGCGTGCGGGTGCCGTCCGGGGCCCGTACGTGCTGGTCGGCGACCACGTAGCCGACCCGGGCGCCGGGGAAGCAGGTCTTGGCGAACGAACCGAGGTAGACCACCCGCCGCCGCTCGTCCAGTGCCTTGAGTGTGGGCAGGCCGCTGCCCGTCGGGGTGAAGAACCCGTAGGGGTTGTCCTCCAGGACGAGCAGGTCCTCGGCCTCCGCCAGTTCCAACAGCCGCCGCCGTTCGGCGACCGGCAGACAGGTGCCGGTGGGGTTGGAGAAGTCCGGCACCACGTAGAACGCCCGCGGGCGCTTGCCGGCGGCCCGCAGTTCGGCGACCGTGCGCCGCAAGACGTCCGGATCACACCCCTCGGGGCCCTCCGGCACGTGCACCGTCTCGATGTCCAGCAGCCGGGCCGCGCCGGTGATGCCCACGTAGCACGGCGAGGAGACCAACAGGACGTCCGACGGGTCGGCGAACAGGGCGCGCAGGACCAGGAACATGCCCTCCTGCGCGCCCACCGTGACGACCAGGGAATCCGGGTCGGCGGTGATGCCCTCGTCGTGCTGCAGGGCGCGCGCGACCAGCTCGTGGATCTGGCCGTTGGTGCGCCCGTACTGGAACAGCAGGGTCCGGACCTGGTCGGGGGTGCAGCCCCGGTCCTCGATGAGGTACCGCTGGTAGGCGGCGAGGTAGTCGCCGATCCGCTCGACCTCGAAGAGCCCCTCGTAGGGGCGGCCGGGGCCGAAGGAGATCGCCTCCGGGTAGCGGGAGGTGACCTCGTTGAGGAAGTTCATCACCTCCATCAGCGGATCGGCGAGCGAGCCGTGCAGCGCGCGGCTCGGCAGTTCGATGGTGGGTGGATCCTGGCTCACCTGGCGTCCTCCCACAGGACCGGGCAGAAGTCCGGGTCGGTGTAGTCGGGGTTGCCGGCGGCGTCCTTCCGGACCAGCACGTCGTTGTTGTAGACGACCTGGCCGCCGTCGGACAGCTCGAAGGGACGCCACTGGTTGGTGCGGTCCTGGAGGTGCAGCGAGATGGCCCGGCGGGGTCGGTCGCTGACGTTGTAGCCGCTGCCGTGGTAGGTGCGGCAGTGGTGGAAGCTGATGTGCCCCTTGGGGATGGTGATGGGCACCTTGCGGACCTCCACGTTGTTGAAGGCGGCGTTCTCCGCGAGCATGTCCTCCAGTTCGGAGCGGTCGCGCTCGGCGAAGTGGCGGCTGGTGGAGTCGTCGTTGCCGGTCTCCTTCCAACGGTGGCTGCCGTCCACCATCGTGATGGTGCCCATCTCCTCACCACAGTCGTGGAACGGGATGAAGGCGGTCAGCATCTCGTCGGAGGAGCAGGTCTGCCAGTAGTGCCGGTCGAAGTGCCAGGGCACGATGTTGCGCTCGTCGTCCGCCCGCTGCGGCTTGTGGATCAGGGTGCTGTTCCACAGGCGTATCTGGCTGGTCCGCGAGATCAGGCCGGCGACCGCCGCGATGATCGGCTTGGCCAGGATGGAGCGGATGGTGTCGTCCTCGTAGAAGATGTAGTCGTTGTGCCGGTGCACGTCGCCCTTGTCCGGCTCCCAGTACGCCAGCCGCGGCGGTCGGGTGGGCAGGGTGCGGTCCCGGTGGCCGGCGTAGAAGCGGTCGGCCGCGGAGTCCAGCAGGTCGACCTCCTCGTCGGTGAGCAGCTTCTTCGACAGGTAGTAGCCGTGCTCCTGGAAGAACTGCACCTCCTCTTCGGTGGGCAGCAACTCCCGCTCGGCGGCGGTCAGCGGGAAACGGGCGTCGTCGATCGTCATGCCGGATCCTTCGTCTCGGTGGTGTGGGGTTGCGTGGGGAGGGTCGGGTGGTGCGGCTGCCCCCCGGCGGGGCGCAGCAGATCGCGGGTGACGTCGCAGAGCCGGGGCCGGCCGGTGAGTGCCATCGCCTCCTCCAACTCCGCCCGGAGGGTGGACAGCACCTGCGCCGCGCCGGGCTCGCCGTCGACCGCCAGGCCCCAGAGGACCGGCCGGCCGACCAGGACCGCGCGGGCCCCGAGCGCCAGTGCCTTGAGCACGTCCGTGCCGCGCCGGACGCCGCCGTCGACGAGGACCTCGCACCGGTCTCCGGCGGCCGCGACGACCTCCGGAAGCGCCTCCAACGCCGGTACGACGCCGTCGAGTTGACGCCCTCCGTGGGTGGACACGATCAGCCCAGCCACGCCCAGCCCGGCCGCCCGGTGGGCGTCCTCCGCGGTGAGCACGCCCTTGAGGACCAGCGGCAGGTCGGTCAGCGACCGGATCCACGCCAGGTCGTCCCAGGTGAACGCGGCGTCGTGGTGCCGGGCGGCGTGCCCGGCGAGCGAGGAGCCGCCGGCGCCGCCCTGGTGCAGCCCGGCCTCGTGGTCCCGGTCGAGATTGGCCGGGCGGATGTGCGGCGGCAGGCGGAACCCGTTGCGCAGGTCGCGCTCCCGGCGGGCCATCCGCGGGGTGTCGACGGTGATCACCAGGGCCCGGTAGCCGGCGGCCTCGGCGCGCCGCACCAGCGACGCGGTGACCTCCCTGCGGCGCAGCACGTACAGCTGGAGCCACAGCGGTCCGGTGGCGGCCGCGGCGACGTCCTCCAGCGACGTGCTGGCGAAGGTGCTGGCGATGGTGAGTGCGCCCGCCGCGCCGGCCGCGCGGACGGTGGCGAGTTCGCCGTCCGGGTGCACCAGCTGGTGGTAGGCCATGGGCGCGATGCCCACGGGGAACGCCACCGGGTGGCCGAGCAGGGTGGTGGCCGGCTCGCAGTGGGACACGTCGACGAGGGCGCGGGGCCGCAGCCGGTACCGGCCGTAGGCCGCGCGGTCCTCGTGCAGGGTCAGCTCGTCGCCGCTGCCGCCGGCGATGTAGTCCCACACCGACCGGTCGAGGCGGTCCCGGGCCGCGGACTCGTAGTCCCGTGGGTTGAGCAGCAGGTCCGGCCGGGTGTCGGGGGAGGTGGTGGGCGCGGTCACCCGCCGGCCCTCGCCGAGGCACCCGCCGGTACGGCGTTGTCGGCGCGTTCCCGTTCGACGGCTTCGTAGAGGGCCTTGATGTTGCCGCTGCCGAAGGTGCGGGCGTCGAGCCGCTGGATCAGCTCGAAGAACACCGTGCGGCGGGCGTACGGGGAGCGGGTGAAGACCTGCACGAGCTGTCCCCACTCGTCCCGGTCGGCGAGCAGCCCCAGTTCCTGGAGGACGGCCGGGTCGACGCCCACCTCGATCCCGCGCTCGGCCAGCGAGGCGTAGTAGCCGGCCGGGGTGCTGAGCAACTCCACGCCGGAGCGGCGCAGTTCCCGGGCGGCGGTGACGATGTCGTCGGTGGCGTAGGCGACGTGCTGCACGCCGGGGCCGTCGAAGCCGTCGAGGAAGTCGTTGAGCTGGCCGCGGTCGCTGGTCGGGTCGGGCTCGACCATGGTGAAGGTGATGCCACGGGTCTCGTCCTGGACCACCTTGGAGGCCATCGCCTGGCCGCCGACGACGATGTACTCGTCGTAGGTGTGCTTCAGGCCCAGCGCCCGGCCGTAGAAGTCGACCATGGTGTCGAGGGATCCGGGACGCAGGACGAAGGCCAGGTGGTCGACGGACCGCAACAGCCCGGCGTCGGCCGCGCCGTCGTCGACGGGCAGATAACGCTGCGGCAGGAACGGGCCTGACGGATCGTCACGTTCGATGAAGGTGTGCACCAGGTCGTTGGTCGCGGCGATGGTGGCCCGGACGACCCGTCCGCCGGCGTCCTCGAAGGTCTCGGGCGCGGAGACCGGATCGGCGCCCGCGGCCACCGCACGGGCGAAGTCGCCGGCCGCGTCCGTCGACCGCAGGGCCACGTCCCGGATGCCGTCCCCGTGCTTGCGGACGAAGTGGGAGGCGGCGTGGTCGGCGTGCAGGGCCGAGGTGAGCACCAGGCGGACGCCGCCGTGGGCCAGGACGAGCGACCGGGCGCCGGCCAGCCCGGTGAGCGGGCCGGCCTCGGCCACCACGCGGAATCCGTAGGTGCTGCAGTAGTAGTGGGACGCCTGGTTGACGTCACCGACGAAGAACTCGACATGGTCGACGGAATGGGCGGTCACACTGGTCCAATCTCTCGAACTGAAGGGTGTGGGGGCGCACCGGCCGGCCGCGCCGCGGAACGCCGCGGGCGGGGGTGACGGTGCGGTCAAGGAGAGGGGGTCACGGGTGCCCCCGCCGCTTCGGCGAGGGCGCGGAAGACGTAACAGGCCGAGGTGGCGCCGGGATCCTGGTGCCCGATGCTGCGCAGCCCCAGGTACGCGGCGCGGCCCTTTCTGGCCTGTAGCGGGATGGTGGCGAGCATGCCGGTCTCGGCGGCGCGGGCCGCGGCGTGGGCGGCCGAGGCGAAGTCGCCGCCGGACTCCGCGGTCGCCCGGAAGGCGCTGACGGCGGGTGAACAGGCGTCGATCATGGTCTTGTCGCCGGGGACGGCCGCGCCGAGGCGCTGCATGGTGGCCAGCGCGGCGGTGAGCCCGGCCGCGAACCGGAGGGTGCCGACTTCCGGTGCGGTGCCGAGGGCGGCTCCCCAGGTGCGGAAGGCGCCCCCGTACAGGGGACCGGAGGCGCCTCCGACGACGGAGACGAGGGTGCTGCCCGCGGCCGCCAGGGCGGCGCCGGGGGAGGCCGGTGCTCGGGACGGGGCGTCGAGCGTGACGCGGACCGCGGCGAACCCGCGGGCCATGTTGGCCCCGTGGTCCCCGTCCCCGATGGCCGAGTCGAGGTCGATGAGGTGGTGCTGGTGCTGGTGCATGGCCGTGCTGACGCGCCGCAGCCAGTCGAGGACGAGGGAACTGTCCACCACGTCCCGACCGGGCACGTCGGCACGGCCCCGTAACGTCTCGGGCTCCCCCGCAGGCTCCCGCATGGCAGGCGCTCCTTCGATCCCCCGCGCCGCAGTGCTCCGCGGCTGGATTACCAACGCATTACCGAAAGGTGTTCGGCATTACCGAATGCCGATAGGAAGCAAAACCCAGCGACCCCGGCTGCGTCAAGGTTTTCCCGCACACGTGATCGCAGGCTTGACGGTCGTGGGGCGAAGCGCGGCCTGCGGAAGGCGGGTTGATGAAGCGGGGGTGACGTGGAGGTGCGGCGGCGGACGGGAGTCCGGCTGCGGCTCGCGCGCCGGTGCGGGCCCGTGAATCCCGCGGCGCTGAAGTGGGGAGGGGTGTCCGGCAACCTCAATCGCAGGCGTGCAGGCCGGCGTTGCGCGGGGCGCCGAGGTCCCGGGACAGGCTGCGGGCGGCCTCGCGCACCGCGATGGCGTGTTCCTGGCGGGTGCTTTCGGCCATGAGTCGCTCCACCGGACCCACCAGGCCCAGACCACCGACCACTTCGCCGGTGCGGTCGAAGACCGGCGCCGCGATGCCCGCGTCGCCGAGCGTCAACTCGTTCTCGTCCACCGCGTAGCCGGTCTCGCGCACCCGGTCCAACTGGGCCTCCAGGCGCTCCGGATCGTCGAGGCTGAATCCGGTGACCCGCGGCAAGGCACCCGCCAGCAGGGCCGCACGGCCCGCTGCGGGCAGGAAGGCGGCGATCGCCTTGCCCAGCGCGCAGGCGTGCCAGGGCAGACTGGCCCCCGTCTCCAACACCTGCACCGCCCCGCCCGGGCGGAACGCGTGGTGCACCACCAGCACCTGGCCGTCGGTCAGGATGCCGGCCCAGACAGCGGCCTCGGACTGGGAGGCGAGCCGGTCGGCCCAGGTCACCGCACGGGTCCGCAACTCGTGCGAATCGAGATAGGCGTTGCCCAACGTCACCAGACCCGGTCCCAGTTGGTACTTGCCGCTCTCCCGGTCCTGGACGACCAGGCCCTCCGCCTCCAGGGTGCGCAGCAGTGCGTGGGCGGTCGGCTTGGCCACGCCGACCCGGTCGGCCAGCTCGGTCACGCCCAACCGCGGGGTCGCCGTGGCGAGTTCCCGCAGTACGTGGATCGCTCTGTGCACCGCCTGGACCATGAACCACTCCTCGGTCAGTATTGCTGAACAGTGTTCCGACCCATAGGGTCCTTGTTCATGACACCGCTGGTTGGCATCGTACTTGTGTCGCACCGCGCGGAAATCGCCCTGGGCGTACGGTCGCTGGCCACCGACATGGCCGGCGGCGCGGTCACCGTGGTCGCGGCCGGCGGCACCGACGACGGCCGCACCGGAACGAGTTACGCCCGCGTGCTGGCCGCGCTCGACCGCGCCGCCACCGGCGCCGGCGTGCTGGTCCTGCCGGACCTGGGCAGTTCGGTGCTCACCACCCGCCTGGTCCTGGACGAACACCCCGAGATCCACGCCGTGCTCGCCGACGCCCCGTTCGTCGAGGGCGCCGTCGTGGCGGCCGTCACCGCGGCGACCGGCGCCGCACTGCCCGCCGTCGCCCGGGCCGCGGAGGAGGCCCGGACCCTCAGCAAGTTCTGACCGTGCGCGAGGCCCGGCGCCGGTTGCCCGAACGACCGGCCGTGGCCGCCGCCCCGGGCCGCGTTCCGCCGGGCACACGATCCCGCTGCCGCACAGCCATAGACGACACCAATGGCCGCCATCGGAACTGCGTCATTGCCCCGCCGGCCGCCGTCGATCAAGGTGGAGGACAACGCCGCCCCGCCCGTGCCCCCGATCAGAATTGCGGACCGCCAGCCATGACCTCCTCGCACGCCGCGCAGTCCCGTCCCCGCACCGTCGTCTTCCGCGGCGTCCGGCTCCTCGGCGGGCCGCCCGTCGACCTCACCGTCGTGGACGGCGTCGTCGACGCCGTGGCCGACGCCACCGGCGGTGCGGCCCCCGGGGCGGCGTCCGAGGTGGTGGAATGCGCCGGTCTGCTCGCGCTGCCCACGCTCGTCGACGCGCACATCCACCCCGACAAGACGACGTGGGGCGAGCCCTGGTACACCCGCCGCCGCCCCGCCCACGGGATCGCCGACCACGTGGCGCAGGACGTCGAACTCTCCCGTGCGCTGCCCACTCCGGTCGGCGTGCGGGCGCACCGGCTGATGGCCCACGCCGCGGCGTGCGGCACCCGCGCCATGCGCGCGCACGCCGATGTGGCACCCGCCTTCGGGCTCGAAGGGCTCGTCGGCATCAACGAGGCGCGCGCTGCCCTCGCCGGCGTCCTCGACGTCCAGACCGTCGGCTTCCCCCAGCACGGCCTGCGCCAGGCACCCGGCACCGACGCGCTGCTGGACGAGGCGGCTCGCAACGGCCTGATCGACCTGGTCGGCGGCATCGACCCGGCGGGCTTCGACGACAACCCCGAGCACCTCGACACCGTGTTCGGCCTGGCCGAGCGCCACCGCCTCGGGGTGGACGTCCACCTGCACGACCGCGGCGCCCGGGGCCTGGCCCCCCTGCGCGAGATCATCGCGCGCACCCGCGCCCTGGACATGGGCGGCCACGTCACCGTCAGCCACGTCTTCTGCCTGCCGGGACTTCAGCCGCGGGAACTCGACGAGCTGGCCGACGAACTCGCCGCGGCGGGCGTCTCCTTGACCACGGTGGCCGCCGACTCGGGGTCCGTGCTGCCGCACCGTCGACTGCGCGCGCACGGGGTGCGGGTCGGCATCGGCTCCGACGGCGTGCGCGACGCGTGGAGCCCCTTCGGCACCGGCGACATGCTGCACCGCGCGCACCTCCTCGGATACTGCACCGGCGCCCGGCTCGACGAGGAGCTCGACGCCTGTTACCTGGCCGCCGCGCACGACGGGGCCGAGCTCGTCGGGTTGCCGCGGGCCGACTTCACGCCCGGGGCGCCGGCCGACTTCCTCCTCGTCGACGGCGAGTGCCTGGCCCAGGCCGTGGTGGACGTGCCGCAGCGGCGGATGGTCGTCCGGGCCGGCCGGGTGGTCGCCCGCGACGGCGCCCTCTGCTGACCGGCCGGCCGGCGGCGCACGGTCGACGCCGACCTGAACGGGGCGATGCCCCGCCGGGCGGGCCCTGCCGGGCGAACCGGCCACGCCGGCGGCGCGCGGTGTCCCAACGCGGCCCGGCCTCCCGGGCGATGCATGCCTGGGAGCGTCCGTACGCGGCGTGCCGCACCCCCTGCGCAGGCACCCGCTGTCGGTGCTGGGCATGGCGGGCGAACCGATCGGTCGAAGTGGATCACGGCACCCCGCAGCCTGCCCCGCACGTCACCGTCCCAGCCACCGCAAGGGCCTGTGCAAGAGGCCACTTGGGGCGGGAAAACGCAACTTCGACAGGGCCCGCAGAGGCGGCTACCTTCACCTGGTCTTCGGTGGTCGCCCACGGTCACACGGGAGTTCCGTCAGGCTGAGCCACCCGCGACGGGACGCGGCGGTCACGCCCCACGAATCCTCGCCCCTTGGGTAAGCCACCGGACCGGGACCACGCCAGGCACCCCCGACCAGGGAGAGACACATGCCCCATCTTGCTCTGTACACATTCGGCGTCCTGAAGGCACCCCTCGCCGATCCCGCGCCTCTCACGCGCGAGTTCTACGACAGTGGTGAGGCCGTCTACCGGAAGATCAGTCAGCACCCCGGCTACCTCGCCCATGCTGAGGCGGCGGAAGGCGGCCGGGGCTCACACTTCGACCTGGACTGGGGTGCCTGGGGCGAGTTCGCCGTACCGGCCTGGTACGGCAAGGGCCGCACGGTGGAAACCATCGCCCTGGCCGCGACCCTCTCACTCTGGACCGACCTGCGCTCCGCCTTCGACGCCATCTACACCGGTCTGCACCGTGAGGCGCTGAACAGGCGTTACGACTGGTTCGAGCGGGCGGCACACCCGAACTACGTGTTCTGGTGGGTCTCCGACGGCGTGACACCCACCTGGCAGGACGGGGTCTCCACGCTGGAACGGCTCCACGACCTCGGCCCCGCGCCGCACGCCTTCACCTTCCACCACGCGTTCGCCCCGGACGGAACTCCGACCAGGACCAAAGGCATCGGGCCGAAGAGCGACCAGGCTCGCTGACAGGGAAGCCTGAACGACTGGGTTCGCTGTCGAACGCCCTCCGCACTCTTCCTCATATTCCCTAACCTTCCCTATTGGAGTTGCCGATGGGGAAGGTTAGGGTATTTTCATGAGTGATCGTCTGTACTCCGTGGAGCAGGTGGCCGAGCGGTTGGGCCTGCACGTGCGCACCGTCCGCAACTACGTGCGCGACGGGCGGCTGCCCGCGGTCCGCATCGGCAAGCAGTACCGCATCGCGCACGCGGACCTGGAAGCCTTCACCGGCCGTCCGGTGCCCGCGCCGCACGACGAAGCGGTCAGCCGGGAGCGTCACTGCGAGGCGTCGAGCATCGTCGAGATCGAGGACATCGACACCGCGACGGCCGACCGGCTGGCCTCGCTCCTGATGTCCGCGGCCACCAGCCGCGGGCCGGGGGAGCGGCCGCTGCGGATCCAGACGGTCCACGACAAGGACCGGGCCCGGTTGAAGGTCGTCGTCCTGGGCGGACTGGCCGACACGGCCCGGCTGTTCGACTACATGGAGGGGGTACTCACATCGTGAGCACGAACGAGGGCACGAGCACGGGGGCGGGCGGCGGGACGAGCGCGCTGTACACGTCCGAGGCCGGCGCGGCGGAGATTCGGCGCCGCTACCAGGAGGTGCTGGACGCCTGGCCGGTGCCGGCCGAGCGGGTGCGGGTGCCGACCCGGCACGGCGAGACCTTCGTCGTCGTCTCCGGTCCCGAGGACGCCCCTCCCGTGGTGCTGCTGCACGGTTCGGGCGCCAACGCCACGATGTGGCGGGGCGACATCGCCTCCTGGGCGCAACACTTCCGCACCTACGCCGTGGACGTCCTCGGCGAGCCCGGCCTGAGCGCGCCCAACCGGCTGCCGTTGGCCTCGGACGCGCACGCGCAGTGGTTGGACGACGTCTGGCAGGGGCTCGGCCTCACGGCCGCTGCGGTGGTCGGGACCTCCCTCGGCGGGTGGCTGGCGCTGGACTACGCCGACCGCCGCCCGGCGCGGGTGACGCGGTTGGCGCTGCTGTGCCCAGGCGGTGTGGGCCGGCAGAAGATGGGGTGGCTGTTCAAGGCCCTGCTGCTGCGGGCCTTCGGTCGCCGGGGGATGCTCCGTTCGGTGCGTGCGGGGACGGGCATCAAGGACCCCGCGCTCCAGCCCGTCCTCGACACCGTGGTCCTCACCTTCACCCACTTCAAGGCGCGGACCGAGCGGCTGCCGGTCTTCCCCGACGAGGCGCTGAGCCGACTGGGCGGACCGGTGCTGGTGCTCACCGGGGACCAGGACGCCCTGTTCGACGCGGCGGAGACCGCTCGGCGGATGCGCCGCTGCGTCCCGCAGGCCACGGTCCACCTGCTGCCCGGCGTCGGCCATGCGATCTTCGGCCAGACCGAGGTGATCCGGGACTTCCTGCGGGACTGAACTGGCCGTCGTCGTCAACGGCATTGCGGAAGAGGTGAGTTGGGGTGCGCGGTGTCGTGCCGGTGGAGGGCGGAGCCGGCGTCCGGGCAGGGGTGTGCCCGCGCCCGGGCATGCGCCCCCCTGCGCCCCCGCGCACCCCGCGAGGCACTCTGGACGGCCCCCAGGCCGGGCCCTAGCGTCACGCGTCGTGACTAGCATCCCGCAGGCTCCTGACATCCTGTCGGCACAGTTCGCGACCGACCCCTACCCGGCGTACCGGGTGCTGCGCGAGCACTATCCGCTGCTGCACCACGAGGGCACGGGCAGCTATCTGCTCTCCCGCTACGACGACGTGGAACGGGCCTTCCGCGAACCGGTGTTCACCAGCGACAACTACATCTGGCAACTGGAACCGGCGCACGGCGGACGCACCCTGCCGCAGCTCAGCGGCCGCGAACACGCCGTGCGCCGGGCCCTGGTGGCCCCCGCCTTCCGCGGCCGGGAACTGCGCGAGACGTTCCAGCCCCTCATCGAGCGGAACGCCCGCGAACTGATCGACGCCTTCCGCGACGACGACGAGGTGGACCTGGTGGCACAGTTCGCCACCCGGCTCCCCATCAACGTGATCGTCGACATGCTCGGACTGGACCGGGCCGACCACGACCGCTTCCACGACTGGTACACCGCCGTCGTCGGCTTCATCGCCAACCTCGCCCAGGACCCCGCGATCGCGGACGCCGGGCGCCGCGCGGGGGAGGAACTCGCCGCCTACCTCCACCCGATCATCCAGGAACGGCGCGCCGCACCCGGCGACGACCTGCTCTCGCGGTTGTGCACCGCCGAGGTCGAAGGCGTCCGGATGACCGACCAGGACATCACCGCGTTCGTGAGCCTGCTGCTGTCCGCGGGCGGCGAGACCACGGACAAGGCCATCGCCCTGGTCGTCCGCAACCTCCTCGCCCACCCCGAACAACTCGCCGCGGTCCGCGCCGACCGCTCCCTGGTGCCCGCCGCCTTCGCCGAGACGCTGCGCCACACCCCGCCGGTACAGATGATCATGAGGCAGCCCGCCGAGGACGTCACCGTCAGCGGGGGCACCGTGCCCGCCGGGGCCACCGTCACCTGCCTGATCGGCGCGGCCAACCGCGACGCCGACCGCTACGCCCACCCCGACGCCTTCGACCTCCTCCGCTCCGACCTCACCCCGGACACCGCCTTCAGCGCCGCCGCACGGCACATCGCCTTCGGCCTCGGCCGGCACTTCTGCGTGGGCGCCCTGCTGGCCAAGGCCGAAGTCGAGACCAGCGTCAACCAACTCCTCGACGCCTTCCCCGACTTGGCGTTCGCCGACGGCGTGGCACCGCCCGACGCGGGCGTGTTCACCCGCGGACCGCGGCAGCTGCGGCTGCGCCTGCGCGACCGCGAGCGCTGAACGACCCCGTTGCACGCGGGCCGGCCGCACCCCCGACGCCGCGGAGGATCACGCCTCCGCGGCGCGGGCGTCCGCCCAGGGATCCACCGGGACCACCCCGGTCACCCGGCCCCGCGGATCCAGCAGCCGCCCCATCAGCTTGGTCTGCCGCAGGACCACCGAACGGTCCCGCAGGACCAGCTGCGGCAACCGCTCCCCGAGCCGCGTCTCCAGCCGTTGGACGTCGGCCACGGTGTGCAGCCACACCGTGAACAGCAGGTTCTGCGGACCGGTCACCGAGGAGCACAGCCGGACCTCGGGAAGCGTCAGCAGCACCCGCACCGCCTCCGGCAACCGCTCCGCGGGCACGCTCGCCCACAAGGTCGCGGAGACCGGCCACTCGGTCAGTTCGCGCGCCACCTCACAGCGCAGCGCCAGATCGTGATCGGTGAGCAGCCGCCCGACCCGGCGCCGGACGGTGGGCGCGCTCAGCCCGACCGCCCGGCCCAGGGCGACCGCGCTCGCCCGGCCGTCCCGCGACAGCTCGGGCAACAGCGCCCGGTCGGGACCGTCGAGGGAGACCGCGGCACCGGTGCGCGGCGGAGGCGCGGCGGTGGTCCGCAACTGCTCGCCCTGGGCGGCGGTCAGCGCCCGCAGCCGCCACCGGCTGCCCTCGCCGTAGAGGCGGGTGGCGATCCCCGCACGGGTGGCGGTCACCCCCGGCAGGGTCGCGATGGTGCCGAGCAGCAGCCCGGAGAGTTCGCCGAGGCCGGGCACGAAGACGGTGATGAGCAGGTCCCGTCCGCCCGCCATGTGCTCGACGGTCGCGACCTGCGGGACGTCGGCGAGCGCCCGGGCGACCGCGTCCACACTGCCCGACCGGCAGTCGATCTCGATGAACGCGGTGACCAGCCGCTCCAGGAGGCGGCGGCCCGGATAGCCGGTCACCCAGGCCAGCCCCGAGCGCTCCAGCCGGCTCCAGCGGCGGGCCGCGGTGACCGGGTCGATGTCGAGGACCGGTGCCACGGTCTGCCAGGACGCCCGCGGCGAGATCTGCAACGCATGGACCAGCCGCGCGTCGAGACCACTGAGGACACCGGTTTCCTGCATGAGGGCCGCCTTGCTGTGTCTTTCCTGCATTCCCAAGGTATTCCGTTTGCCCCGCTCACGGCGCTGAGCAGCATGTCCTCCCAGCCGGGCAGGCCGCCCGGCACGGACGGTCCGGGGATGTCCCGGGTCCCGTGGGGAAAGAGGTTCGCGATGACTCCAGCGGTCGCAAGCGGCGGAACGCAGACCGGAAGGGGCAGCACCCCAAGCACCGGTGAGGACGTCCGCAAGGGCCGTCGCGCGCTGCTCGCGGCGACCGTCGGCGGCGTCGTCGAATCCTTCGACTGGACGCTCTACGCGGTGCTGGCCCCGTTCTTCGCCGCGCAGGTCTTCCCCGGCGACGACCCCGTGACCCAACTGCTCGGCGCCTACCTCGGCTTCGCGGTCGGCTTCGTCGTCCGGCCGCTCGGCTCGTACCTGATGGGCCGGATCGCCGACACCCGCGGCCGCCGCTTCGGCCTGACGCTCAGCATGGCCGTGATCTCGGTGGCGAGCGTGCTGATCGCACTCCTCCCGACGGCCGCGACGATCGGCGCGGCGGCACCCGTGCTGCTGGTGGGGCTGCGCCTCGTCCAGGGCCTGTCGATGGGCGGTGAGAACCCCAGCGCCGCCGCGTACGTCACCGAGACCGCGCCGCGCTCCGTGCGGTTCCTCTACAGCGCCCTCTCCTACTCCGGCGTGATCATCGGCAACATCCTCTCCTTCGGCGTGCTGACGCTGCTGCTCACCACCCTCGGCAAGGACGGCGTCACCGGCGGCGGCTGGCGGATCGGCTTCCTGGTGGCGGCCGTGCTGGGACTGCTGGCCCTGTGGATCCGGCGCGGCGCCCAGGAGAGCGAGGAATTCGCCGAACAAGCCGCCCACCGCCCCACCGGCGCCGAGCGGCGCGCCCTGCTGCGCACCCACTCCCGCCAGCTCGCCGCGGTGTTCCTGATCACCCTCGGCGCCACCATCGGCTACTACTTCGGCACCACCTACCTGCCCCAGTACGCCGCGCAGCTGGGCGTCGTCTCCGCCGCCGACTCGGCCGCCGCGATGCTGCTGCCGCTGCTGGCACTGATCGCCGCGATGGCCGTCGTCGGCCGGCTCGCCGACCGGCTCGGCGCGCTGCGCACCCTGCGCACCGGACTGGCGCTGCTGACCGTTGCCACCGTCCCGCTGATGACCGCGCTGGCACACCGGACCCTGCCGATGTGGCTGGTCACCGTCGTCTACCTGCTGTTGATCGCGGCGCCGATCGGGCTGGCGAACGTGCTCTTCGCCCAGCTGTTCCCGGTGGCCGTGCGGGTGGTGGCGATGGGCGTGCCGTTCACCCTCGCCACGGGGCTGTTCGGCGGAACCTTCCCGCTGCTCGCCCAGGCACTCGGCAAGGCCGGGCACCTGACGCTGGTGCCCTGGTGGGCCGCCGGCGCCGCGGCCGTCTCCTTCCTCGGGACGTTCCTTCTCCGCCCCCCGACCGACCCCTCCACCAGCGCCACCACCTCCCCTGCGACCTGTGAGGACCCCGCATGAACCTCCGTGACGACGCCCGCGCCCTCTCCGCCGACCTGGTGCACCTGCGGCGCACCCTGCACCGCACGCCGGAGGTCGGCCTGGACCTGCCCCGCACGCAGGAGACCGTGCTGGCCCAACTCGCCGGCCTCCCCTTGGAGGTGAGCACCGGCGCGGGGCTGAGTTCCGTGACGGCGGTGCTGCGCGGTGCCGCCCCCGGCCCCGTCGTGCTGCTCCGCGGGGACATGGACGCGCTACCGGTCGCCGAGCGCACCGGCCTGGACTTCGCCGCCGACACCGGCCGCATGCACGCCTGCGGCCACGACCTGCACACCACCATGCTCACCGGCGCCGCGAAGCTGCTCTCCGCCCACCGCGACCGGCTCGCGGGCGACGTGCTCTTCATGTTCCAGCCCGGCGAAGAGGGCTTCGACGGCGCCCGGCACATGCTGGCCGAAGGGCTCCTCGACGCCGCCGGGCGCCGACCCGACGCCGCCTACGCGGTGCACGTGATGTCCGCCGGGCTGCCCGGCGGCGTCTTCGGCACCCGCGGCGGCCCGGCCCTCGCCGCGTCCAACGTGCTGCGGGTGACGGTGCGCGGCGCCGGCGGGCACGGTTCGATGCCGCACCGCGCCAAGGACCCGGTGCAGGCCGGCTGCGCCATGGTGACCGCGCTCCAGACGTGGATCACCCGCACCTTCGACGTCTTCGACCCGGTGATCCTCACCGTCGGCACCTTCCACGCCGGCACCCAACAGAACGTCATCCCCGACACCGCGGTCTTCGAGGCGACCGTGCGCAGCTTCTCGGCCGAGGCCCAGGCGCGCGTCAAGGACGGCACGGTGGAGGTGTGCCGGGGCATCGCCGCGGCGTACGGCGTCGCGGTGGACGCCGACTTCGCCGAGCTGTACCCGGTCACGGTCAACGACCACGCGGAAGCCGAGTTCGCGGCGCACACGGTCCGCGAGGCCCTCGGCGAGGAGCGCTTCGCCCCCCTGCCGCAGCCGCTGCACGGGTCCGAGGACTTCTCCCGGGTGTTGGCCGAGGTGCCCGGCGCGATGCTCACCCTCGGGGCGCCACCGGCCGGTGCCGACCCCGAGCGCAGCGCCAACAACCACTCCCCGCTGGCCGAGTTCGACGACGCGGTCCTGGCGGACGGCGCGGCGGTCTACGCGGAACTGGCGGCCCGGCGGCTGACGCGTACCGCCTAGGTGCTTGCACCGTCCCGCACTCCCGGTCACAGTGACAGGGCCCTCGGCATCCCCTATGTCCGGCCCGTCCCCGGCGGAGGAGTCCCGCATGCCGCAGTTCGAACAGTGGGACATCGTCACCGGGGTGGGACTGACCGCACTCGGCGTCGCGGCCGGCCGGGCCCTGGAGACCGAACGCCCCGACCACCTCGTCAGCGACCCCTACGCCGCCGCCTTCGTGGCGGCCGCCGACCCGCCCGTGCCCGTCCCGCAGCGGCTGGCCGACACCGCGCGGATGTCCGACGTCGCGCGCGACGTGTGGACCTCGCTGGCGCAGTACCTCGGAGTCCGCTCCCGGTTCTTCGACCGGTTCCTGATGACGGCGGCGGCCGGCGGCGTCCGCCAGGTGGTGGTGACGGCCGCCGGCCTGGACGCCCGGGCCTTCCGCCTGGACTGGCCGCCGGGCACCGAGCTGTTCGAGATCGACCAGCCACGGGTGCTGGCGTTCAAGGACGGCGTCCTCGACCGCCTCGGCGCCCGCCCCCGCTGCGCCCGCCACCCGGTCCGGGCCGACCTGCGGGGCGACTGGCCCACGGCGCTCCGGGACGCCGGATTCGACCCCGACCGGACGACGGCGTGGCTGGCCGAAGGACTGCTGCCGTTCCTGCCCGCCGACGCCGAACGGCGGTTCCTCGACCGGATCGGCCGGCTGTCCGCGCCCGGCAGCCGGCTGGCCGCCGAACACCTGGCGCCGAGTGTCCGCCCCCTCATCGAGGACCCGGAGTTCCGCGCGGCCGCCGGCCAACTCGGCGTGGACCTCGCCGACCTGTGGCACTTCGCCGGCAAGACGGACCCCGACCGGCAGCTCACCGCCGCCGGCTGGGCCGTGCGGTCCGTCCCGACCTACGAGGTCGCCGCCGCGTACGGGCGGGACCTGCACGGTCTGATGGGCCGCACCGCGCAACACGGCCGCTTCCTCACCGCCGAGCGGTGACCCGGCGGTGCGGAAGCGGCGCGTCCGACGCCTCGGGGCGGACGTCAGCGGTCAGACGCGGGCACCGGTGTCCCACCGCTCCGGGCGGCCACCGCGCCGCGCCGGGCGGCGGCCCGAACGCCGCGGCGACGCACCGCCGTTCCGCTCCAGGACGACCGCCAGCGGAGTCGCGGTGAACACCGACGAATACGTCCCGACGACGATGCCGATCAGCAGCGCCAGCGCGAAGTCGGTCAGCGTGTCCCCGCCCAACAAGGCGAGCGCGGCCAGGATGAACACCGCGCCCATCCCGGTGTTGACGGTGCGCGGCACGGTCTGGAGCACGGCCGTGTTGGCGAGGTCGGGGAACGACGTGCCGCGGCCGGCGCCACGCAGTTCCCGCACCCGGTCGAAGACCACCACCGAGTCGTTGACCGAGTAGCCGATGACGGTCAGCAGCGCCGCCAGGAACACACCGTCCAGCGGCTTGCCGAGCCAGGCGAACACCCCCACCAGCACGACGACGTCGTGCGCCATGGCGACCACGGCCGACAGCGCGAACGTCCAGCGGAAGCGCACGGCGAGGTAGCCCAACTGCGCGAGAAGGGCGAGCCCGAGGGCCACCAGCGCGCCGCGGCGCAGCTCCTCGCCCAGGCTCGGGCCGATCAGCTCGTCGCGCACCTTCTGCGCCCCGCCGCCGAGCTCGTCGACGACCCGACCCGCCGCGGTGAGCTGCGCCGCCGACAGCCGTTCGGTGCGCACCGTCAGGGTGCGGTCGCCGGAGGTGGAGACCTGGGCCCGGTCCAGGCCCGCCGTGCCGAGCGCGGCGCGGGCCCGCTCGGCGTCGACCGGCCGGGTCGTCGTGTACTCGACCATCCGGCCCCCGGTGAACTCCACCCCGTAGTCGAGGCCGCGGACCGCGATCCCGGACCCGGCCAGGAGCAGCGCGGCACCGCTCAGCGCCAGCCAGCGGCGCCGGTGCCGCATCAGGTCCGGGCGGCGCCGGGAGAGCCAGGACCGCACCCGGCCGAGGCCGGCCAGACCGGTCAGCCGGGGGCGGCGCCCAACCGGCCGGAGCGCGAGCGCGCACTCCGCCAGCACCCGGGTGACCAGCAACGCGCTGACCATCGAGGCGGCCACCCCGATGCACAGGGTGACGCCGAAGCCGCGCACCGGCCCGGACGCGAAGAAGAACAGCAGCACCGCGGCGAGCAGGGTGGTGACGTTGGAGTCGGCGATGGCGCTGAACGCGTTGCGGAAGCCGGCGGCCAGCGCGCTGCGCAGGGTGCGCGGACGGGCGTGGGGCCCCGCCGCGTACTCCTCGCGGGCCCGCTCGAAGACCAGCACGTTGGCGTCCACGGCCATCCCGATCGCCAGGACGAACCCGGCGAGGCCCGGGAGGGTGAGGGTGGCGCCCAGGGCCAGCAGCGCCGCGTAGGAGATCAGCGCGTAGCAGGCCAGCGCCAGCGTGGCGAGCGCGCCGAGCAGACGGTAGACGACGGTGATGAACACGGCCGTCAACGCGACCCCGATGACCGCCGCCTGGGCGCTGGAGGTGATGGCCAGCGCGCCCAGCGTCGGGCCGACCGCCCGCTGCTCGACGATGTCCACCGGCACCGGCAGCGCCCCGCCGTTGATCAGCAGCGCCAGTTCCTGCGCCGCGTGCTGGTCGAAGCCGCCGGTGATCCGGGTCGTCCCCCCGGTGATGCCGACGCCGCACGCCACGGACGCCTCCACCCGCGGCGACGAGATGACCTTGCGGTCCAGGACGATCGCGGCGCGCCGGGCCGGATCGTCGGGTGCGGCGCAGGCCGCCTTGCCGGTCAGCCGGGCCCAGGCCCGTTCCCCGGCACCGTGCAGGGTGAGGCCGACGGACCAGCCGCTGCCGTCCTGGCCGTCGAACTCGGCCGCCGCGCGCCGCACTTCGGCACCGGTCAGGGCGGCGGGGCCCAGGCGCAGTGGGGTGCCCGCGTCGTCGGGCAGGACGGTGGAGCCGTCGGCGGGGGCGGTGCGGCCGGTGCCGGTTGCGGTGCCGGGGGCGGCCGTGCCCAGGACCGGATGGACGGTGAGTTGGGCGGTGCGGCCGAGGACTTCGGCCGCCTCGTCGGGATCGTCGAGGCCGGGCAGCTCCACCACGATGCGGCGGTCACCGGCGCGGGAGAGGTTCGGTTCGCTCACCCCGAGGGCGTCCACCCGGCGGCGGAGCACCTCCAGGGTGCGGTCGGTGGCTTCCCGATCGGCCTCGGCGGTCGGGGAGTCACGGGTTTCCAGTACGAGTTGGGTGCCGCCGCGCAGGTCGAGACCGAGCCGTGCGGGCTGGGTCAGCGCGAGGAACGTGGAGAGTGCAAGGATCGCGAGCGCGAACAGCGCCCGCACCCTCGTGGCGCGGGTCAAAATGCCTCCAGCAGGCATGGGCGGGCCGCGGGTGCGGCCCCGATGGTGGGTTGTGCGAGGGAGCTGGAGGCTGGGGCGGGGCCCGGTCCCGGCACCGGCCGGCGTAGCGGAGCGAGTCGGCCACGGCGGCACCGGGCGGGGCGGCATGGTGCGTGCGCTGCGGCGTCCGGGCACCCTGACGCGCGGGCAGGGTGCCGGACGCCGGTGCGGGGGCGAGAAGGTGACGGGTCGTCGGACCGGCGAAGTGGGGCAGCCCGCGGTCGGCGGCGTCCCGGGACGCCGTGTGGTGGGCGCAGGCCGTGGCGGACGGAGCGTCGGCCCGTCCCGCGGCCGCGGCGTCGCCGGCCCCCGGCACGAGCAGGGCGAGCACGGCGAGGAACGCGAGCAGGACGGATCGGCGCCGCCGCGCCACATGAGCAGACACAGTACGCAAACCCTCCCCTAGCGACACTCTGCCACGTCCGGCGCCCGCGCCGTCCGGCAGGGCCGGCTGCGGCGCCCCCTCGTGGTCGGCCGGCCCGTCGGCCGTGCGGTTCGGCCCTCGTCAACGCACTAGGGTGGGAACGGAAGTTGCGGGGGGAAGCACGACAGCACGAGGGAAAGGTGGCCCGCGCATGGCAGTGTCGGAGGACTGGATGGGGGCGCCGCCCCAGGAGCCCGTGGAACTTCACACGGACCGGCCGCACGCCGCCCGGGTCTACGACGTCCTGCTCGGCGGCAAGACCAACTACCCGGCGGACCGGGAGGCGGCGGAGCAGACCCTCGCGGCGCTGCCCAACGCCGGCGCGATCGCCCGCCAGAACCGCGCCTTCATGCAGCGGGCGGCCCGCTACCTGGCGACCGAGGCCGGCATCCGCCAGTTCCTGGACATCGGCACCGGCATACCGACCTCGCCCAACCTCCACGAGGTCGTCCAGGCGACGGTGCCGCAGGCCCACGTCGTCTACGCGGACAACGACCCGATCGTGCTGGCGCACTCACGCGCCCTGCACACCAGCCGCCCCGAGGGCCGCACCGCCTACATACCGGCGGACCTCTGCCAGCCCCACGCGATCCTGCGGAACCGCATCCTGCGAGACACCCTCGACCTCAGCCAGCCGGTGGCCCTCACGCTCATAGCGGTGCTCCACTGGCTCCCGACGGACTGCGACCCCTACGCCGTCGTCCGGGACCTGATGGGGGAGTTCGCCCCGGGCAGCTTCCTGGCCCTGACGTACATCACCGCCGACTTCGAGCCGCAGGCACTCCGGGAGGTCTCGGACAACTTCGAGGCCAAGGGCTCGCACGTGAACGCGCGGAGCAGGGACGAGGTGCTGGGCTTCTTCGACGGACTGGAGCTGGTCGACCCCGGCCTGACGACGGTTCACCGCTGGCGCCCGGACCACGTCGAGGTGGGCACCGAAGCCTGGTCCGACGCGGACATCCCGCTCTACGCCGGGCTCGGCCGCAAGGACTGACCGTCCGATGGACGCAGGCCCCCGGCGCGACGGTGCCGGGGGCCTGTTCTCTTTTTCATTCCGCTGCCGGGAGCGCCGCCCAGACGGCCTTGCCGGCCGCGGTCGGGGTGGTCCACCCCCAGGACGAGCTGAGGCAGTCGATGATGTGCAGCCCGCGCCCGCTCTGGGCGAAGTAGTCGGGCTCCCGCAGCACCGGGACGTCCGAACTGTGGTCGAAGACCGTGCACAGCACGAGGTCCCGGCAGCGCAGCAGCCCCACCCAGAGCGGGTGCGGTGCGGCCCCGCGGGGCTGTCCGTCGGGTTTGACGAGTCCGTAGCGCAGGGCGTTGGAGAGCAGCTCCGAGACGACCAGTACGGCGTTGTCCACAAGGGGTTTGAGGTTCCAGCCGTCCAGGGTGGCTCCGGTGAACCGGCGGGCCTCCGAGGCCGCCTTGCCGTCCGCCGAGAGGGCGCGGGCGGCGAGCCCGGCGGGCCGGATCGCACGGTCGTCGAGCCGGATGTCGCGCGGGGCCTGGGCGAGCCAACGGCTGAGGGGCTGGGTGGGGAAGAGGGCGGCAGGCGGTCCTGCCGGGTGGGTTGTCATCACGAACTCCGTGGCGCCTCTCAGACCTTCGTCACGAACGGGTGATTCGGCTCCCACTATCCCCGGCCGCCGCTGGCGCTGCAAGTGCATCTGCAATTACATTCGAGACGAACGTAATTGCATCGGTAAGTGCATCCGCCCGTGCGGCTGCACGTGATGCCTGGTCAGACGCGTGAGCGTGGAGCAAGGGAGTGGCGGGATGCAGCAGTTCGACAACGGTGTGGCCGCGGGCCTGATCGAGAATGCGGTCTGGCGGAAGAGCCGGCGCAGCGCGCCCGGGGGCGACTGCGTCGAGGTCGCCGCGCTGACCGACGGCGGTTTCGCGGTCCGCAACTCCCGTGATCCGCAGGGCCCGGCGCTGATCTACACCCGGGCGGAGATGGTGGCGTTCGTCGGCGGCGCCAAGGACGGCGACTTCGACGCGATGTTGGGCTGAGCGACCGCGGAGCGGGCCCGCCGGCACGGGCCCGTCCTCACGCGTATCGTTGGCGCATTTCTGTACCTGACGGCCGGTAAGTGCGACACTGGGGGTATCAACACTGTCGCTCACGGGAGTTGGGATGACCGCGATGAGCCGGCCGGAAGGCGAGCTGTCGATAGCGCGATACCTGCAGGAACCGCAGGTGGGGCCCACCGCTGCGCGCATCGTGCTGGGAGCCCAGCTCCGGAAGCTGCGGGTCGGCGCCGGGATCTCACGTGAGGCCGCCGGCAAGGCGATCCGTGGGTCTCACGCCAAGATCACCCGGCTCGAACGGGGCCAGGTCGGCTTCAAGAGACCCGATTTGGTCGATCTTCTGACGCTTTATCAGGTACTCGACCCGGAACGCCGGGACGACTACTTCGCCCTGGCGGATCAAGCCAACTCCTCCGGCTGGTGGCACGAGTACAGCGACGTCCTGGAGGACTGGTTCGAGCTCCACCTCGGCCTGGAGGAAGCCGCCGCGCTGATCCGGACCTACCAGGTGCAGTTCCTGCCCGGACTGCTGCAGACCGAGGAGTACGCCCACGCCGTCACCCGCATCGGCTACCCCAACGCACCGCAGACCAAGGTGGACCGCCTGGTCGCGCTGCGGATGGACCGCCAGCGGCTGCTGACCCGGACGGACGCCCCGCGGCTGTGGGCGGTGGTCGACGAGGCCGTGCTGCGCCGCCCGTTCGGCGGCCGCGAGGTGATGGCGGCCCAGTTGCGCTCCCTGCTCAAGGCGGTGGAGATGCCGAACGTCACGCTCCAGATCGCCCCGTTCAGCGTGGGGGCGAACGCGGCCGCCGGCGCCCCCTTCAGCATCCTGCGGTTCGCCGAGCCGGAACTCCCCGACAAGGTCTACCTGGAGCAGCTGACCAGCGCCCTCTACCTGGACAAGCAGGAGTCCGTCGACCAGTACACCGCGGTCATGGACCGACTGTGCACCGAGGCCAACACCCCCTCGGAGACCGCCGACTTCCTCACCCGGCTGATCGACGAGCTCGGCTGAGCGTCGCGCTCGACTGAACGACGGCTCGGCCGAACCGACCCGCGTCAGGGACCCGAGCAGTCGACGAAGCACACCCCCGCGCCCACGCCCGCTCCCGCGATGAAGTCCTTCGGGGGCGGCCGCGCAGGACGCACGCGTCGTGGCACGCGCGGGGGCCGGTCCCCTCCGGCTCGGAGCGATGCGCCCGCCCCGCCCGCATCACCCGCCCCCGCCCAGGAAGCCGTACCACTCCTCCAGCCGGTCGGCCACTGCCGCGAGCGAGAACTCCGCGGCGACCGCGACCCGGCCGGCGGCCGCCCGCCGGTCCCGCAGCTCGGCGTCGTCCAGGAGCTCCAACACCGCCCCGGCCAGCTGCTCCGGCGAACCGTCGGTCACCGCCGCGGCGTCGTGCCGCCGCAGCGCGGCGGCGATCCCGCAGCGGTCCGTGCAGACCACCGGGGTGCCCACCGCCAGCGCCTCCAACACGCCCATCGGGAACGGCTCGTCGACGCTGGGCAGCACGTACACGGTGGCCCGCGCCAGGCGCCGCACCGCCGCATCGTGGTCCAGCCTGCCGCCGTAGGCCACCACGCCGCCCAACCCCTCCGCGGCGACCGCCAGCCGGACCTCGGCCAACCGCCCCTCGTCCGCGCCGTACACCGGAAACGTCACCTCCGGCCGCTTGGCGTGCACCAACGCCGCCATCCGCACGAACGCCTCGGGTCGCTTCCGGGCCTGGAGGCGGGCCAGGAACAGCACCTCGGTCGGCTGCCGCTCCGCAGCCGACCCGCGTGCTTGCACCCGCACCCCGTTGGGCATCCGGACCAGGCGCGGTCCGCCCGGCCCGAGCACCTCCCGCAGTCCGGCCTCCTCCGCGTCGGTCAGCACCAGCACCGCCGCCGCGCGCCGCAGCAGCGGGACGAAGCACCGGTCGAAGGCCCTGACCGGTGCCGTACGGCGGGGCTGGACCATGCCGTGCGTCTGTGCCAGGAACGGGCGCCGGCGCAGCACGGCCGCCGCGAGCGCGGCCAGTGACACCAGGTCGCGCCCGGCGTGCAGGTGGAGCACGTCGGCCCGGCCGGCCAGTCGCCACAGCAGCGGAAGCAATCCGAGGTGGAACAGGCCCGAGAACCCCTGCCCCGGTACGCAGGTGCGGGCGCGCCGGGCGTGCAGCGGTACCCCGTCCACGGTGCGCGGCGGCGCGCCGCGGCCCCGCCACAGGGCGACGAGCCCGACCTCGTGGCCGCGCCCGGCGAGTTCGCCGAGCTGCGCCGTGGCCACGCCGACCGGACCGCCGTACGCGCCGTCGTCACCGACCAGCGTGACCACGTGGACGATCCTCATCGGCTGCCGCCGGCGGCGTGCGCGGCGCCTGTCGGCACGCCCCGTCCGGACGGCGGTCCCGCCGGCCCGGCGGGTGGCACGACCCCACGTGACGCGACAGCTTCGAACAACCCCATGGCCCCCCACTCGGTCGTCCCCTATGACCGGCGCGGCCGCCCCCCCCCAGGCACGCGACGGCCGCCGTATTGGAGCTGAACGGTAGAGCACGTTGCGCCCAACTACCGCCGTTTATCTAATTTGAGGGCCCTTGTGGCTTGTTGTCGGCAAGTACCCCGTGCGGTGCCGCCCGCCCGTCGGCGCGCGCCGCCCGGGGGGCGGGTGGTGCCCCGGCTCCGAGAATGGCCGCTTTGCGTGCCTGCGCCGCCCGCCGTACCGAACCCGGCCGTTCCGCGACGCGTGGCCGGGATCACAGTGTCCTGCGCCGAGCGGTCGGAATGCCACCCCCGACGGAGCGGTTGGTGACTACACGCAAGCACCGTACACACCCGTACCAACCGGTACTTACGAGGAGATTTCCGTGACCGTCACCGCGTCCGCAGCTTCCCGCGCGGCCGAGATCCTCTCCCGGCCCGTCGCACTGAACGGCCTGACCGTTCCGAACCGCATCGCGATGGCGCCGATGACGCGCATGTTCTCCCCGAACGGCGTCCCCGGCGAAGACGTGCGCTCCTACTACGCCCGTCGCGCCGCCGCGGGGGTGGGCCTGATCGTCACCGAGGGCACCTACGTCGGCCATGCATCGGCCGGTCAGAGCGACCGGGTGCCGCGGTTCCACGGGGACGAGCAGCTGGCCGGCTGGGCGCAGGTCGCCGAGGCCGTGCACGAGGCGGGCGGCACCATCGTGCCGCAGCTGTGGCACATCGGCATGGTGCGCCAGCAGGGCGAACCGCCCTTCGCCGACGCCCCGGCTGTGGGCCCCTCCGGCATCCGCGTCGACGGCACCGAGGGCACCGGCCGGGCGATGACCCGGGGCGACCTGGACGACGTCATCGGCGCCTTCGCGGAGGCCGCCGCGGCCGCCGAGCGCATCGGCTTCGACGGCGTCGAACTGCACGGCGCCCACGGCTACCTCCTGGACCAGTTCCTGTGGGCGCGCACCAACCGCCGCACCGACGCGTACGGCGGCGACCCCGTGGCCCGCGCGAAGTTCGCGGCCGAGATCGTGGCCGCGGTCCGGGCGACCGTGTCACCCGACTTCCCGGTGATCTTCCGCTACTCGCAGTGGAAGCAGGAGGCGTACGACGCGCGGCTGGCCGAGACCCCCGACGAGCTGGAGGCGATCCTGGCCCCGCTCGCCGCGGCCGGCGTCGACGCCTTCCACGCCTCCACCCGGCGCTACTGGGTCCCGGAGTTCGACGGCTCGGACCTCAACCTCGCCGGATGGACCAAGAAGCTCACCGGCCGGCCCACCATCACCGTCGGCTCGGTCGGCCTCGACGGCGACTTCGAGCGCGCCTTCCAGGGCGAGGGCGCCCAGGTGCAGGGCATCGACAACCTCCTGGACCGCCTGGAGCGCGACGAGTTCGACCTGGTCGCCGTCGGCCGCGCCCTGCTCCAGGACCCGCAGTGGGCCGCGAAGGTCCTCGGCAACCGCACCGAGGAACTCCAGCCGTACGACGCCCAGGCGCTGAAGTCCCTGAGCTAGCCGGCCGGTGGCGGGCACCCGCCACCGGGCGCACGGACGCGTGGCGGGGCGGCGACGCGGCGACGGCCGGCCCGGCGCCCTGTGGGGCAAAGGGCGCGGCGCGGGGCGGTCGCCCGGTCAGGTCAGCTCGTCGGCGAGCAGGTCCATGAGCAGCGCGTCCTGCCAGCGTCCCGTCCGGTGGTCGCGCCCGTACGCCCGCATGATGCCCACCGGCCGGAACCCGACCTTGCGGTAGCTGCGGATCGCCGCGGTGTTGGCGGCGGCGGGGTCGATGGTCAGCCGGTGGTGGCCGCGTGCCGTCACCAGCCACCGGGCCAGGGTGCGCACCGCGTCGGTGCCCAGTCCCTTCCCCTGGTGGCGTGCCGTCAGGAAGACGTCGATGCCGGCGTGGTGGAATTCGGGGTCGGTCTCCTCGTAGAACTGGATCGCTCCGACGACCTCGCCCTCGAAGACGATGGCGAGCATGCCCGCGAAGTCCTCCGGGGGCGACCACCACGCCGCCACCTCCGGCTCCCGCACGATCCGGTCGAGCACCCGGCCCTCGCCGTCGGCCACCGGTCGCAGTACGACGTCGTCCCCGCGCAGCTCCATGCCCCCATCATCCCCCACGCCCGACGACGCCCTTCGCTCGCACGACCTCGGGCAACGCGCCAACCTCACGGTGGACGTTCTTATTACAGTGACGACGTCACTTACTGACGATCCACGGACCAAGTGAGGTAATCGCCAACCATGTCGACCGAAACGTTTGAGTTCCAGGTAGAGGCCCGTCAGCTGCTCCAGTTGATGATCCACTCGATCTACTCGAACAAGGACGTCTTCCTCCGAGAACTCGTCTCCAACGCCTCCGACGCACTGGACAAACTGCGCCTGGCCGCGCTGCGCGACGAGGCCCTCGACGCCGACGTCTCCGACTTGCACATCGAGCTTGAGATCGACAAGGACGCCCGTACGCTCACCGTCCGGGACAACGGCATCGGCATGTCGTACGACGAGGTCGGACAGCTCATCGGCACGATCGCCAACTCGGGGACCGCCGAATTCCTCCGGGAGCTGAAGGAGGCGAAGGACGCGGCCGGCGCGGAGGGCCTGATCGGCCAGTTCGGCGTCGGCTTCTACTCCGGCTTCATGGTGGCGGACGAGGTCACCCTGCTGACGCGGCGCGCGGGCGAGAAGAAGGGCACCCGCTGGTCGTCCCGCGGCGAGGGCACCTACACCCTCCAGGAGGTCGACGAAGCGCCGCAGGGCACCTCGGTGACGCTGCACCTCAAGCCGGCCGATCCCACCAACCAACTGCACGACTACACCGCGGACTGGAAGATCAAGGAGATCGTCAAGCGGTACTCGGACTTCATCACCTGGCCGGTCAAGCTCGTCGGGGAGCCCCCGGCCGACGGCGACGGCGACGGGCCGGCCGAGCCCGAGACGCTCAACTCCATGAAGGCACTGTGGGCGCGCTCCCGCGACGAGGTGTCCGAGGACGAGTACCACGAGCTGTACAAGCACATCAGCCACGACTGGCGCGACCCGCTGGAGACCGTCCAGCTCCAGGCCGAGGGCACCTTCGAGTACCAGGCCCTGCTGTTCGTCCCGTCGCACGCCCCGCACGACCTGTTCACGCAGAACTCCGCACGCGGGCTCCAGCTGTACGTCAAGCGTGTCTTCATCATGGACGACTGCGAGGCGCTGCTGCCGCCGTACCTCCGCTTCGTCAAGGGCGTGGTCGACGCGCAGGACCTCTCGCTCAACGTGTCCCGCGAGATCCTCCAACAGGACCGGCACATCCTGATGATGCAGCGGCGGCTGACGAAGAAGGTGCTGTCGTCGGTCAAGGGCATGATGGCCGACGACGGCGACCGCTACGGCACGTTCTGGCGGGAGTTCGGCGCGGTGCTGAAGGAGGGCCTGGTCTCCGACACCGACAACCGCGACGCCCTGCTCGCGGTGGCGTCGTTCGCGACCACGCGCGGCGAGGACGAGTCCGTCACGCTGGAGCAGTACGTGGAGCGGATGGGGGAGGGACAGGAGGACATCTACTTCATCACCGGCGAGTCCCGCCAGAGCATCGACAACTCCCCGCACGTGGAGGCGTTCCGCGAGCGGGGCATCGAGGTGCTCCTGCTCACCGACCCGGTCGACGAGGTCTGGGTCGACGTGGTGGGCGAGTTCCAGGGCAAGCGCCTCCAGTCGATCGCCAAGGGCGAGATCGACCTCGGCGCCAAGGACGACGCGGAGTCCGAGGGCGAGCGGGAGAAGCGGGCCGAGGAGTACGCGGGCCTGCTCGGCTGGATGGGCGAGCAGCTGGCCGAGGACGTCAAGGAGGTGCGGCTGTCGTCGCGCCTGACGGTGTCGCCGGCCTGCATCGTCGCGGACGCCGACGCCATGACGCCGGCGCTGGAGAACATGTACCGGGCCATGGGGCAGGAGGTGCCGCGCACCAAGCGCATCCTGGAACTCAACCCCGACCACCAGCTGGTGAAGGGTCTCAACCAGGCGTACGGGGAGCGCGAGGACCGCACCGACCTCACCGAGAACGCCGAACTGCTCTACTCCCTGGCGGTCTTGGCGGAGGGCGGCCGGCCCACCGACCCCGCGCGCTTCGTGAAGGTGGTGGCGGACCGCCTGGGCCGCTCCCTCTGACCGTCCACCGTTCCGCGGTCAAGGTATGAGAGCGTCCGCCAGCAGGCGTCCACCAGCGGTGACCGGTGCACCGCGAAGGGCCTGCCGGCGGACGCTCCGCCGCGTCCCGGGACCGGCTACCCCATGCTCTTGGCGCCGTCCAGGGACTCGCGGAGGATGTCCGCGTGGCCGGCGTGCTGCGCGGTCTCGGCCATGATGTGCATCAACACCCGACGTGCCGACCAGTGCGTGTCGGCCTGGAACCAGGGCGCCTTGGGGAGCGGCCACGAGGCGTCCAGGTCGGGCAGGGTGGCGATCAACTCGTCGGTGCGGCGGGCCACTTCCTCGTAGGCGGCCAACACGCCGGCCAGGGTCTCGCCCGGCAGCAGTCGGAACTCCTCGGCCCGGCGCTCCCAGTCGGCGGCGGTCATCGCCGTGAAGTCGGGCATCGCCGAGGGGCCGTGCTGGATGAAGTCCACCCAGCCGCGTTCGGCCGAGGTGACGTGCTTGATCAGGCCGCCCAGGCACAGCTCGCCGGCGCTGGTCCGCCGGCCGGCCTGTTCGTCGGTGAGGTCACGGGTGGTGAAGCGCAGGAAGTGCCGGTGCTTGGCCAGCGCCGCCAACCACTCGGCGCGCTCGCCGGTGACCGCGGGTGCTTCGGTGGGGTGGTCGGTGCTGGGTTCGTTGCCGGTCATGGCGGCCGCCTCTCGGTGTTGCCTGTGTCATCGGTGAGGATCACGCTAGGCGGCATGGAGGACAGCTGCTGTCCTAGAAGGATTCCCCAGGGCCGCGAATCGGGTTCCGGGCGCCGATCCCGCCTGCCCGTCGCGACACACGCCCGACATCAACCCGTCACGCACGGCCCGGAATAGCGCCCCAACGCGCCCGGTTCTCAACGGACATGACCGTTGGAGTTGCCCTGAACCCGATCGACCCCACGAACCAGATCGACGCGAGCGTGCAACTCGCCAAGGAGGCGGCGGCCGCCGGACTGCGGTCCGCCTGGTTCGGCCAGACCTTCGGCGCCGACTCGCCGCAGCTCGCCGCGATCGTCGGGCGCGAGGTGCCCGAGCTGGAGGTGGGCACGTCCGCCATCCCCGTCTTCGGTCGGCACCCGCTCGTCGTCTCCAGCCAGGCCCAGACCGCACAGGCGGCCACGCACGGCCGCTACCACCTCGGACTCGCGCTCGGCACCAAGCTCCTGACCGAGACCGGCTTCGGCATCCCGTTCGGGCGACCCGTCGCCCGACTCCGCGAATTCCTCACCGCAGTAAGGCAGTTGACCGAGACGGGCAGCGCCGACTACCACGGCGAGCTCCTCACCGCGACCACGCCGATCCCCGCCCGGGTGCCCGGCGCGGAGTCCGGCGTCCCGCTGCTGGTCGCCGCCATGGGGCCGCAGGCGCTACGGGCCAGCGGCGAACTGGCCGACGGGATCCTGCCCTACCTCGCCGGGCCCCGCGCCCTCGGCGAGCACATCGTCCCGGCCCTCACCGCGGCCGCCGAGGCCGCCGGGCGCCCCGCCCCGCGGATCGTGGCACTCGTCCACGGCGTGGTCACCGACGACGTCGACGCGGTCCGCCGCACGTTCACCGAGTCGCTCGCCTTCTACGAGCAGATCCCCTCCTACGCACGGGTCATCGGGCTGTCCGGCGGCCGGCGGGCGGTCGACGTCGCGGTCATCGGCGACGAGAAGAAGGTGGCCGCCGAGGTGCGGCGCTACCGCGACGCCGGGGCGACCGAGGTGGTGTTCTCGGGCACGGAGGTCACCGGCGCCGCCGACCGGCGCCGCACCTGGGAACTCCTGGGGGAGCTGGCGGGCTGACCGGACGGGCCGCCGGGAAAACCGGATGCACCGACCGGCGGCCGGCCGTTACCGTGTCCGCATGTCCACGCCCCGAATTTCCTAGCCGAGGACCCGCTTCCACACCAGAAGTCCGTCCTCGTGCTTATTCGGAGCGTTATTCCATGATCACCGTTCGTGGTGTCGAGCTGCGTGCCGGCGCCCGCCTGCTGCTGTCCGACGTGTCCTTCACCGTCTCTCCCGGCGACCGGGTCGGCCTGGTCGGCCGCAACGGGGCGGGCAAGACCACCCTGCTCACCGCCCTCGCCGGACGGGCCGAACCCGCCGCCGGAACCCTCACCCGCACCGGCCCCCTCGCCTACCTCGCCCAGGACTCCCGCGCCGCCGACCCGGCCCAGCGCGTCATCGACCGGATCCTGTCCGCCCGCGGCCTGGACGCCGCCCTGCACCGACTCCGCGCCGCCGAGTCCGCGATGGCCGACGCCGACGGCCCCCAGGGGCTGGAGCGCGCGATGGCCGCCTACGCCCGGGCGGAGGCCGCCTTCCAGGCCGGCGGCGGCTACGCGTCCGAGGCCGAGGCCGCCCGGGTGACGGCCGGCCTCGGCCTCCCGGAACGCGTGCTGACCGGACCCGTCGGCGCGCTCTCCGGTGGCCAGCGGCGCCGGGTCGAGCTGGCCCGCATCCTCTTCGCCGGGCACGACGGCACGCTGCTGCTGGACGAGCCCACCAACCACCTCGACGCCGACTCCCTCGGCTGGCTCCGCGGCTTCCTCCAGGCCCACCGGGGCGGCCTGGTCGTGATCAGCCACGACACCGGACTGCTGGCGGACGTCGTCAACCGCGTCTTCCACCTCGACGCCACCCGCGCCACGATCGACCAGCACAACACCGGTTGGGCCGGGTACCTCGCCCAGCGCGCGGCCGACGCACGGCGCCGCACCCGCGAACGGGCCAACGCCGAGCGCAAGGCCGCGTCCCTGCACGCCCAGGCGGACAAGATGAAGGCCCGCTCCGCCACCGCCGTGATGGCCAAGAGCATGGCCCGCCGCGCCGACCGGATGCTCGCCGAGCTGGAACCGGTCCGGCGGACCGAGAAGACCGCCCGGATCCGCCTGCCCGAACCGCACCCCTGCGGCCGGATGCCGCTCGGCGCGATCGGCCTGACCAAGTCCTACGGCGACCACCCGGTCCTCACCGGGGTCGACCTCGCCGTGGACCGGGGCAGCCGCCTGGTGATCCTCGGCCTCAACGGCGCCGGCAAGACCACCCTGCTGCGCCTGCTCGCCGGCGCGGAGACTCCGGACACCGGTCGGGTGGTGCACGGCCAGGGACTGCGCCTGGGCTACTTCGCGCAGGAACACGACACCCTCGACGGCGCCCGGACGGTCCGGGAGAACCTGGCCGAGGCCGCCCCGCACCTCACGGAGCAGGACGCCCGGCGCGTGCTGGGTGCGTTCCTGTTCACCGGAGACGACGCCGACAAGCCCGCCGGCGTCCTCTCCGGAGGGGAGAAGACCCGCCTGGCCCTGGCCGGACTGGTCCACTCCGGAGCCAACGTGCTGCTCCTCGACGAGCCGACCAACAACCTCGACCCCGCCTCCCGGGACGAGGTCCTGGCGGCGGTCGGCCGCTACCCCGGCGCGATCGTGATGGTCACCCACGACGAGGGCGCCCTCGACGCCCTGCGCCCCGACCGCGTGCTGCTCCTGCCGGACGCGGACGAGGACCTGTGGAGCGAGGAGTACCGCGACCTGGTGGCCCTCGCCTGACCGAGCCGGGGCGCACCGGACCGGATCGGGTGATCCGGTCCGGTGACGGTGCTGGTTCCCGGGCCCGGGCCGTGGTGGCGGCCGGGACCCGGGAACCAGCCGCTCACGTCACGACTTGGGCGCGGCCGCCGGCGTGGCCGTCGGCGTCGGGTAGGCCGTGGTGGCGGCGGCCGACACCTGATGGGCCTCCTTGGCCACCAGGGCGGACAGCTTCGCCGGAGTCAACTTGGTGGCCGGGTCGGCGACGGTCTGCCCGTTGACCTGGACGACCGGGACGGGCCCCAGGCCCGCGGCGGCGTAGTCCTCCTGGGACTTCTTCACCCACCCCTGGCGCTGACCGCGGTCCAGGCACAGGTTGAACGTGTCGTGCTGGATCTTCCCGGCCTTCTTCGCGATCTCCTTGAGGAGCTTGGGGTCCTTCAGGCCGTCGGTCTGCGGTGCCGGCTGGTGCTGCCAGAGCTGGTCCATGAAGGGGCCGAAGCGGCCCTGGTCCTGGGCGCAGGCGGCTGCGGCGGCGGCCTCCTGCGCGCCGGTGCCCCCGTACTGCCGGTCGCTCTGGGTGACCAGGCGGTAGTCGATCTGGACCTGCCCGGACGCCAGGAGCTGCGCGAACGTGGTGGCGTACTTCTGCGCGAAGTCGCGCGACTGCGGGCTGCGCGGGTCCTCGTACACCGTCATGGTGACCGGCACGGTCGGCTTGACCGGCAGGGCCAGCTTCGTGCCGTCCGGCGTGCCCACGGCACCGGAAGGCGGCTCGAACGCGGTCGCCTCGCCGGCCCGGGAGAACTGGCCGACCACGACGGCCGCCCCGCACACCACGGCGATGCCGACGCCGGCCACCACGTAGTTGCGCCAGTGGCCGCCGGAGCCCTTCTTCGTCGCGTCGCCGTTGTTCTTCTTCCCTGCGGAGGCCACCATGCGCACCCTTTCACCAGGCAGTTCTCTGTGCTTGCCGACGGCGCCGTTCGCCGCGCCGGGCCGTCCTCAGCCGTCTCCGCGGGGCGCGGACCACGGCTGTGGCACGCACAGTGTGGCAGCATCCGCGCACTACCCCCGGCCCGGGGCCCGCGCTGGGCTGCTTCCGGTCGGAACGCCGCCACCGCGGTGCGAGCAGTGCGCGCGACCCTACGGAGAGCGAGCAGCCCGACGACGCCGGGGAGGCGAGCAGGGACGACCGCCCGGCCGGTTTGCCGCGGGTCAGGCCCCGGGCGGCGACCAGACGTAGGGCGTGGTGGTGGTGACGGCGTGGAAACCGAGCCGGCGCAGGATGGGGGCGCTGTCGGCGGACGCGTCGACCTGGAGGTACCGCACGCCGCGGGCCACGGCGAGTTCGGCGCGGGCGGCGACCAGCGCACGGTAGATCCCACGGCCGCGCCAGGCCGGCAGGGTCGAGCCGCCCCACAGACTGGCGAACTCGGTGCCCTCCCGGAAGACCAGCCACGCCGCGCAGACCACCTCGCCGCCCGCCTCGGCCACCAGGACGGCGATCTCCTCCGGGGCCGCCGCGATGCGCCCGCCCAGGTCCTCGGCGAGCCAGCTCCAGTCCTGGCCCCAGACCGCCGACTCCATGGCGGCGATGCGGTGCAGGTCGACGTCGGCGGTCACCCGCCGCAGCCCGACACCGGGCGGCAGGACGGGAGCGCCGACCAACTGCCCGGCCCGGCCGACGAGCACCGTCTCCGGCTCCTCCGGGACGAAGCCCGCGGCGCGGAGCCGGGCCGTGAGGTCCGCCGGCCGGTCGTGCCCGCGGGTCTTCCACTCCACCGCTTCGCCGCGGGCGGCGAAGCGGTCGCGCTGGCGGGCGATCAGCCGGTCCAACTCAACACCGCGCAGGCCCACATCCGGCGGAGCGCTGACGAACCCGCGGAACTGCCCGACGATCCGCAGCACCGGACCGTCCTGCTCGTAGGTGACCCCGTCGGGAGGCGTGGGAGGCACTCCCCGCATCTGCTCGTCGTAGGCCGCGAGCAAGCCGTCGATGTCCGTCACGCACCTGACGGTACTGAGCGGTGGCAACTGGTTTTCCGGGCCGGCCCGGGCCCCGGCCCCGCGGCCACGGCGCCTATCGTCACTCGTGCCCCGGCCGACCGACGGCCCCGTCAGGGCCCCTGCGCCGGCCCCGGCGCCGCACCGGACCAGCGGATCGGGCACCCACCAGAGAGGCACGACCATGACGTTCACCCTGACCACGCAGACCCTGACGGTGCGGGGCCGGCGACTGGCCTTCGCGGACGCCGGCGGACCGGGAACGCCGGTGCTGGCCCTGCACGGGCACTTCGGCCGGGCCAGGGCGTTCGCCGCCCTGGCCGCCGCCCTGGCACCGGAGTTCCGGGTCGTCGCCCTGGAGCAACGCGGCCACGGCCTCAGCGCACGCGACGACGACGTGTCCCCGGACGCGTACGTGGCCGACGCCGCCGCCTTCGTCCGGGCGTTGGGGCTGGGACCGCTGCCGGTGCTCGGCCATTCGATGGGCGGGGTCGTGGCGTTCCGGCTGGCCGCGCACCATCCGGAACTGGTCCGGGCGCTGATCGTCGAGGAGGGCGGTGCGCTCAACCGCCGGCCCGAGGTGGCGCATCCGGTGCTGGACGTCCGGGACTGGCCGCGCCGGGCACCGACGCTGGGTGAGCTGCGCCGCCAGGTGGAGGCCCGGGGCGTTCCGGACGCCGGCTACTTCCTGGAGAGCGCCGTCGAACGGCCCGACGGGTGGGGGTTCCTCTTCGACCACGCGGACATGGTGCGGTCGCAGGAGGCCCTGGTCGGTGACTGGTGGCCGGACTGGCTGGCCACCGACTGCCCCGCGCTGCTGCTGCACGGCCTGGACAGCTTCGTCCTCCCCACCGCGATGGCGCGGGAGATGGCGCGGCGGCGGCCGGGCACCACCCTGCGGGAGTTCCCCGGGTGCGGGCACTGGCTGCACGACGACGACCCGGCCGGATTCGCGGCGGCGGTGCGGGAGTTCCTCACCGCGTGGTGAGGGCGCTGCCCGTCCTCGCCCCAGGCTCGGCGGGTCTATCGGGCGAGCAGGCCGTCCAGGATGCGGCCGTACAACCACCGCGCCGAGCCGGCCACCACCGGTCGGAAGGCGCCCGGGACGCCGCGCGGGTGCACCTCGCCGCGCCAGACGACGCGGCAGCCCCCGTCCCGCGCACCCAGCTCGACCTCGGCCCAACCGGTCACCACCCGGCCCTGCTTCACCAGCCGGCAGCGGCCCACGGCCGAGGCGCCGGTGGCGTCCGGCGGCTCCCACCGCACGACGCGCATCACGTCGTCGAACGCGAGCCGGCCGAGGCCGGTCCGGGCGACGAAGGTGGTCCCCTCCCGGGTGGGCGGCGGCGTGGTCACGGTGATGGTGGTGAGCGGCACGTAGGCGGCGTGGGCCGCCCAGTCCGTCAGCCGTCGCCATGCGGCGTCGGGGGAGAGGGACGTCGTGCGTGCGATCACAAACCTGGCCACGGCCCCATGCTAGGAACTCCCGACAGCACGGACCAACGGCGGGTCGGCCGGGTGGCGGTCACTCGACGCGGTGCCCCGGCGGACGGCTGCCGCCCTCCGATCCGGCCAAAGGGAGGACTCGGCAGCGCACGTCCGGCCGGTCCCGGTCCGGCTGCGGCCGGAGTGCCTAGGCTGGCACCGCTACGGAAAGGTGCTGCCATGGATGCTGACGCCCAAAGAAGGGCCGCGGTCGAGGAGCACTGGCGGGCGTCGGAACGCGGGGACACCGATGCCGAGCACGCCCTCTACGCCACGGACGCGATCCTGGACTACCCGCAGTCAGGGGAGCGGTTCCGGGGCCGAGCGGTGATCGCGGCGCAACGCGGCGGGCACCCGGCAGACCGGCACTTCACCGTCCAGCGGATCACCGGCCGTGCGGATCTGTGGGTGAGCGAATGCCTCATCACCTACGACGGGGTGCCTTCGTACTCGGTGAGCATCATGGAATTCGCCGGCCAGCACGTGGTGCACGAGACGCAGTACTTCGCCGACGCCTTCGGCGCGCCGGCCCGGCGGCTCGCGCTCGCGGAGCCGATGCCTGGCCGGACCATCGCCGAAGCCTGATTCCCGGCGGATCCGCAGACGGCGGAATCCGTGCGGGTGGGCGAACGCGCTCTCCACGGAACGGCGTTGTTCTCGGCAGTCCGCGCGGTCCCGGCCGCCCTGCCTCAGGCCGGCGCGTATCCCCGGCTGTGCACCAGTTCCCTGGCGAGGCGGGTGAAGGCCCGCGCCGCGGCGGTCCGGTAGGCGTCGGTGCGACGGAGCAGCGTGACGGTCCGGGTGGGCAGGGCGGGGGCGAGGGGGAGCGGGGTGAGGTGGGGGTGGTCGTGGGTGATGGCGTCGGGGAGCACGGTCGCCAGCGAGGTGCGCCGGACGATCTCGGTGAGCGCCTGGATGGAGTTCGCCTCCACCGCGATGCGCGGGCTGACGTGGTGCTGGGCGAAGTAGGCGTCGATGTGCGTACGGGTGGCGAAGTCGCCACTCAGCAGCGCGAGTTGGCGGTCGGCGAGGGCGGTGACCGGTAGCGGCTCCGGAGCGTCGGCGGCGGGGCCGGCGGCCGCGGTCACCAGGCTCAGCGTCTCGGTGAACAGCACGGCCGCCTCGATCCCGGCCAGATGCGGGCCGGCGAAGGCGATGCCGAGGTCCAACTCGTCGTCCAGCAGGCCCGTTTCGATGCGGTCCTGGGGCATCTCCCGGACCGCCAGGGTGACGCCGGGGTGGCGGGCGTGCAGCTCGGCGATGAGCGGCCCGACGAGGTAGGCGGTGAACGTCGGGGTGAGCCCCAGGCGCAGGTGGCCCCGGGAGAGGTCCCGCACGTCGTGCACGGCCCGCTCGGCGGCGGCCAGGTCGCGCAGCGCGTGCCGGGCGTGGTGGGTGTACGCCTCGCCGGCGTCGGTCAGGCGCACGGTGCGGCCGGTGCGGTCCAGGAGTTGTACCCCCACCGTCCGCTCCAGCTGCTTGACCTGCTGCGAGAGGGTCGGCTGTGAGATGTGCAGGTCCTCGGCGGCACGGGTGAAGCTGCCGTGCTCCGCAACGGCGAGCAGGTAACGCAGATGACGCAGTTCCAGGGCCATGTCACCACTATAGGACCTCCTATAGATGTGATCTATAGGAGGCATGGTTAGTGGCTCTTGGACTCTATAGGCCCAGGTCGTGCATGGTGGATCTCGCCGGCCCCACCGGACCGGTCAGCCCGACCGAAGGGAACGACCATGCCAGACCTCGCCGAGCGCGTCGCGCGCTTCCAACGCGACGTCCACCCGGCCAAGGCCGATCTGTTCGGTCACCTGGCCACCCACCACCAGCCGCACACGCTGTTCATCAGCTGCTCCGACGCCCGCGTCGTCCCGGAACTGCTCACGTCGAGCGAGCCGGGCGAACTGTTCGTCGTCCGCACCGCCGGCAATCTCGTCCCGGCCCACCACCACGGGTCCGGCGACGGGGTGGCGGCCAGCATCGAGTACGCCGTCGCGGTGCTCGGGGTCACGGACGTCGTGGTGTGCGGACACGCGGCGTGCGGCGCGATGACGGCGCTCGCCAAGGGCCACGACCTCTCCGGAACCCCCGCGGTCGCCCACTGGCTGCACCACGCGGACGCCGCCAGGGCCCGCGCCGCCGTCGGCGGGCCCGCCGCGGACGTGGCGGAGCTGGTGCGGCAGAACGTCCGCACCCAGCTGGCCAACCTGGTCACCCACCCCTCGGTCGCCAGGGCCCTCGCCGAGCAGGCGCTCCGCCTGCACGGCTGGGTCTACGACATCGCCTCCGGCGGCGTGGAGCGGATCCCGCACGGCGAGGCGACCCCGGGCGCCGTACCCCGCGCCGCCTGACCCCGCCGGCCTCTTCCCCGGCACCCGACCACCCCACCACCGAAAGGAAACCGTCACCATGACCGACGCCACCACCCCCCGCACGCCGCACGCCCAGTTCCACCCCGACGCCCGCCAGGCCCTGGCCCTCGCCGCGGTCGAGGCCAAGACGCGCAAGGACCTCACCTGGCAGCAGATCGCCGACGCCGCCGAGCTGTCGGTCGCGTTCGTCACCGCCGCCGTGCTCGGCCAGCACGCCCTGCCGGCCCGGTCGGCCCGCGCGGTCGCCGAACTGCTCGGCCTCGACGAGGACGCGGTGATGCTGCTCCAGACGATCCCCACCCGCGGCTCGATTCCCGGCGGCATCCCCACCGACCCGACCATCTACCGCTTCTACGAGATGCTCCAGGTCTACGGCACCACCCTCAAGGCCCTGGTCCACGAGCAGTTCGGCGACGGCATCATCAGCGCGATCAACTTCAAGCTGGACGTGAAGAAGGTCGCCGACCCCGAGGGCGGCGAGCGCGCCGTCATCACCCTGGACGGCAAGTACCTGCCGACCAAGCCCTTCTGACCCGGCAACCCCACCCGCCCCACCCGGAAGGAAGCCCACCATGGACTTCGCCCAGCGGACCATCGACCTCGCCCGTCAGAACGTCATCGACGGCGGCCGCCCCTTCGCCACCGTCATCGTCAAGGACGGCGAGGTCCTGGCCGAGAGCCCCAACAAGGTCGCCCAGACCAACGACCCCACCGCCCACGCCGAAGTCCTCGCCATCCGCGAGGCGTGCACCAAGCTGGGCACCGAGCACCTGATCGGCACCACCATCTACGTGCTCGCCCAGCCCTGCCCGATGTGCCTGGGCGCGCTCTACTACTGCTCCCCGGACGAGGTCGTCTTCCTCACCACCCGCGACGCCTACGAGCCGCACTACGTCGACGACCGCAAGTACTTCGAACTCGCCACCTTCTACGGCGAGTTCGCCAAGGAATGGGACCAGCGCCGACTCCCGATGCGGTACGCGCCCAGCGACGCGGCGGTGGACGTCTACCGCTTCTGGCAGGAGAACAACGGCGGCCGGCGCAACGCGACCTCGGTGCCCGGCCAGTAAGCACCGCCGTCCCGACGCAACACCTCCGGCGCCCGGCAGCCGGGCACGCTCCGCAGCGTGCCACGGCCGCCGGGCGCCGGCCCGTGCGCCACTACCCGTCGAAGTCGGTGGAGCGGCTCAGCGCCTCCCAGGCGGCGAACTCCGCCCGGGAGCCGTCCCAATGGGCCGAGAGCGCATCGGCGGCGTCATTGCCCAGCGGCAGCCGCAGCGGAGTGTGCTCGGCGTCGAGGGCGGTCAGCAGCGCGGCGGCGGCCTTCGCGGGGTCGCCGGGCTGCGCGCCGTCGCTCGCCGCGAGCGACGCCCGGACCGGGCCGACCATCTCCTCGTAGGCGGGCAGGGCGGCGGATTGTCGGAGGGCCCCGGCAGCCGCGAACCCGGTGCGGAACGCGCCCGGTTCGACGATCAGCACCTTGATCCCCAACGGCGCCACCTCGGCCGCGAGCGCCTCCGACAGCCCTTCCAACGCGAACTTCGACGCGCAGTAGGCCCCCACGCCGGCGAACGCGAACCGCCCGCCCATGCTGCTCATCTGCACGATCGCCCCCGACCGGCGGCGGCGCATGTGCGGGAGCACCGCCCGGGTCAACGCGGCCGGCCCGAACAGGTGCAGGTCCATCACCTCGCGCAGTTCCCGGTCCGTGGTCTCCTCGACCGCCCCGACGACGCCCCGACCGGCGTTGTTGACCAGGACGTCGATCCGGCCGTACCGCTCGACGAGCTCGCCCACCGCGCTCTCGGCGGCGGCCACGTCCGTGACGTCCAGGCGCTGCGCCACCACCCGGCCCGGGTGCGCCGCCACCAGCTCGTCCAGTGCCGCGGTCCGCCGGGCCGCGGCCACCACGAAGTCACCGGCGGCGACCGCGGCCTCGACGATCGCCCGCCCGAAACCGCTGCTCGCACCGGTCACCAGCCATGTCCTGCTCATCCTCGTGCTCCCTAGATCGCCCGGCTCTTCGCGGACCATCCTGCGGAGTCACCGCGTCACCCGTCCAAGAGCCCTTGTGATAGCCGACGGTTATCACCGGGCGCCGGCGACGGGGCGCCCGCCGAGGCCAGTTGCCGCCGGGCGAGGTCCACGAAGGCGGCCGTGGCGGGGTGGGACGGCTCGGCCGGCCGGGCCAGGTGGACGGTGACCGGACCGGCATCGACGATCGGGAGGTAGCGCACCCCGGGGTGCGGATGGTCATGGGCGGTGCCCTCCGCGGTGACGCCGACCGCCTCGCCGGTGGCGATCGCGGTCAGCCACTCGTCGACCCCCGGCACGTCCAGGGTCGCCGGGCGCCGCCCGGCCGGCCACAGCTCCGGGCCCGTGGTCGACGCCGTCGCGCACAGCGCGACGACCTCCCGCCCCACCTCCGCCAACCGGACCTCGGCGCGTTCCGCCAGCCGGTGGCCCACCGGCACCGCGGCCATCCGCCGCTCCCGCACCAGCGCGTGATGGACCAGTCCGGAGTCCTCGACCGGACGGGTGCGCAGGAAGGCCAGATCGGCCTCGCCGCGGCGCAGCGGCGCCTCGGGATCGTCGACCCGGCGCACCCGTACGGGGACCTCCGGACATTCCGTGCGCCAGGCCCGTAGCAGGGGCACGGTGTGCCGGCCGAGCGCGGCCCAGGCGAAGACCAGCCGCAGCGGTCGCGGCCCGGCCGGGGCCACCGCCTCGGCCAGTGCGTCGTCGAGCTGCCGCAGAATGCGCCGGGCGTGCGCGCACAGCCGCCGTCCGGCCGGGGTCAGGGCCAGAGTGCGCGTCGTGCGCGCGACCAGCCGCACCCCCAACCGGCCCTCCAACTGCTCCAGCGTGCGGGAGAGGGCCGGTTGCGTGATCCGCAGGGTCCTCGCGGCGTCGGTGATCGTCCCCTCGTCGTCGATCGCGACCAGGGCACGCAGATGGCGCAGCTCCACATTCATAAACGCCAAGCATAAATCCAGCCCGGAAGGCATTTCCCGGTCCGCGGGCGGCGGCCGTAGCGTCCCGGGCATGAACATTGCGCTGATCGGAGCCACCGGCACGCTGGGCACCGCCGTCCACACGGAGCTCACCGGCCGCGGCCACCACGTCCGCACCGTCGGACGCACCGCCGGCGACCTCCGCCACGACCTCACCGACCCGGACCAGATCGCCGCGCTCTACCAGGCGGCCGGCCCGTTGGACGCCGTGGTCAGCACCGCCGGAGACGTCCCCTACAAGCCGGTCGCGGACATCACCGCCGACGACTGGCAGGCGGCGTTCCGCGGCAAGGTGCTGAGCCAGCTCGAACTGGTCCGCCAGGGCCTGTCGCACGTCGCCGAGCACGGTTCGTTCACCCTGATCACCGGCATCCTGGCCCGGGAACCGATCCCCACCGGCGCTGCCGCCTCCATGGCCAACGGCGCCGTCGAGGCGTTCGTCCGCGCCGCCGCGATCGAGATCGCACCGCAGCGGATCAACGCCGTCAGCCCCACCGTCTTCACCGAATCCCTGGACGCCTACGGCGACTTCTTCCCCGGCATGGGCTCGGTCCCGCTGGCCGACGTCGCCCGCGCCTACGTCCGCTCCGTCGAGGGCCGCCAGACGGGACAGGTCTACACGGTGCAGTAGCGAACGGGACCGGCGGGCGCTCAGTGGGCCGCGTGTGCGGCGTGGGCGGGAGCGGTGTGCCGGATCAGCTCGTCGACGACGTCCCGCGCATCGCCCCGCCGCGCGAACGCGGCCCGCTGCCGCCGCGCACCGCACCCGCCCGGCCCGCGCGCACCGTCGTCCGCGCCGTCCTGGGCACCGGCGAGCCGGCGCACGGCCGCGGTGACCGCCGCCAACTCCCCGGACGCCTCCAGGGCCGGCCGGATGTACGCGACGAGTTCCCGCAGCAGGCGACCGGCCGGGACGGCCCGGCCGGTGCGCACGTCGAGGGCGTGCTCGGCACAGCCGTCACGGGCCGCCCGCCAGTAGGCCGCCCGCAGCAGGGACGGGCACACGTCGGGCCCCGGGGCGCCGCGCCGCACCTGCTTCAGGGCCTGCACGACCAGAGCCCGGACCAGGACGCCGAGCATCGGCGGCCCGGCGACCGGCCACCGATCGCCGGCGGCGGTGCGCCAGCTGGCGTACCCGGTGTCCCGACCGTCCCGGAACGGGGAGTTCGCCGACAGTGCGACCAGGGACGGCACCCACGGCCGCAGGTGGTTGCAGACCAGGACCGCGTGGTCCAGGTCGGGGACCTCGACGTGTGCGTGCAGGCCGCAGTGCGTGTGGGTCTCGTTGCCTCCCTTCACACCGGTGGTCCAGCGCCCCGACCCGTGCGAACGCAGCCGAGACCCCCATGTCCCACCCGACGTCCGCGCCGGAGGAGGCCGTCCGACGGTCGCCGGAAAGGTCCCGGACCACCTGCTCCGGGCCAGTGGCCCCGACGCCACGGCCCGGACCGAACCGCTGGGCCTGGCGGCCGGGACGAAGCGGGAGCCGCTGGGCCCCCACGACGCCGTCCGCGCCGCGCGGGCCGGCTACGTCGAGGTGTGGGTGCTCATGCCCAAGCTGACCGTCCGAGTGCAGGTCACGGGGCCTGGAACGGCCGTGCGACGAGCACCCGTCGCCGGTTTGGGATCCGGACATGACCCCTTCAGGTGGAAGAAGGCATGAAGTCTCCCCACTCGCCCCACCCCTCATCGACGATTCGGAGCGTCACTGATCACCGGTGTGATCAACACAAAGGGGTGGGCCGGCCCGCGGGCCGGTAGCGGCCATTCCGCGGCGCCTACGGGTGCCGCCGGGTGGCCGCGCCCACAGAAGGGGACGAATCACGATGAACGTCAAGCTGCTCTCCGCCACGGCTGCCGCCCTGGCCGTGGCCGGGGTCGTCGCCGGATCCGCCGCCGCGTACGCGACGGTGTCCGGCGACGGTGGAAACCGCATCGGCACGGTGCGGGCCAACGGCAAAGCCTCCGTGAAGCAGGGGGGCCTCAGTGCCACCTGGGTCGAGGAGGCCGGCGACGTCAAGCAGGTCGTGCTCACCGGCAACCGCATCGGTGTCCTGAAGGGCAACGGTGACGCCTTCGTCAAGGAGGGCGGTCTCAGTGCCACGTGGGTCAAGGAGGCGACGGACGTCAAGCAACTGGCGCTGTCCGGCAACCGGATCGGGGTGCTCAAGGACACCGGCGAGGCGTTCGTGAAGGAGGGCGGCCTCAGTGCGACCTGGGTGAAGGAGGCCGACAAGGTGAAGCAGTTGGAACTCTCCGGGCGACGCATCGGCGTGGTCAAGGGCAACGGTGACGCCTTCGTCAAGGAGGGCGGCCTGAGCGCCACGTGGGTCAAGGAGGCCGCCAACGTCGTCGACATCGACCTCGCCGGCAACCGCATCGGCGTCTTCAAGGGGACCGGCGAGGCGTTCGTGAAGGAGGGCGGCCTCAGTGCCACCTGGGTCAAGGAGGCGGACGACGTGATCCAGTTGGAACTGTCCGGCAACCGCATCGGTGTCCTCAAGGACGACGGTGACGCCTTCGTCAAGGAGGGCGGTCTCAGTGCCACGTGGGTCAAGGAGAGCGACAAGACGACCCAGATCGCGTTGTCGGGCAAGCGCATCGGCGTCCTCAAGGGCAACGGCAACGCCTACGTGAAGGAGGGCGGCCTGAGCGCCGCCTGGGTCCTGGAGGCGACCAACGTCACCGAGCTGGCCTTCTCGTAGCCGGCCATCAGGAGGAGGCGGGGCCCCGGTCGGCGCGTGACGCCGGCCGGGGCCTCAGCGTGCGGCGCCCGACGGCCCGTCGGCGTCGGCGTACTGGGCCACCCCGTTGCCGAGCGACCAGTCCAGCGAGGCGTTCTCGGTCAGGGTGACGAACACGTTCCGCGGCACGGTGCCCGCGTACTCCTCGGCCAGTTCGGCGATCCGCCGGTAGAGCGCCTGCTTCTGGTCGGAGCTGCGCCCCGCGCGCAGGGTGATCGCGACGTACACGATGCCGTCGTCGCGCTGGATGCCGAAGTAATTGCCGTACCGCAGCGTGCTGTTGGTGCCGTCGTGGCTGGTCAGGACCTGGAACCGGTCCTCCGGCGGGATCTGGATCGTCTCGATCAGGGCGTCGTGCACGGCCCGGCCGAGCGCGTCGAGCCGCTCGGCGTCGGCCCGCAGTGCGTCGATGCGGACGAAGGGCATGGGGTTCTCCTCGGTGCGGTGGGGAGGCGTGGCGCGTCAGCGCGTGACCGGGTGCGGCTGGCTCGGTCATGATCGTACATACTAGTAGGTACAGACGTGGGGCGTTCGGCGGGCAGGCGCCCACCGGCGGCCGACGCGTAGGGTCCGCGTCTGAACCAGCACAGGTTCCGCAGGACCTCTCCGACGACGAACTCGGCACCGCCGTCCGGGAGAAGACGGCACAGCCCGCGACTCCGGCGGAGGCCGGTCGCCTTCGCCAGCCGGCCGGCTGGCGGCCTCTGACGCCTCGGGCGGGCCGGCCTCAGGGGATCAGTCGTTGCTCCTTCGCCGCCGCGACCGCACCCGCGCGGGTCTCGACGCCGAGTTTGGCGTAGATGCGCACCAGGTGCGTCTTGACGGTGGCCTCGCTGATGAACAGGGCGCGGGCGATCTCGCGGTTGCCGAGCCCGCGGGCGAGCTGGCCGAGGATGTCCAACTGGCGCTCGGTCAGGGCGGCATGGGGCTTGCGCACCCGCTCCATCACGCGGTTGGCCGCGGGCGCGGAGAGCACGGCCCGGCCCTCCGCGGCGGCGGCGATCGCGGCGAACAGCTCCTCGGGCCGTTCGGCCTTGAGGAGGTAGCCGGTGGCGCCCACCTGCACGGCGCGGGTGACGTCGGCGTCGGTGTCGTAGGTGGTGAGCACCAGGACGCGGGTGCCGGGCACCTCGGCGACGATGCGGCGGGTCGCCTCGATGCCGTCGATGCCGGTGCCGAGGCTGAGGTCCATCAGCACCACGTCGGGCCGGCGTTGGGCGGCGACGGCCAGCGCCTCCTCGCCGGTGGCCGCTTCGCCGACGACCTCGATGCCGGGATCGGCGGACAACAGGGCGCGCAGGCCGGCCCGGACCACGGCGTGGTCGTCGCACAACAGCAGGCGCACCCGCCGACCGGGGGCGTCGGGGGAGTCGGGGGAGTCGGATGGGCGGGACATGCGGGTCACTCCTCGTCCGGGTCGGTCGCCGGGCCGCTCGCCCGGAGCGGCACGGCCGCGGAGACGACCGTGCCCTCGCCGGGATGGGACTCGATGGTCAGGGTGCCGTCGAGCTGCCGCAATCGGACCTCCATGGCGCGCAGTCCGTGGCCGCGGTGCGGTACGGCCCCGGCTGCGTCCTGTTGGCCGGGGCGGAAGCCGCAGCCGTTGTCGGCGACGTCGAGGACCACGTCCTCGTCGAGGTAGCTGAGGGTCAGGACGGCGTCGCTGGCGCGGGCGTGTTCGCGGACGTTGGCGACGGCCCCCTGGGCCACCCGCAACAGGCCCGCCTCGACGGCCGGCGGCAGCGGTACCGGATCGCCGTCGATCCGGAAGTGCACCGCCGGACCGCCGTGCGGCGCGTCGGACGTGGTGCCCGCGGTGGCCGCCCCGGCCGCGGTCTCGCGGCGGGCCAGCGCCCGCAGCGCCTCGGGCAGGCCGCCCCCGTCGGCGAGGTCGGCGGGGGCCAGGTCGTGGACGAACCGGCGCGCCTCGACGAGGTTGCGTTCCGCGATGGCGGAGGCGGTGGTCATGTGCTGGTGGGCCGCTGCCGGGTCCGCGTCCCAGAGCCGTTCGGCGGCCTGGAGCAGCATCCGTTGGCTCGACAGGGCCTGGGCGAGCGTGTCGTGGATCTCCATCGACAGCCGCTCGCGCTCGGCGAGCATGCCCGCCCGGCGTTGACTGCCGGCCAGTACGCGGCGGGTGCGCACCAGGTCCTCGATCAGCAGGTGCTGCCGGGCCGACTGGCGCTGCATGTGCGTGAACACCGTCGCGGCCAGGCCGGCGACCACCGGCGGCACCACGATCAGCAGCGGGTCGGGGCCGTTGATCCGCACCTGGGCGACCACCACCAGGACCGTCAGCACGGTGATCAGCGCCAGCGCGGCGCGCGCCGGGAGCAACTGCAACGCCGTGTAGACGATCGCCACCGCACTCCAGGCGAAGCTCGGTGCCTGGAGCACCAGGGCCACCCACCCGAGCACGAAGACCCCGAGCCAGACCCGGCGCCACCGCGGTGCGATCGCCCCGTCCACGGCCGGCCGCGCCACGTACGCCACCGCCAGCAGCGTGGTGAGCGCGATCACCCACCAGGTGCCGGGGGCGCCGGGATGGTGGGTGAGGTAGCGGGCCATGGCGGCGATCAACAGCAGGACGAACGAGGCCGAGATCACCGCCTCCATGCCGCGGCCGGTCGGTCCGTCCGCGGGGTCCGTCCGCGGTACGCCGTCCGCCGCTCCGGTACGGCCACCGCTCACGTGCTTCACGTCCATCCTTGATTCGTAGCCCGGATTCCGGCCCGCGCCCGTCATCCGATCGGTTGACACCGACGTCATCCATCATGCTCCGCGACGCCATCCGCTCCGCGGACCGCCCTCCCGCCCGCGCCACCAAGGATGGAACCACCGCAACCACTGCGGACCGCGGGGCCCCGGCCCCGGGGCGACGAAGAGGAGCACCTCCCATGCAGATGCCGTCCACACGGACCAGGATCATCGCCGGCGCGGCCGTCCTGGCGGCCGTCGGGGTGACCGCCGTCGGCGCGGTCGCCGTCGCGGCCCCGGACAACGCCGCCCGCAGCGGTGCGGCCACCGCGGTCCAGGCGCAGAACGTCGTCGCCACCGACCACCTGACCGTCGCCGCGGCGGCCAAGGCCGCGCAGGCCGCGCTCGCCGCCGCCGAGAAGGCCGACCAGCACGTGTCGGTGGCCGTGGTCGACCGCAACGGCAACACCCTCGTCACGCTGCGAGGCGACGGCGCCGGCCCGCAGTCGTACAAGGCGGCGGAGGAGAAGGCGTTCACCGCGGTGTCCTGGAACGCGCCGACCTCGACGCTGGTCAAGCGCCTGGAGCAGGCCCCCACCCTCAAGGACATCCCCGGCACGCTGTTCCTCGCCGGCGGCGCCCCCGTCCAGGCCAAGGGCGCCCCGGTCGCCGGCATCGGCGTGGCCGGCGCACCCAGCGGCGACCAGGACGAGCAGTTCGCCCAGGCCGGCGTCGCCGCGCTCAACGGCTGACGTCCACCCGCCGCCGCAGCGGTGCGTGTTGCCGCAGCGGTGCGCGTCGGGGGCGGCCCCGTCCACGGATCGTGGACGGGGCCGCCCCGGTCTTCCGTCGCCCACCGCGCCGTGCGAGGGTGTTGAGCAAGATCGTCGCGGCCGTCGGGCCGCTCGACCGCTGGAGGACGCCCGATGGACGGGAACCGCACCGTGCTGGTCACGGGGGCCGCACGCGGCATCGGCCGCGCGATCGCCACGGCCTTCGCCGCCGACGGCGACCGGGTCGCCCTGCACTACGCCTCCCGCCGGGCGGAGGCCGAGGAGGCGCTGGACGGCCTGGCGGGCAGCGGTCACGTCCTGGTGCAGGGGGACATCAGTACGCCGGAGGGCGCCGCCGGCGTGGTCGCCGCGGCCGTCGAGGCGCTCGGCCCGCTGGACGTGCTGGTCAACAACGCGGCGGTCAACGTCGCGCACCCGTTGGACCGCACCACCTTCGAGGACTGGCAGGACGCCTGGCGGCGCACCGTCGACGTGAACCTGCTGGGCACCGCCCACGTCACCTACTGCGCGGCCCGGAACATGATCGACCACCAGGTCCGGGGCCGCATCGTCAACGTCGGTTCCCGCGGCGCCTTCAAGGGCGAGCCCGACCATCCCGCCTACGGGGCGACGAAGGCCGCGATGCACGCACTGGGCCAGTCGCTCGCGGTCTCCCTCGCCCCACACGGCATCACCGTCGCTTCCGTCGCCCCCGGTTTCGTCGCCACCGAACGGGTCGCCGACCGGATCAGCGCGGCCGTCGAGGAGCAGAGTCCGTTCGGCCGGGTGGCCGCGCCCGAGGAGATCGCCGCCGCGGTGAAGTACCTCGCCTCGCCCGAGGCGGTGTGGTCCTCGGGCGCCGTGCTCGACGTCAACGGGGCGTCATACCTGAGGTGACGCCGTGGTCCGGGCGGGGGCCGGGGACGCCGGCTCGGGGGGCGGGGCCGGCGGCGCGGGCCAGCGGCGTGCGAGGTAGGCGCAGAGCACGAGTTGGAGCGTGTGGTAGAGCATCAGGGGCAGCACCACGACCCCGATCCGGTCGGCCGGGAACAGCACGGTGGCCATCGGCAACCCGCTGGCCAGGCTCTTGTTGGAACCGCAGAAGACGGCCGTGACCCGGTCGGCGCGGGACAGTCCCACCAGTCGGGCGGTGCCGTGGGCGGCGGACAGCGCCAGGGCCAACAACAGGGCGCAGACCGCCGCGAGGAGCAGCAGCCGCGCGGGCGGGATGCGGTGCCAGATGCCGGCGGTCATGCCGTGGCTGAACGCCGAGTAGACCACCAGCAGGATGGAGCCGCGGTCGCACACCGTGGTCAGGATCCGGTGCCGGCCCAACCAGTCGGCGATCCACCGCCGCAGTGCCTGGCCGGCGAGGAACGGCAACAGCAGCTGGACCGCGATGTCGAGGAGGCTGGACGGGGTGAGCGGTACGTCCCCGACCCCGGCTCCGGTCTGCCGCAACAGGGCGACGGCCAGGAGCGGGGTGAGCAGCACGCCGAGGACCGTGGAGAACGACGCCGAGCAGATGGCGGCGGCCACGTTGCCGCGCGCCATCGAGGTGAAGGCGATGGCGGACTGGACGGTGGACGGCAGCACGGTCAGGAACAGGACGCCGGCGGCCAGTTCGGGACTGAGGACGCCGGACGGCAACAGCCCGATCGCCAGGCCCGCGGCCGGGAAAAGGACGAACGTGAGGCCGAGGACCGGCAGGTGCAGGCGCCAGTGCCGGACCCCGTCGAGGGCGGCCCGCGGCGAGAGCCGGGCGCCGTACAGGAAGAAGAGCAGGCCGACCGCCAGGCGGGCGGTGAAGGAGACGCCGTCGGCCGCCGCCCCGTCGGCCGGGACGAGGGCCGCCAGGCCGATGACGCAGAACAGCGCGACGATGTACCAGTCGACGCGGCGCAGCACCCGGCGGGCGCCGCCGGGGGAATGGTGCGGCACGGATTCCTCCGTCGGGAGGTGGGAAGCGGTGGGTGGACGGTCGGGGCCGCGCCGCGCGGCCGTCTGACGACCAGGACGACGGCGCGGCCCCTCCGCGGCTGCTCGGATCAGGCGTCAGCGCGCGGCGTCGACCGGGAGGGGGTCGTGGTGGCGGCTGATGTTCTGCTCCAGCAGCGCCAGGCACTCGGCGACGCCCACGGCGTCGGGGGTGTGCTCCGGCAGCCGGCCGTCGGCCCGCTTCAGGTCGTCCAGCGCCCGGTCGATGGCCGTCTGGGCGGCGAACAGGCAGGGCGTGCTGTAGATGGCGACGTCGACGCCGAGTTGGTGCAGCTCGCCCAGCGACAGCCGGGGTGACTTGCCACCGGCGATCTGGTTGAACAGCAGCGGCTTGTCGTCGATGACGCGGCGCACCTTGTGGATCCAGTCGACGCTGCGCACGCCGTCCACCAGGATCACGTCGGCGTCGGTCGCGGCGAGCGCCTTGGCGCGGCGCAGGATCTCCTCCTCCTCGGTGGCGTCGGTGCGGGCGACGACGACGAGGTCCCGGCGTGCCTGGAGGACCAGGTCGAGTTTGGCGAGGTACTCCTCCAACGGCAGGACCTGCTTGCCGTCGACGTGGCCGCAGCGCCGGGGCCGTTGCTGGTCCTCCAGGATGATGCCCGAGGCGCCGCCGGCCTCCAACTGCTGGACGACGTGGCAGGCGGTCTCGGGGTCGACGTAGCCGTCGTCGATGTCGACGAGCAGGTGCTGTTGGGGGAAGGCCAGGCGGAGCCGCTGTACGAAGCCGACGATGTCGGGCCAGGCGATGAACCCGATGTCCGGCAGGCCGTAGTGGGACGCGGCGAATCCGAAGCCGGAGACGAACATCCCGTCGTAGTGACGCGCCGCCAGGGACGCGGAGAACATGTCGAAGACGCCGATCAGCGGGGTGGTGCCGTCCGCTTCTATCGCGGCTCTTAATCGATCGGGGTGGTTCACGGTACCCTCCGATGCGTGGTCGCGTGGACTGCGCGTCGTGGTCGACCCGTTGCCCGCCAGAGCTGGTGGTCGGCACGACGCTTCACGGGCCAAACAAACCGGGGGCACGCTGAGTGGCGTGCCCCCGGTTTTTGCCTGCGTACTGGCTCGTGCGGGGTGCGGTTGTCGCCCTCCGTGACAGCAGGTTAGGAAAAGGAATGGTCATGTGACAACCATGAATTGGTAATGACAGCTGGTGGGCGTCGTTTTTGAGCCGTACCACCGCGGTGCACGGGGTGGTTGCAGCAGGTGCGGCGACAGGGGCAAAGCCGCTCCGAACACCGGGTACGGCCGCTTGGTCCAGACAATCCCGGGAGGCGGCGCGGCGCAGCCACCACCGGTGAACTGGCTTGATGGGATGGATGGCACGGCCCGGGCGGCGCCACCGGGGGACGGCACCCGCCCAGCGGCCGGCGCGACCAGCGCGGACCCTTCAGCCCCCACCCACGACGCCCGGCTCCACCCCTCGGCAGGTCAATTCCGTTTGCCCGCCCGCCGACCCGGAACCGAGGTCGTGGCGGACGTACCACTCCGTCGCCAACAGCCGTTCCCGCTCCGCCGGTGCCATGCGGGCGAGCCGGCCCGGCAGGGCGCCCCGTTCCACTTCGCTGCGGTGCGCCAGCACGGCACCGAACTTCTGCGCCAACCAGGGACGGACGTCGACGGCCGCGTCGATCCGGTCGTCCGGCACGCTGTACATGGCGCGGTCGTCCCGCATCAACCGTCCGCCCAACTCCCGTGCGGCGGAGTCCGGATGCGTGGCCAGGTACAGGGCGCACGGCCGCCAGGGGGCACCCGCCTCCGGATAGAGGCCGGCCCACCCGGACGCCTGGACCGCGAGCACGGTCAGCCGGTGGGTCTGCCGGTGGTCCGGATGGCCGGTCAGCCCGCCGTAGGCGTCGTGCGTGACGACCACGTGCGGACGCACCTCCCGCAGATGCCCGACCAGCCGCCCCACCGCCTCGTCGAGGGGCGCGTCACAGAGCCGGACGCCGCCGGGAGCCGACTCCGGCACGCGCGCATCGGCGTAACCGAGCATCCGCGGCGCACCGGCCCCCAGGATCCCGAGGGCCGCCGCCAACTCCGCTCCGCGGTGCGTCCGTCGGGCCCAGGTCGCCGTGACGACGGCGGTCCGCGCGCCCGCGGCGGCATGCCGGGCCAGCACCCCGCCCGCCGACAACGACTCGTCATCAGGGTGTGCGAACACCGCCAGGAGACTGGGCAGGGACATCGTCGGATCGCCCTTCCACTGCGGGAACTGCCGATGGTGGACCAGCGAAGGCTACCCAGTCACGTCTCCCAGAGCGCGGTGGAGAAGCACATCAACGCGATCTTCGACAAGCCGCAACTCGCGGGTAGCACCGGTTACAGCCGGCGCGTCCTCGCGATCCTCCGCTACCTGGATTCGTGACGGCGGTCCCGACCGCCGTACGGGGGAACGCGCCCTGCGCCCGCTTGGCTCCTTCGCCTTCACTTCGCTGGTACAGAATGATTACCAGCCGTAACTTACCGGTCGGTCACCACGTTGGCCCTTGCGATCCCGGGCCCCGGCGCGCGGCTCACGGATCAGTTCGGAGTCGCCTTCCCCCGCAAGGAGCACCGTATGAAGCTGTCTTGGCCGAGACTGCTCACCGCCCTCCCGGCGGCCACCCTGGCCGTGGGCCTGACCGTCTCGCCCGTCGCCGCCCACCCGGCGACCACCGCGCCCGTCACCGAAGCCGTCGGCTCGCCCCCGCGCCTGCCGGCCGCCGCGCTGCCCCGGGGACCTCTGGGACCGCCGCTCCTCAAGCCGTCCGCCGTGCACGTTCCGCACCACGCGCCGTGGGCGTTCCCCGCCAGCAGGGGGTGGAACAACTTCGCCTGCCGGCCGTCCGCCCACCACCCCCGCCCGGTCGTCCTCGTCCACGGCACCTTCGGCAACGCCATCGACAACTGGCTGGGCCTGGCCCCCTACTTGGTGGCCCGCGGCTACTGCGTCTTCTCCCTGACCTACGGCGAACTGCTGGGCCTCCCGCTCGTCGGCGGGCTCGGTCCGATCGACCACTCGGCCAGGCAACTCGCCCACTTCGTCGACCGGGTGCTGGACGCGACGGGGGCGCTCAAGGTCGACCTGGTCGGACACTCCCAGGGCGGCATGATGCCGCGGGTGTACCTGAAGTTCCACGGCGGCCGCCACAGGGTGCACACCCTGGTGGGGTTGGCTCCCGACAACCACGGCACCGACCTGCACGGCCTGGCCAAGCTGGTGGACATCGCCCCCGTCAAGCAGACCCTGCACGCGCTCACTCCGGGGCTGATCGAGCAGAAGACCGGATCCGCCCTGCTGCGCCGGCTCAACGCCGGCGGCGACACCCTCCGGGGCATCCGCTACACCGTGATCGCCACCAAGTACGACGAGGTCGTCACGCCGCTCGGTTCGGAGTTCCTGCACGGCCCGCACGTCCACAACATCCTGATCCAGCGGCTGTGCCCGGCCGACCTCTCCATGCACGCGAGCCTCGGACTCCTCGACCGGATCGCCTTCCACGCCACGGCCAACGCGCTCGACCCGGCCCACGCCACCCCCACCACCTGCGCCTCCGTCCTGAGCTGACGGACGTCCCGGCCCGGAGCCGGAGCCCGAGCCCGGACGGAGGCGGCTGCGCGTGGCCGCTCGCCGCGCCGGCGCCAGGAGGCTCCGCTGGCCGGCCCGGTAGCGTGTGGGGCGTGGCTGGTGAGACTGATCTGCAGAAGCTGTTGGGCGGGATGCGTCCGCAGTTGAACCCCGGGCGGTACGTGTTCGCGACGGTCGAGGGCGGAGTGCCGCCGGGCCTCGCCCCGGTCGTCACGGTCGCCGAACCGGAGGGACTGACCCTGGTCCTGCGGCAGGAGGACGCCGATGCGGCCGGGTTGGCGTACGCGTACGTGGCGGGTTGGATCACGTTGCGCGTCCACTCGGCCCTGGAGGCGGTCGGGCTGACCGCCGCGGTGGCCATGGAACTCGCCGACGCCGGCCTGAGCTGCAACGTCGTCGCCGGCTTCCACCACGACCACCTCTTCGTGCCCTACGAGAGCGCCGGTCGGGCGGTCGCGGTGTTGGAAGACCTGGCGGGACGTTCGGCGGGGTAGCCGTCAGGGCGCGGTGGTCCGGGAGTCGGTGGGGGCGGCTACGGGGTTGCGGAGGGTGCCCAGGCCGTCGATGTCGATGGTGACGGTGTCTCCGGGCGCCAGGGCGGCACTGCCCTCGGGGGTGCCGGTCAGGAGGACGTCGCCGGGGAGCAACGTCATCAGCCGGCTCACCTCCGACACCAACACGGCCGTGCTGCGCGTGAGGTGGGCGGTGCTGCCCTTCTGGCGCACCTCGCCGTTGACGCGGGTGGTGATGAGGGCCGCCGCGGGGTCGAGGTCGGTGCTGATCCAAGGACCGAGGGGGCAGAACGTGTCCATGCCCTTGGCCTTCGTCCACTGGCCCCCGTCGGTCCCGATGTCCCAGGCGGTGACGTCGTTGGCGCAGGTGTAGCCGAGGACGTGGTGTGCGGCGCGCTCGGGCGGCACCGAGCGGCAGGTCCGGCCGATGACGACCGCGAGCTCTCCCTCGTACCGCACGTCCTGGGAGAGGTCGGTGAGCACGATGGGCTCGTCCGGACCGACGACGGATGTCGGCGGCTTGAGGTGGATCACCAGTCTGTCGGCGGTGTCGGACCGGCCGCCGTAGTTGCGGCCGATGACCACGACCTTGCCCGGGACGACCGGCGCCAGCAGCTTGGCGGTCGCCAGGGGAACGGTGTCGCCCGTGGCGGCCGGTGCGGGAGGGTCCGTCAGGTCGGCCAGGGCCGCGACGCCGTCCGGTCCTGCGGGGAGCGTCAGGAGTCGGACGGTGTCCCGGACGTGGTCGACCAGTCCGTACCGGGGCCCGTCGGGCGTCATGAGGCGTGCGAGGTCCATGGAGGGGGCTCCTGTTCGGTGTGTGGTGCTCTACGGGCCGGTGTGCTGCGGCGCCACGGGTGCCGGGTGGGGCGGTCAGTCGGTCAGCTGGGTGGTCAGGGCGGCGGCCGGGCGCAGACCGTGGCCGGGGCCGGGGGGTGGCGGGGCGGCGTGGTGCTCCCGGTCGACGGCGTAGGGCGGGTCGGTGAGCGGGGTGGGGAACCACTCGTCCTGGCGGCCGGATTCGACCGCCACGACGTCGGTGAGGCGGGCCGCCAGGGTGCGGCCGACGGACCACAGCGGGCCGATCTCGCCCACCTGGACGCCGAGTTGGACGCGCAGGCCCCGTGCGTGGGCGCGCACGGCCGTCCGCAGCGTGGGCAACAGGCCCCCGCACTTGGAGATCCGGAGGTTCACCAGCGAGGCGGCGCCGGTGGCGGCCGCCCACTCCACGTCCGCGGAGTCCATCGCCGATTCGTCGAGCATGACCGGCGTGCCGCCCTGTTGGATGCGGCGCAGGGTGGGCCAGTCCCGTGGCGCGGTGGGTTCCTCCAGCCAGTCGAGGGCGGCGCGTTCGCGCAGCAGCCGGGCGCCCCGCTCGGCGACGTCCGGCGCCCACCCGCCGTTGGCGTCCACGGACAGCCGCACCGACGGGCCCAACAGACCGCGCACCTGGAGCGCGCGTGCGGCGGTCTCCTCGGGGTCGGGCAGCGCCTTGAGCTTCACGTGGGTGAGGCGGGCCCGGGCGGCGGACGGCAGGGCCGACAGCTGTTCGGTGGGCGTGCGGCTGAGGTCCACCACCTCGCTCACCGCCCGGGGGACGTTCTCGCTGGTCAGCACGTCCGCCGCCCAGGGGCAGGCGTCCAGGACCGCGGCCGTCGGCAGGCCGTGGCGCCGGCACAGGGCGTCGAGGAGCGCGGTCTCCAACGCCGCCGCGGCGGCCGGCAGCGGCCGCAGTCCGCCCAACAGGCGGGGCAGGTCGACCGAGGCGAGGGCCGCCACCGCGCGGGGGAAGTCCGCCGCCCCGTCGAGCAGGGCGACGAGCGCGGACGGGTCGAGGGCGCGCAGGGCCTGTACGGTGCCGGCCACCGTCTCACCGGTCACGTACGGGCGGGGCGCGCCCTCGCCCCAGCCCGTCACGCCGTCCCACCGCAGGGTGACCAGGACGGAGCCGGTTCGGGCGTGGGCGTGCCGGGCGTGTGCGAAGGGCCGGTGCAGGGGGACCTGCGCGGTCCGCACGTCGAGGATGTCGAGGGCGTGCTTCACCGCCGGCCTCCCGGGCCGACGGCGCCCGGTGCGGCCTGCCGAACGGGCTGCGCGGGCAACGGGGTTGCGGCTGCGGCGCCGCCCGCACCCGCCGCGACGTCCGCGAGCCAGTCCCAGAACTGGTCCCGTACGGGGGAGAACTCCAGGTAGTGCCGGTCGGCGTCGAAATGGGCGTCGACGGCGTGCGGGCACATCCGGGCGAGCGTCGCGCGGGCGGCGACCAGGTTGATGACGGGGTCCCGTTCGGGCCGCGCGAAGTGCACCGGGACCGGGGAACGGCCGGTGTTCCATGGGGCGCCTTCGGTGTAGAGGAGCTCCAGTTCCGCCATCACGGCACGGAAACCGTCCGTGACTTGGCGGAGCATCGCGTGGTCGTTCGCCATGAAGCTGAGGTAGCGCTGCTCCCCGGTGTAGTCCTCGTCCTTGAGGGTCACGGGGGAGGTGCGGAGGCCGTGGAGGGCACGCATCCGGTGCACCCCGTCGCGGCCGTGCCGGGCCTGCTGCTGGCCGAGCGCCGGGGCGCACAGGACCACGCCGTCGGGGGCGAGGCGGCCGGTGGTGAGCAGGGCGGCCAGCAGGCTGCCGCCGAAGCTCTGGCCGACCGCGGTGATCGGCGGTCCGCCGGGGTGGGCGGCCCGGACGGCCGCGAAGGCCGCCGCGTAGTCGTCCAGTGCGGTGGCGGCGGAATCCAGGTGGCCGCGCGGTCCGCCGCTGGCTCCGGAGCCGCGGCGGTCCGGTGCGTAGACGGCGATCCGGCGGCGGGCCAGTTCCGGGCCGGTTTCGAAGAGCCAACCGGCGTGGCTCTGCAGGCCGTGCACGTAGAACACGGCCGCTTCGGGGTTCTCGGGGACCCACTGGTGCAGGGCGAGGGGGATGCCGTCGGCAGCGGTGACCGTCTCGACGCGGTGCACCCCTGCCGGGCGTTCTTCGGTCATCACGTGGCAGTCATCTTTCCGGGGGAGGGGCGGTGGGGGGGCTGGTCCGGGGCGTGGCGGGGCGTCAGCCGTACAGCGGGAGGCCGAGATCGTCGATCACGGTCAGCAGGGTGTCGTCGTTCTGGATCCAGTGGTGCTTGATCTGCATCGCGGCCGCGCCCTTGCGGCGCTGGGCCTCGGCGATGGCGAGGAAGCTCTTCGGGGCCAGTGGGAGCAGCCGCAGCGGGCGCAGCCGGTCGCTGCGGCGCTTCTCGGCGTACTCCGGGTTGCAGTCCTGGAGCGCCGCCTCGACGGCGGTGGTGAAGCCCGCGCGTTCGGCCGCGTCCGACTGCGGGTCCCACTCCACGGCCAGGACGTAGCCGGGCGGGGTGCCCCAGGACGGGATGCAGGTGAACATCGGCAGGGTGCCCCGGGCGCCGCGGTGGGCGGTGCGCACGGCCTCGTAGACGTGGGCCTCGGTGAGCTTCTCGCCGGTGAAGGAGCTGCCGAAGCCGGCCCGGCCCGCGAACTCCAGGCGCGGCAGGGCGCCGACCCGGCCCAGTACGGTGTAGACGTCTCCCACGTCGTAGCGGTAGAGGCCGTTGGCCTGGCTCATGACGAGCCGGTAGGACCGGCCGGTCTCCAGCTCCTGCGGGTCCAGGGTCGCGGCGGCCGGGTCGAGCGGCCCGCCGTCGTCGTCCTCCTGGCACGGTACGAACTCGAAGACGCCCTGGTCGGCGGCGAGCGGCCCGGCCGAGGGGTGGTCGTCGACGGGGATGGTGACGATGCCCTCGGTGCCGGTCGTGCTGAACGGCAGTTTGCGGATGCCGGGCGTGACGTCGTCCAGCCAGTCGCGGTAGAGGCCGGCGGAGGCGGAGTTCCAGCAGACCAGGACGGACAGTCGGGGCCACAGGTCGGTCAGTCGCAGCCCGGCGGGGCGGTGGGCGAGCGTGCGCGCCAGCCGCCGGGCGAGGTCGGGGTCGGCGACGGTGCCGCCGGCCGGGCGCCCGGAGACCGTTCCGCGGCCCACTTCGTCGACCAGTTCCGGTCCGCGCAGGGCGAGTTGTTCGGCGAGGCCGACGATCTTCGAGGGGTTGAGGGTGACGACCAGTCGGACGTCGGCTCCGGCGAGCAGGCGCAGCTTCCGGTAGAGGCTGTCCGCGTACTCCTCCTCGTCGTCCCCGCGCAGCCAGGGCGCGTCGTACCAGGGCGGGACCCAGTCCTCGGGGCCGACCGCGGCGGGTCGGCGGGAGATGCTGTAGACGGGGAAGCCGTGCAGGCTGCGGGAGGCGGGCGTCCGCTCCCAGGAGAGGTCGAGGATGTGCTCGGCGGTGAGGTAGTCGGCGCCGATCTGCTCGCAGTACAGGCCCCATTGGGCGTACAGGCCCCGGCCCCGGTACCGCTCCCGCCAGTGCCGGGTGGTGGGGATGTACTTGGGCAGTCCGCTGGAGCCGGAGGTCTTGAGGAACGCGTACGGCGCGCTGCGGGTGAGGACCTGGGCCTCGCCCGCCAACTGCCGATCCACGTAAGGGCGCAGCTCCTCGTACGTCCGGATCGGGACGGCGCGCTTCCACTGGGCGAGGGTGGCGACGGAGCCCAGGCCGTGGGCGCGTCCGAAGGAGGTGCTGCGGGCCTGGTCGAGGAGGTCCTGGAGCACCAGGGCGCTCGTCGGGCCGGGGTCGTGGCAGAGTTCCCGCTGCCGGGCCAGGGCGCGCAGGGTGCGCTCGGCGAAGGTCTCTCTCTGGGCGTGCTGCGGAGACGTGGCCGCAGCGATGGGCTGGATCATCCGGTTACCCCCTGTTCGTCCGGTGCGGCAGGCCGGTCGGCAGCCGGCCGCGGCACAGTGACGGGCGTGCGGTTGAGGTGTGGTGCGGTGGCTGCCGCGCGGGTCCCGACGGCTCCGGGGACCCGCGCGGCGCCGGGACGTCAGACGAGGCGCCGGACCGGGCCGGTGCCGGCGTCGCCCGAGGTGGCGAAGGCGAGGGCGGCGGCGAGGAAGCGCCCCACCGCGTCGTCGGTCATCCACGCCATGTGCGGCGTGACCAGGGCGTTCGGGTGGCTGCGCAGCGGGTCCCCGGGAGGCAGCGGTTCGACGTCGAAGACGTCGAGCGCCACTCCGCCCAGCAGGCCGGCGGTCAGGCGTCGGCGCAGCTCGGCCATGTCGAGCAGCGCGGCGCGGGCGGTGTTGACCAGCAGGGCCCGGGGGCCGAGCAGGGCGAGCCGGCGAGCGTCGATGATCTCCTGGGTCTGCGGGGTGGCCCGCAGGTGCAGGCTCACCGCGTCCGCGCTGCCGAGCAGGGTGTCCAGGGGCAGCGGGGCGACTCCGGCGGCGCGGGCGGTGTCCTCGTCCAGGGACGGCGACCAGGCCGCGACCCGCATGCCGATGCCCTGTGCCAGGCGCGCCACCCGGGAGCCGACGCGGCCCCAGCCGACGATCCCCAGCAGGCGTCCGGTGAGTTCGCGTCCGGCGGACGGTTGCCAACCGGTCGCGTCGCCGACGGCCGTGGGCACCCGGTGGGCCAGCATCAGCAGCAGCGTCAGGGTGAACTCGGCCACGGTGTCGGCGGCCAGGCCGGGGACGTCGTAGACGGCGATGCCGGCGGACCGGGCGGCGTCGAGGTCGACCACCGGGGCGGCCGGGCCGGCCACGACGACCTGTTGCGGTCGTTCGCCGCGCAGGACGTCGGCGTCCAGCGGCCGGCCGTTGAAGAAGTGCAGCACGGTTCGAGCGCCGCGAATGCGCTCGGCGAGCTGGGACGAAGTGGTGCACGGGCCGTCGTGGAGCTCGACCGCGTCGCCGCCGGGGCAGCGGCGGACGAGCTCGGCCAGGTGCGGATACCCGTCGCACTCGGGCATGACGAGGCGTCCCACGTTGTTGTTCCTCCCCCGTTGACTGGTGCGGTCCGACCGGTCAGCGCGTGGCCAGGCGGACGCGGCAGGTCCACCACCACGTCGTGTGGTCGGTCATCCGCCGTTCGGTGACCTCGCGCAGCCGGGTCAGGCCGAGCGCGTCCTCGCTGACGCCTTCCTCCAGCAGGGCGATGACCCCGCCCTGGCTCGCCGCGAAGTCGACGAAGCGGGCGGCGCCGCCGGTCTCCTTCATGTGCAGGCAGACCTCGTTGACGTGCCGGAAGAGCCCGCTGTCCCGCAGTCGTTGCAGGTGCTCGCTCTTCGGCGCGAAGGTGGGGCGCAGACCGCGTTCGGCCTCCAGGGCGTGGTGCACGGTCTCGAAGTCGCGGTAGGCGGCGTCCACTTCGGGGTCCACGGCCGGCGGCCAGTCGAAGTCGAACGCGGCCAGCACGGCGCCCGGCCGCATGATGCGGGCGATCTCCGGGAAGGCGCGGGCGGCGTCGAACCAGTGCAGGGCGTGGCTCACGGTCACGATGTCCGCGCAGCCGTCGGGCAGCCCGGTTTCCTCACCCGTGCCGTCGACGACGCGGATGCCGCGCTGGGCCGCGATGGCCCGCATCTCGGCGGAGGGCTCCACCCCGGTCGCTTCGGGCCAGATGGTGGAGGAGAGGCCGGTGCCGCAGCCGATGTCGACCACGTCCGGGTCGGTGGTCCCGGACCACTGGCGCAGCAGGTTCGCGAGTTCCTCGGGCGGATGGGGGCGGACGCGATCATAGAATTCCGCAAACTTACTGAAGCGTTCCGCAGAGTCAGGAATTACATTCGCCATGGCGTTGAAGGTAACACAGGTCTCGGACGTGTGTTGGAGTGATGAACGGCATAGTTAAAAACTTGTCAAATCGGAGCCTCGTCTTCGGTGATCCGAAAAGGTGCGGCGGGGTTCGGATAAAGCTCAACTATCCAGCGGGATCACCATAGTCCCAGCTCAGAGCGTTTCTGAGGAGGGTGGACAGGGGTCGGCGAGGTCGCAAAAACCTCCCCTCGGGTATCTTTCAATAACCTTGAAAAATTCCAGCGCGGAGCGTGCTGTAACACCCCAATCCAGTTAAGTGAATTGTCGGGGAAAATCTCCCGGACGGGCAATTGAAGGGACGCGGCATTCCGGGCGACGGCTAGTCCGACAGGCTCAGCAGCGCCGCATGGTCCGGGGTGTCCGGAGGCGCCTGGTAGACGACCAGCCGCTGGCCGTCGCTGCGCGCCACGTCGAAGGCTTCGTAGGTCAGCGTCATCCGGCCCGCCGTCGGATGCCGGTACACCTTGCGGCCGTTGGTGCGCGCCCGGACGTCGTAGCGCCGCCAGAGGGCGGCGAACTCGGCGCTCTGCTCGGTGAGTTCGTCGACGATCTCCCAGAGGTCCGGCGCGCCCGGGTGCACCACCACCGCGGCGCGCAGATGGGCCACCACGCCGTGCGCCACGTCGTCCCAGTTGGCGTACAGCTCCCGGGCGCCCGGGTGCACGAAGGCGTAGCGCGCGGTGTTGCGCTCCTGCTCGGGCCAGTCCTCGATGCCGGGGAAGAGCCGCAGCGCGGCCTGGTTGGCGGCCAGCACGTCACTGGACCGGCTGAGCACGCACGCCGGGTAGGGGTGCGCGATGTCCACCATGCGCCGGACCTCGTCCCGCACGGTGCGCACGGCCCGACCGCGCCGCGCGCCGTCGCCCGACACGAGTGCCCGACCGCGCCCCAACTCCGCCAGGTAGCGGTGCTCGTCGTCGGTCAGCTTCAGTACCCGGGCGATCGCCTCCAGGACCGCGGGGCTCGGCCGTTGCTGCTTGCCCTGCTCCAGGCGCCGGTAGTACTCGATGCTGACGCCGGCCAGGATCGCGACTTCCTCCCGCCGCAGCCCGGCGGTGCGCCGACGGCCCGCCGATGGGGGGAGGCCGGCCTCGTGCGGTGCGACGCGACTGCGCCGACTCCGCAGGAACTCCCCCAACTCCGTGCGATTCCCCGTTAGTACGTCTCCCACCCATGCAGTATGCATCGAACGGGTCGGGTAAGGGGGGCCCTGGCAGGGCCCCTTTACCGGGGCCTGGCCGCCGCGGGCTTCGCCAGGCAGGCTGAACGCACCGCGCCGGTCCGTCGCCGCGGTCTCGAACGTGACGGGGCACCAAGGCCCACGACGAGAGGACGGTGGGCCCTCCGGTGTCCACTCAGGTTGAACTCACCCGCCCGCGACGCAATCTCATCCTGGCGGTCTGTTGCACGAGCGTGTTCCTCGGCAACCTCAACAACACGGTGCTCAACGTGGCACTGCCCGCCATGCAGCGCGATCTGCGCAGTCCGCTGTCCGGATTGCAGTGGACCACCGACGCCTACCTGATCGTGCTGGCGGCGCTGCTGATGCTCGCCGGCTCCGCCGGGGACCGACTCGGCCGCCGCCGCGTCTTCCAGGCCGGCCTGGCCCTGTTCACCCTCGGCTCGCTCCTCTGCGGCCTGGCGCCCGACCTGCCCTGGCTCATCGCCTTCCGCATCGTCCAGGCGGTCGGCGCCTCGATGCTGAACCCGGTGGCCATGTCGATCATCACCAACACCTTCTCGGCGCCCCGCGAACGGGCCCGGGCGATCGGTGTCTGGGGAGCGGTCATGGGCGTGGCGATGGCGGTCGGCCCGATGGTGGGCGGGGCGCTCGTCCAGGGCATCGGCTGGCGGTCGATCTTCTGGCTCAACCTGCCGATCGGACTGGCCGCCCTGGTCTGCGCCGCGCGGTTCGTCCCCGAATCCCGCGCGCCCCGGCCCCGCCGACTGGACCCCGTCGGGCAGTTCCTGGTCATCGTGCTGATGGGGTGCCTGGCGTACGCCATCATCGAGGGCCCCAGTACCGGTTGGACGGCCCCGCGGACCCTGGGCTGCGCGGTGGCCGCCTTCGTCGCGCTGCTGGCCCTGCTCCGCTACGAGAGCCGGCGCCACGAACCCCTCGTCGACCTGCGGGTGTTCCGCAGCGCCGGATTCAGCGGTGCCAGCGCCATGGCGGTGTGCTCGTTCTTCGTGCTGGGCGGCTTCCTCTTCCTCAACACGCTCTACCTCCAGAACGTGCGCAACCTGTCCGCCCTGGTCGCCGGCCTCTTCCTGCTGCCCATGGCGGTCATGAACATCCTCACCTCACCGCTCTCGGGGCGACTGACCGCCAACCGCGGCCCCCGGCTCCCGCTGCTGCTGGCCGGTGTGGCCACCACCGCGGGCGGCGCGCTGCTCGCCGCCGGTGACGCCCTCACATCCGACGTCTGGCTCTTCACCGCGTACGTCCTGATCGGCATCGGCGTGGGACTGGCCAACACGCCCGTCACCAACGCCGCCATGGCCGGCATGCCCCAGGAACAGGCCGGCGTGGCCGCGGCGATCGTCTCCACCAGCCGCCAGTTCGGCCAGGCACTGGGCGTCGCCGTGCTCGGCGCGGTGCTCACCACCGGCCTGCACTCCGGTACGGGCTTCGCCCGAGCGGTGCGTCCGGCCTACTGGATCGTGACCGCCTGCGGCGCGGCCATCATCCTCCTCACCCTGGCCACCACGCGCCGCCCCGCCCGGCCGGTGGGCATCGCCGCGCCCGCGCGGCAACAGCCGCAGGCACCCGGGGTACCGGAACCGCGCGCCTGAGGAAGGGTTCCGCGGGCCGCATAGCCGCTCGTGGCCGGGGTGGGACCGTCCCGCACCGGCCAACGCATGACGTCGATGCCGAAGCGGCCGCCGAACCGCTGCCCCAGGCCGAAGCCGATGGCGGAGTGCAGGTGCGCGGACAGGTCCATGCCGCGGGCGCAGACCAGCGGGCCCAGGCCGAACACGTCGCGCCAGCCGTACGCCGTGAGCAGGTCGGTGGTCTGCCGGTCGAACTCCCCAGGGCCGTCGAGCGTCCCCTTCCCGAGCCATGGCCCTTGTCGTGGGACGGGAACTCCTGCACCCTCGTCAACGACGGCAGCGAGAACTCCACCGGCCCGTGAATTTCGGGGAACGCATAGAAAAAGCGTCGTCGAAAGGGGACCGCAGTGCGACGACGGATTTACTGTCGGGAAGGATTATCGGGCGCCCATTTGTAGGAACATACAAAACGCAGGGGGCGTAACGGTCGCCGTCTTGTGGACTCCTACAGGGAACGCTTCATCTTCGCAGGTCGCCTTGACGATGCGACGGCGGCAACTTAGCTTCTATCGCAGCGACTCGTGAACTGCTGGAAGGAGGCGAAGTCGGATGTCCACCATCTCTGACCTGCATCGCCTCGCCCGGCAGGCCGCTTGGGTTCCGGGTCGCGTAGCGCACGGCTGCTGAGCAGCCCCGTCCCGGCGTGCCCGCTCGTGGCCCCGGCGTCTTCCGGTATTCGTCACCCCCGGCACGTTGCTGCGTGCTGATTTGTGCTGCGCTTTCTTGAAGCGCGCCACCGAAAGAGAAAGTCCCCTGAAATGGCGACTCAAATAGTCAGTACGCCCGCGCTCCGAAATGAGGAAGTGTCATGGTAGCGGCGCGGATCACGGTCAATGGGAAAGAAACCTCAATTTCCCCGGCCGCACCCCACACCACGGTTCTGGACTTCCTGCGCGAGCGCGGCCTCACCGGCACCAAGGAGGGCTGCGCCGAGGGCGAGTGCGGCGCCTGTTCGGTCCTCGTGGCCCGCCCCGGGGTGAACAAGCCCACCGACTGGGTGGCGGTCAACGCCTGCCTGTTCCCGGTCGCGGCCCTCGACGGCCAGGAGATCGTCACCTCCGAAGGTCTCGCCACCCCCGGTGACCCCGGCACACCGTCCACCCTGCACCCGGTGCAGGAGGAGATGGCACTCCGCGGCGGCTCCCAATGCGGCTACTGCACGCCGGGCTTCATCTGCAGCATGGCCGCCGAGTACTACCGGCCCGACCGCTGCGGGCACGCGGCCCCGGCCGACGCTGCCGACGCCGAGCACGGCCCGAACGGTTTCGACCTGCACGCGCTGAGCGGGAACCTGTGCCGCTGCACCGGGTACCGCCCGATCCGCGACGCCGCCTTCGCCGTCGGCGAGCCCACCGACGAGGACCCGCTGGCGCAGCGTCGCGAGCAGTCCCCGCCGGCACCGGTCGCCACCGAATACGCCCAGGACGGCAAGGAGTTCCTGCGGCGGAACACCCTGGCCGATACGGTGCAGTTGCTGCGCGAGCGGCCCGACGCCGTGGTGGTCGCCGGTTCCACCGACTGGGGCGTGGAGGTCAACATCCGCTCCCGCCGCGCGGACTGCGTGGTCGCCCTCGACCGGCTGCCCGAACTCCGCGAACTGCGCGTCGAGGCCGACCGCATCGAGATCGGCGCGGCGCTGACGCTCACCGAGATCGAACGCCGCCTCGACGGCCGCGTCCCCCTGCTGGCGCAGCTCTTCCCGCAGTTCGCCTCCCGGCTCATCCGCAACGGCGCGACCCTCGGTGGCAACCTGGGCACCGGCTCTCCCATCGGTGACAGCCCGCCGGCGCTGCTCGCGCTGGAGGCGTCGCTGGTGCTCGCCGACGCCGACGGCGAGCGCGAGGTGCCACTGGCGGAGTACTTCACCGGTTACCGGCAGAGCGTGCGCCGGCCCGGCGAGTTGATCCGCGCGGTGCGCATCCCGTTGCCGCTGTCGACGACCGTGGCCTTCCACAAGATCGCCAAGCGGCGCTTCGACGACATCTCCAGCGTGGCGGTCGCCTTCGCACTCGACATCGAGGACGGGACCGTCCGCAAGGCACGCATCGGGCTGGGCGGAGTGGCCGCCACCCCGATCCGCGCCCTCGCCACCGAGGCGGCCCTGGAGGGCAACCCGTGGACGGCGGAGACCGTCGAGGCCGCGGCCCGGGTACTTCAGGCGGAGGGGACGCCGATGGACGATCACCGTGCCAGCGCCGCGTACCGTTCCGCGATGCTCGGCCAGAGCCTGCTGAAGCTGTCCGCGCAGACCACCGAGGCGGTGTCGTCATGAGCCAGTTGTCCGAGCGTCCCGAAAAGCCCGTAGTCGGCGTCTCCCTGCCGCACGAGAGCGCCACCCTGCACGTCACCGGCACCGCGCTCTACACCGACGACCTGGTCCATCGGACCAAGGACGTGCTGCACGCCCATCCGGTCCAGGTCATGAAGGCGCACGGCCGGATCACCGCGCTGCGCACCGAGCCCGCGCTCGCCGTCCCCGGCGTGGTCCGCGTGCTCACCGGTGCCGACGTGCCCGGCGTCAACGACGCCGGGATGAAGCACGACGAACCGCTCTTCCCCGACGAGGTCATGTTCCACGGCCACGCGGTCGCCTGGGTGCTCGCGGAGACCCTGGAGGCGGCCCGGCTCGGTGCGGCGGCCGTCGAGGTGGAACTCGACGAACAGCCCTCCCTGATCACGTTGCAGGACGCGATGGCGGCCGAAAGTTTCCACGGCGCCCGGCCGGTGATGCTGACCGGCGACGTCGACGCCGGATTCGCCGACTCCGCGCACGTGTTCACCGGTGAGTTCCAGTTCTCCGACCAGGAACACTTCTACCTGGAGACGCACGCGGCGCTGGCCTACATCGACGAGGCCGAGCAGGTCTTCGTCCAGAGCAGCACCCAGCACCCCTCGGAGACCCAGGAGATCGTCGCGCACGTGCTCGGGCTGCACAGCCACGAGGTCACCGTGCAGTGCCTGCGGATGGGCGGGGGCTTCGGCGGCAAGGAGATGCAGCCGCACGGGTTCGCGGCCGTCGCCGCGCTCGGGGCCAAGCTGACCGGTCGGCCGGTCCGACTGCGGCTCAACCGGACCCAGGACCTGACCATGTCCGGCAAGCGGCACGGGTTCCACGCCAAGTGGAAGATCGGGTTCGACGCCGACGGCCGCATCCGGGCCCTGGACGCCACCCTGACCGCGGACGGCGGCTGGAGCCTGGACCTCTCCGAGCCGGTGGTGGCCCGCGCACTGTGCCACATCGACAACACCTACTGGATCCCCAACGCGCGCATCGCCGGTCGCATCGCCAAGACCAACAAGGTCTCCAACACCGCCTTCCGCGGCTTCGGCGGACCGCAGGGCATGCTGGTGATCGAGGACATCATGGGCCGGTGCGCGCCACTGCTCGGCCTGGACCCGACGGAGTTGCGGGAGCGCAACTTCTACCAGGAGGGGCAGGCGACGCCGTACGGCCAGCCGGTCGTCCGGCCCGACCGGATCTCCGCCGTCTGGCAGGCCGTGAAGGACACCTCCGACCTCGCCGATCGCCAGCGCGAGATCGCCGCCTTCAACGCCGCGCACCCGCACACCAAGCGGGCACTGGCGCTCAGCGGCCTCAAGTTCGGCATCTCGTTCAACCTCACCGCCTTCAACCAGGGCGGCGCACTGGTGCTGATCTACAAGGACGGCTCGGTCCTGATCAACCACGGCGGCACCGAGATGGGCCAGGGCCTGCACACCAAGATGCTGCAGGTGGCCGCGACCTCGCTGGGGATCCCGCTGCACAAGGTGCGGCTGGCCCCGACGCGCACCGACAAGGTCCCCAACACCTCCGCCACCGCCGCCAGCGCCGGCGCCGACCTCAACGGCGCGGCGGTGAAGAACGCCTGCGAGCAGCTGCGCGAGCGGCTGTTGCAGGTGGCCGCCACCCAACTGGGGGCGAACGCCTCGGACGTGCGCATCGTCGAGGGCGTCGCGCGCGCCCTGGGCAACGACCAGGAGCTGGCCTGGGACGACCTGGTCCGCACCGCGTACTTCCAACGGGTCCAGCTGTCGGCAGCCGGCTTCTACCGGACCGAGGGGCTGCACTGGGACGCCAAGACGTTCCGCGGCACGCCGTTCAAGTACTTCGCCCACGGCGCGGCCGCGACGGAGGTGGAGGTGGACGGCTTCACCGGCGCCTACCGCATCCGGCGGGTGGACATCGTGCACGACGTCGGCGACAGCCTGTCCCCGATGATCGACATCGGTCAGGTCGAGGGCGGTTTCGTGCAGGGCGCGGGCTGGCTGACGCTGGAGGACCTGCGGTGGGACGCCAGCGACGGGCCGAACCGCGGCCGGTTGCTGACCCAGGCCGCGAGCACCTACAAGCTGCCGAGCTTCTCGGAGATGCCCGAGGAGTTCCACGTCACGCTGCTGGAGAACGCCACCGAAGAGGGCGCGGTGTACGGCTCCAAGGCGGTGGGTGAGCCTCCGCTGATGCTGGCGTTCTCGGTCCGCGAGGCACTGCGGCAGGCCGCCGCCGCGTTCGGACCGGGCGGCACCAGCGTCGAGTTGGCCTCGCCCGCGACGCCGGAAGCGGTGTACTGGGCGATCCAGGCGGCGCGCCGCGACGAAGCCTCCCGCAGCGGTCAGGCCCGCAACGGCAGCTCCGTCAACGGCCACGTCGCCAACGGCCGTGCCGCCAACGGCGGGGTGCGCGCCGACGCGGAAGTGCTGAGCGGTGCCTGACATGACGTGGGTCGCCGCGGTCGCACGGTTGCGAGCACGCCGGGAGTCCGGCGTGCTGGTGACCGTCACGACCGTGCGCGGTCATGCCCCGCGCGACGCCGGTGCGAAGCTCGTCGTGGGGCAGACCGAGACATGGGGCTCGATCGGTGGCGGCAACGTCGAGGCCGTCTCCATCGACCGGGCCCGGGAGATGAGCGCCGCGGCCAAGAAGGAGCCGGAACTCCTCGACTTCACCCTGAACGACAAGGTGACCAACCAGCACGGTGTGCAGTGCTGCGGTGGCACGGTCTCGGTGCTGCTCGAACCGCTGCCGGTGGTGCGGGCGGTGGCGATCTTCGGCGTCGGGCACGTCGGCCTGGAACTGGCCCGCATCCTGGCACGGCAGGACCTCGACCTGCATCTGATCGACAGCCGCTCCGACATCCTCACCGAGGACCGGCTCGCCGTGCTGGCGGATGCGGTGGCGCAGGTGCACGTGCACCACACGCCGCTGCTGCCCGAGGAGGTGTTGGCGGAGTTGCCGCCCGGCACCCACGTCCTGGTCATGACCCATGACCATGCCGAGGACGCGGCGCTCTGCGACGCTGCCCTGCGCACACCGCACCTCGGCTCCATCGGGCTGATCGGGTCGGCGGCCAAGTGGGTGCGGTTCCGCAAGCGCCTGCTCACGGAGGGCGGCCACGACGAGGCCACTGTCAATCGGATCAGGACGCCGATCGGCATGACCGAGATCACCGGCAAGGAACCCGCCACGATCGCGGTGAGCGTCGCGGCGGATCTGCTCCGGACCTTCGAACGGGCCGTTCCTTGACCGGAAGGACGCCCGTCGGGAGCCGGCCGGGGCCGGCGGTCAGCCGAACTGCCGAGGCTGGTAGTCGCCGTCGACGCACTCAGTGCCGCGACCGCACCGCCGCCTCCGGACTCCTGCGCCCCGTCCGGCGATCCGTGCGGAACGCCGCGGCCCGCCGGACGAGGTCCACGGCGGCCCCCTCCACTCAGGGTGCGTGAAGTCGAACCCGGCCGCACGCAGTCGACCCGGCACCACCCGGCGGCTCTTGAGCAGCAGCTCCGTGTCCGTGCGCAGCGCGAACGCTCCCAGCTCCGCCATCCACCGCGTCGCCGGCAGCCCCAGCGGGACGCCGCGGGCCGTGCGCAGCGCCCGCATGAAGTCCCGGTGCGGGAGCGGGCCGGGCGACGCGAGGTTGACCGGCCCCTCGATGTCGTCCCGGGCGATCAGGAACTCCACCGCGCGGACGAAGTCCTCGTCGTGGATCCACGACACGAACTGCGCACCGCCGGCCACCGGGCCGCCCAGCCCCAGCCGGGCCAGCCACAGCAGGACGTCGAAGACCCCGCCCCGGTCCGGGCTCATGACCATCGCCGAGCGCAGCGCCACCTTCCGCGTCGCCGGGGTGTCCGCTGCGGCCTGCGCCCGCTCCCAGTTCTCGGCGATGTCGACGCTGTACGCCCAGTAGTCGGGCACCCCGGCCTCCGCACCGCCGAGCACCCCCGTCGCCTCGTCGTGCGCCGCGTCGAAGCGGTGGGCGTAGATCGTCGCGGTGCTCATCTGGAGCCAGACCCGGGGCGGCCGCGCGGCGGCGGCGATCGCCGCGCCGACCACCCGCGTCGAGTCGACACGGGACTCCATCATGGCCCGCAGGTTCTCCGCGGTGTAGCGGCAGGAGACGCTGCGGCCGGCCAGGTTGATCACGACGTCACTGCCGTCGACGGCTTCGGCCCAGGCGCCCAACGTGGCCCCGTCCCAGCCGATCTCCCGCGGCCGGCGCGGGCGCCGGGTCAACACCGTGACCTCGTGGCCCGCCGCCGTCAGGGCGCGGTCGAGGATCGCGCCCACCTGTCCGGTGCCCCCGGGCAGCACTACCTTCATCGAGCCCCCTCAGCTGTGGTGGACACCAGGGTAACCATGAAATTGAACGCGTTCAAAATGGCCGCGTGCACGTGATTGCGCTTACGCGTCCGCCACCGCCTGGAGCGGACTCAGGCGAGCCGCCCGGCGGGCCGGGAGGACCGCTGCCGCCGCGCCCACCACGAGGGACAGCAGGACCACCAGCAGCAGCGTCCCCCAGGGGAGCGCGAGCGAGTACTGCGCCAGCGCACCGTTGGCCAGCGAGCCCACCGCCCATGCGCCGAACACCCCGCCCGCCAGACCCAGCAGCGTGCCGAACGCGGCGACGGTCAGCGCCTCCAGCCGGATCATCCGCCGGGTCCCGGCGCGGTCCATGCCGAGGGCACGCAGGACGCCGATCTCCCGGGTCCGCTCCGACACCGACATGGCCAGGGTGTTCACGATCCCGAGCGCGCAGATGAGGAGGCCGATGACCAGCAGTCCGTACATCACGGTCAGCAGGTCGCCCAGGGTGCCGGCGGCTTCCCGCACCAGCGCCGCCCGGTCCTGGACCTTCAACAGCGGGTTGTCGCCCACCGCGGTGCGCAGCCGGCCCGCCAGGTTCGCGGACGCCGCGCCGTCGTCGGTGCGGACCAGGATCCGCTGAGCCGAGCCGGGCCGGAAGCCGCTCTGCTGCACTTGCGCGCGGGCCCCCAGGGCGTCCCGGGCAATGGGGTTGTCCTGGTAGACGCCGACGACGGTGTACTGCTGGAACCCCTGGCCGAGTCCCATCCGCGCGGTCAGACGATCGCCGGCGTGCAGCCCGTGTTCCCGGGCGAGGGAGTCGGAAAGGGCGATCCGGCCCGGCCCGAGGTCCCGCGCGGAGCCGCTCAGGAAGCGGAGTCTGAGGACCGCGTCCACGGCGTTCGGGTCGATGCCGGAGACCTGCCGGACCTGACCGCCGGTGAACAGCGTGGAGTCCGCGAGGGCGGCCGCGGTCCGTACGCCGGAGGTACCGCGCACCCGGTCCACGGTCGCCGGGTCGATGCCGGTCGTCGGCGTGCGGGTGCTGATCACGTAGTCGGCGCCGAGTCCTGCGGCGGCCTGCCGGTCGAGCGCCTGCCCCGTGGAGTTCCCGATGACGGCGAGTCCGGAGACCAACGCGGTGCTGATCATCAGGGCGGAAGCGGTCGCCGCGGTGCGCCGCGGGTCGCGCAGCGCGTTCTCCCGCGCCAACCGTCCGACGACGCCGAAGCGGCCGGTCAGCCGGCCGGTGAGCCGGATCACCGGGGCGGTCAGCAGCGGCGCCAGCACGATCATGGAGACGGCGAGGAGGCCGCAGCCCAACAGGGCGCTCTGCAGGTTCTCGACCGAGGCGTCCTTCGCCCCGGTGAGGGACACCAACAGGCCGCCCCCCAGGGCGAGGAGGACCAACCCCACCGCGCCGCGCAGCCGGGACCGCATGCGGGACGGCGCCTGCGCCGTCGCGCGCATCGCCTCCAGGGGCGCGATGCGCGCGGCCCGCCGGGACGGCAGCCACGCGGCGAGCACGGTGACGCCCACCCCGACGCCGAGGGCGGCGGCGACGGGCCGCGGACCGATCACGAGCGGCCCGTCGGGCAACGCGTCCGCACCGGCGCTCAGCAGGTCGGGCAGCACGGCGGCGAGGCCGACGCCGAGCAGGAAGCCGACGACCGAGGCGGCGCATCCGACCAGGGCCGCCTCGACGAGGACGGAGCGGACCACCTGGCGGCGCGTGGCACCGATCGCCCGCAACAGCGCGATCTCACGGGTGCGTCGGGTGACGAGCATGGTGAAGGTGTTGACGATGAGGAACGAGCCGATGAACAGCGAGACCCCGGCGAAGACCAGCGGCACCTTGGTGTAGCCCCGGGTCAGCGTGTCGAGGTAGCCGGCCTGTTGGGCGGCCTGGGCGGCGCCGCTGACGGCCTCGGCCCGGTCGGCCGGGAGCACCGCGCCGACCCGGTCCGCGAGCACGGCCTGACCGGTGCCGGGCGTGGCGGACAGGTCGATCCCGGTGTAGTGGCCCGGGGACGCGAACAGCCGCTGGGCGGTGACCGCGTCGAACAGGGCGAGGGTGCCGCCGGCGGTCACCCGACTGTCCCGGGTGGCCACGATCCCCACCAGCCGTTTCGTCATGACCGGGCCGTCGGTGGCCAACCTGACCGTGTCACCGAGGGCGAAGCGGCCCGCGGCGGCGGTGCCGGCGTCCACCGCCAACTCGTCTGAGTTCCGGGGCGCGTGCCCCTTGACCAGCGGATAGCGACGGTCCTCGCCGTCCTTGCCGGGCAGGTAGCCGGCGGCCAGGTTCGCCCAGGACGCGCCGGCCCGCAGCGGAGTGCCGTCCGCGGCGGCGAGCACCGCCGAGCCGTCGACCGACGGCCGCACGGCGGCGACACCGGGCACGCCGGCCAGTGTCCGCGCGAGCGCGTCGTCCAGAACGGTGGAGGGCCGGTTGGTGGGGCCGGACGGCGGGTCCTTGGGGGTCACGGTGACCGCGACGTCCGCCAAGTCCTTCGACGCGGCGGCACGGTAGGCGGCGGCGGAGGAGTCCGCGAAGACCAGGGTGCCGGAGACGAACGCGACGCCCAGGCAGATCGCCAGGGCCGTCATGGCCAGCCGTGCCTGGTGCGCGAGGAGGTTGCGCAGGGTTGTTCGCAGCATGGGGAGCTTTCGGGAGCAGGGAGGTGCGGAAACGGCCGCAGGGGTGCAGAAACGGCCGCAGGAGGTGCGGGCGGGCGGGGCCGGGCGGGCGCGCCGGGGGCCGCCGGGGCGACAGCGTCAGTGCCGGCGGGTCGGTGCCTGGTCCTCGAACTGGAGCATCCGGTCGAGTACGGCACCGGAGGTCGGCTCGTGCAGTTCGTCGACGACCCGGCCGTCGGCGAGGAACACCACCCGGTCCGCGTGCGCGGCGGCCACCGGGTCGTGGGTGACCATCACCACCGTCTGCCCCAACTCCCGTACCGAGTCCCGCAGGAAGCCCAGGACCTCCGCGCCGGACCGGGAGTCGAGGTTCCCGGTCGGCTCGTCGGCGAAGACGATGTCGGGCCGGGAGGCCAGGGCGCGGGCCACCGCGACCCGCTGCTGCTGGCCGCCGGAGAGTTCGGCGGGCCGGTGGTCCAGCCGGTCGGCCAGCCCGACGGTGCCGACGACGGTGTCCAACCACCCGGCATCCGGGCGGCGGCCGCCGATCCGCAGGGGCAGCGTGATGTTCTCCAGCGCGGTGAGCGTCGGCAGCAGGTTGAAGCCCTGGAAGACGAAGCCGACCTTCTCCCGGCGCAGTGCGGTGAGTTGGCGGTCCGTCAGTTGCGCCAGCTCGGTGTCGCCGATGCGCGCCGAACCGGAGGTCACGCCGTCCAGCCCGGCCAAGCAGTGCATCAGGGTGGACTTGCCGGATCCGGAGGGCCCCATGACGGCGGTGAACCGGCTCCGGGCGAACTCGACGGACACCTCGTCCAAGGCGGTGACCCGGGTCTGGCCCGTCCCGTAGACCTTGGTCAGGTCGGTGGCGCGGGCGGCCGGTTCGGTGCCGGGGGAGCGGGGGGAAGAAGAGGCTTGCGACATGTGTACTCCGCCTGGATGCGTGGGCCCGCGGCGAGCGCCGCGAACCGGGAACGCATCCATCCTCACCGCCCCCACCTGCGGAAACGTCGTTCTCTACGGCTGAGTTGAGCTCTGCCGGAAGCAAGGGTCGGGCGGGCCGCTCTCCGCTCTTCGGCACAGTCCGGACGGCCGTGCTCTTCCTTTGGGCAGAGGCCGAGTCACCGGCCGGCCACCGGCAGCGGGCCGCCGGGCAGCGCGGGCCAGCGGCACCCGGAGAGCACGCGCCGCGACGTCCCGGTGGTGCTTCAGGACGCCAGACCGGTGCGGTGGGCCAGCAGGGCGGCCTGCACCCGGCTCGTCGAACCGGTCTTGTCCAAGATGGCGCCGACGTGCGTCTTCACCGTGCCGATCCCGATGCCCAACCGGCCGGCGATGTCCTGGTTGGACAGGCCCTCGCCGAGCATCGCGAGGACCTCCCGCTCCCGGACGGTGAGTCGGACGACGCGCTCGTCCGCGAGCGCGCGGTCGGCCGCCGCGGGATCGCCGCCGCGCAGCATCCGGGAGATCACCGCCCCGGTGACGCCGGGGGAGAGCACGGCATCCCCGGCGGCGGCCGCCCGTACCGCACTGATCAACTCCTGTGGCCCCTCGTCCTTGAGGAGGAAGCCCGCGGCGCCCTCCCGCAGCGCCCGGATGACGTTGGCCTCGTCGCCGAAGGTCGTCAGCATCACGACCCGCGGCGCGGGATCGAGGGCGAGCAGCGGTGCGATCGCGGCCAGGCCGTCGCAGACCGGCATCCGGATGTCCAGCAACACCACGTCAGGGCGGTGGGCGGCGGCCAGTTCGACGGCCTGCCGCCCGTCCGACGCCTCGGCGACGACGTCGATGCCGTCGGCGTGCCGGAGGATCAGGCGGACACCGTGCCGGATCATCGTCTCGTCGTCGGCGAGCAGGACGCGGAGGGGGCGGGCGGGTTCGCTCACGGGGACTCCCAGGGCGTGGCGTCCCGGACCGACGGGACGGTGAAACGGTCGATGGAGATCAGGCGGTGCGCCGCGTCGAAGCAGTAGCGGGCCACGGTCAGGCCGCCCGGGTGGCTCTCGGTGGCGCCGTTGAACGGGTAGATGCAGCCGGCCGTGCCGGCGGGGCGCGGCGGTTCGTGCCCGGTGGCCGCGGCCCGAACCGCCGCGTTGTCCAGGACGCCCAGCCCGGCCACCTGCTCGTACGTCATGCCGACGCGGGGCAGCGGCGGCGGCCCCGACTGGTGGGGTCGGGTCGCGTACACGAAGGCGACCCCGAGCACCATGAGGACGCTCAGACCCGCCAACCCGAAAGCCAGCGTCAGCACGTCGGCCGTCCGGCGCTCCCGGACGTCCGGCCGACCGCCCTTGTCTGACGGAACGTCAGCCCTCGGCGTGCCGTGCGCCTCCGCCGGGCCGAGGGGATCCGCCCGGCCGTCGCCCGGCCTCCGCTCCGCGGCGCCGGCGGCACCGGGCCGTTCGTGGTCGGTGGGTTCGGCGGGTTCGGTCGGCACGGTGGCGGCCACCCGGAACCCGCCGGACGGCAGCGCCGCGGCGTCGAAGCTGCCACCGAGCAGCTCCACCCGCTCCCGCAGGCCGGTGAGCCCGCGACCGGTGCCCGCCTCCCCGGCGGCCGGCGGACGCGGCGGCGCACCGTTGCGCACGGTGATCCGCACGTCGGCCTCGTCGTGCACGACCGTGACGGTGACGTGCGCCGCGGTCGCGTACCGGTGCACGTTGGTCAGCGCTTCCCGCACCAGGCGGTCCACCGCCCGCCGGACCCGCGCCGGGCGGGCGTCGAGGTCCGGCCCGGTCCAGTCGAGCCGGACGGCGATCCCGCCGTCGCGGGACCTCGCCACCAGCGCCTCGACGTCGGCGCGGGTGCCGGTCGCGTCGGTGAGTGCGTCCGGCCCGGTGTCCCGGCCGAGCGGCCCGAGCACCCCGAGGGCCTGCCGCAGTTCGCGCAGCGCGTCCCGGGTGGTCCGGCGCACCAGGACGGCCTCCTCGCGCAGCTCCGGCGCGGCCCGGTCCAAGGCCAGCTCCAACCCCCCGGCGTGCAGGGAGATCAGGCTGAGGCGGTGACCCACCAGGTCGTGCATCTCGGCGGCGATGCGCGACCGCTCGTGGATGCGGGCCTCGCTGTCGGCGAGCCGACGGGCCCGCTCCGCCGCGTCACCGCGCTCGCGCAACGCCCGCAGCAGGCGCCCCTGCTGACCGTGCGCCGTGCCGACCAGGCCGGGCACGACCACCGCCGTCGAGGCCAGGACCAGCCCGAGCGCCACCGCGTACGGCACCGGTTCGGGGCCGAACCACGGCGCGACCGCCACCGCGGAACCCAGGACGAGGGCCCCCGCCGCTCCGAGCAGCCGGGCGCGCCGACGCGCCCGCACGGTACGGCGGGCCACCGTGTAGGCGGCCGCCGCCGTGATCGGCCCGACGCCGACCGACAGGCCCGTCAGGGCGGCGAGCACCAGCAGCACGGCCCCGGGGAACCGGCGCCGCACCGGCAACAGCCCCGCACCGACCGCCAACGCCAGCAACTGGAGCCCCGGGTGCGGCAGGAACCCCAGGCGCCCGACCACCAGGTAGGTGCCCAGGCCGGCGAGGACCACTCCGGCCAGTTCCGCGACCGTGCGCGCGGAACCGCCCGCGGCCCGTACGACGGGCGGGCGACAGCGGGGGAACCGACGGAACGGGTTGGTGCGCACCACGCTGACCAGTATCGACGCCCCGGCGGGCGTCGGCATGGACCCTGCGGGCGAGGTGTCGCTCTACCGAAAGGCAGAGACCTGCCGACCGCCACCGGCCGCGGGCCCGCGGCGCCACCTACGGGGTCGCCGGCTCCGCGAGCGAGGAGACGACGGTCGCCAGGTCCGCGCCCGCCCGCAGGAGCGCCACGGTCCGGACCGCGATCCGGTCGAGGTGGCGTTGCAGGATGCGCTCGGTCTCACCCGGGCCGTCGAGCCGCTCCAGGGAGCCGATGACCTCGCGCACGGCCGGGATGCCGTAACCGGAACTGCGCAGGGCGGCGACGATGCGGGCCGCCCTGATGGCGGGCACGCCGTAGCGACGTGCCCGCAGGGAGGTGACGCGCTCCGGCGTGACGAGTCCCTCCTGTTCCCAGAACCGCAGGGTCGAGGTGCGGACGCGGAGCGCTTCGGCGAGCTCCGTGATCGTCATGGCGTCGTCGTCCTGCGTCGCCCCGGCGGGCTGGTCCTCGGTCCGGATGGCGTGCAGGGCCCGTTGGGCGCGCAGCGCCTCGTCCCGTTCCCGGGCGAGTCGGACGTGCAGCTCGTTGACGGTCGCGGCCGCCTCGGTGAGGGTGCCGGTGCGCAGCTCCGGGAGGAGCTGCCGGGCCGCGACCGGGCCCACGGCGCCGGCGAGCCCGCGATAGGCGCGCAGCGCATGGACGTGCACGGCGGCGTAGCCGCGGTACCCGTTGTCGGCGCGGGCCGCCGGCGGAATGACCCCCAGCCGCTCCAGGTCGCGCACCTGCTGCACCGAATACCCCGACTCCCTGGCGACATCGACCGTGCGCAGCGGTCCCCGTTGCGCACCGCCCGCCGTCCCGTCCATGACCAACCCCACAGAAGCACTTGAAGGACATGCTTGAACCATGAGTATGGAACAGATCATCGCGTCGGTGCAGAATCTCGACGGGGCGCTCGTGGTCCGCCCGGAGCCCGGCGGCGACTTCCCGGACCTCGTGGTGGGGGACTCCTTCTTCTACTACGCCCCGGACGGCCGGATGCCGCGGACCACCCAGCCCTACGGGACCATCGTCACCAAGAACTATCCCGACGACACCGCCTCCGACCTCGATCGCCCGGGGCACTGGCGGGTGAACGTGAATGTGGACCGTGCGACGTTTCAGGAACTGCTCGACGAAGCACCGGGCGACCTCACCCGGCCGCGCGACCACACGGCGGTCGACACCGTGCTGCCGCACCCGGTGTACGGGTCCCTCGGCTGGATCTCCGTCGTCAACCCCGGCGCGCGGACCACGGAACTGGTCGAGCGGCTGCTGAGCGGCGCCCACGACGCCGCCCGGGCCCGCTACTTGCGGCGGCGCGGGGCGGACGACTGACGGCGGTCGCCGGCCGGGGTCAGGGCCGCGCGGGGCCGCCGTCGTACGGGACGCCGGCCCTGGCCGCCAGCCCGGCGATCAGCAGTTCCAGCCCGTAGTGGAATTCCGCGTCGTGGTTGCCGGCGGCCAGGTGGGGTGCGGCGGCGATCAGGACCGGGTCGCCGGTCGCGGCGATGTCGCGGCCCTGCCGCCGGAGCTGCTGGTCGTCCAGGGAACCCAGGTAGATGGCGTGGCCCAGCTCCCGCATGATCGAGCCGATCATGAAGGCGGTGTAGCTGCGCAGGACGTGGACGCCCTCCTCCGGCGTCAGCCGGAGGTCGGTGAGGGTGGCCAGGGTGGAGCGCAGGGCCCGCAGGGCCGCGGGGGAGCAGGTGGGGCGGGTGAGCACCAGGGGGAACGCCTTCGGATGGCGCTTCGCCTGGGTCCGGAAGGCCGCGGCGTGCGCGCGGATGCGGTCCTGCCAGCCGTCGGTGTCGTTCTGCGGGAACTCCACCTCGGCGAGGAGCGCCTCCGCGACGCCGTCGAGGAGGGCGTCCTTGTTGGGCACGTGGTTGTAGAGGGACATGTTCTCCACGTCCAGCTCGACGGCCAACTTCCGCAGGGAGAAGGCGTCGGCGCCGTCGCGGTCGATCATCGTGACGGCCGCGGCGACCACCTTCTGCCGGGTCAGGCCGAGCCTTCTGCCGCGGCCGGTGCCTCGAACCGTCACGTCACCCTCCCGACCGCGGCCCGTGCGACCGCGACGCCCACTCGATCCTTGACATCACTTGCACCGCAAGTCTAGCGTCCGGGGCACCACTGACTTGCAGTGCAAGTCTTCGCGCGGGGTGCCCCGCCGGCCCCGCCGAGCCGGCCTGCACGAGGAGCCCGACCGCCCGCCTCTCCCCGCCCGGCCGCACACCACCCGGCGGGCCGCCCCACCGGCGCGCACGGCCGGCGCACCACGGAAGGAAGCGACCCGCCATGAGTGACCTCCCCTACGCGCAACGGTTGTTCGCCCGCGACGTCCGATGGGCCCTCGGGCACGCCCTGCCCCGGCTCGCCATGGACCGCGCGGCACGCCAGGGCGACCTCCACGGGCAGCTGGTGGCCCTCTCCCGGAGCCCGCGTCCGCACGGCGACACCGCCGACGTCGAACGGCGGTTGATGGACCGCATCCGCGCCGAAGGGCCCGTCCACCGCAGCCGGTTCGGCTTCGTCACCGCCTCCCACCCCGCCGTCCGCGAGGTGCTCAGCAGCAACGACTTCCGCACCGGCGCACTCCCCGTCACCACCGGGCCGTGGGGGCGGCTCGCCGCCTGGGCCGGTGCCGACGCGCCCGTCGGGCCACTGAAGCCCCCGTCCCTCCTGGTGACCGAGCCCCCCGACCACACCCGGTACCGCAAGCTCGTCACCCGGGTCTTCTCCGTCCGGGCCGTGGAACAACTCCGCACCCGGGCCGAGGAGATCGCCGAGGAACTCCTCGACGACCTCCAGCGCCGCCCGCCGGGCGCCGACGACGTGGACCTGGTCTCCGCGTACTGCGGCCTGCTGCCCGTCACCGTGATCGCCGAGATCCTCGGCGTCCCCCACGCCGAGCGGCACCGCGTGCTGCGCTTCGGCACCGGCGCGGCACCCAGCCTCGACTTCGGGCTGCCCCGACGCCGGTTCCTGGCCGTCGAACGCTCCCTGCGCGACTTCGACGCCTGGCTGGCACAGCACATCGAACGGATCCGCCGACAGCCCGGCACCAACCTGCTCAGCCAACTGGTCACCGCCCGCGACGACGACGGCCGGGGCCTGACCGGGACCGAACTGCGCGCCACGGCCGGCCTGGTGCTCGCCGCCGGCTTCGAGACCACCGTGAACCTGCTCGGCAACGGCATCGCCCTGCTCGACCGCCACCCCGACCAGCGCGCCGCCCTCCACGACGACCCGACCCTGTGGCCGAACGCCGTCGACGAGATGCTCCGCTTCGACCCACCGGTGTTCCTCACCGGGCGCGCGGCGACCCGTGACACCAGCATCGGCGGCCGCCCGGTGCCGCGGGGCGCGCTCGTGACCCTGCTGCTCGCCGGCGCCAACCGCGACGCGGCGCTCTTCACCGCACCGCACCGCTTCGACGTCACCAGGCCCAACGCCAAGGAGCACCTGTCCTTCTCCGGCGGACGCCACTACTGCCTGGGCGCCGCGCTCGCCCGCATGGAGGCGGAAGTCGGCCTCCAGGCCCTCCACCGCCGCTTCCCGCACCTCACGCTGCACGCCGGCGCCCGACGCCGCACCACCCGCATCCTGCGCGGCTACGTCCACCTCCCCGCCCGACTCGGCACGCCCGTACCGGTCTAGCCAGGCACTGTTTCTTGGATCATGTGCGGAGCCAGATGCGGGCGCGTTTCTCGTAGCGGGTGGCGACGGCGCGAAAGCCCTTGAGCCGGTTGACGGCGCGTTCGGCCGCGCGCACCGTGGTCGAGTCCACCGGCACCCTCCCAGTCGATCCGGCCCGCGGCATCCTCCGCCGCCTGGGTACGGGAGAGCAACATGCCCCATGCCCCATCCGTCATTCCGGTGTGTCTATTGGTGGTTGGTGTCCTGGGCTGCGGTGACGACGAGGTCGGTAACGGCTTGGGGGTGGGAGACCAGGGAGACGTGCGAGGAGTCGATCTCCACTGTCTTGCGCGCGTGTGCGCGTTTGGCCTCGTATCGCTCAAGGCTCGGGTTGATGGCGCGGTCCTGCTTGCCGACGAGTACGTAGACGGGTTTGTCCCGCCAGGCCGCTTCGGTGAGTTTGTCGGTGAAGGCCGATTGTGCGATGGGGCGTTGTGTTGAGGCCATGATGGAGGTCTGCTGCTGGGAGAGGTCCTGGGCGAAGGTGGCGTGGAGTTTGTCGGGCTGGATGTACACGTCGGTGCCGGTGGTTCCGTCCCCGTTGCGGAAGGGGACCTGTTTCAGTGCCGTGGTGAGCGGTGCTGGCGCGAACTTACTGGAGAGGCTGGCGAAGGACTCACCCTTGTCCGGCATGATCGCGTTGATGTAGACGAGGGCCTTGACGTTGTCGAGGCCGGCGGCTGCCTGTGAGATCACTTCGCCGGCGTAGGAGTGTCCGACGAGGACGACCGGTCCCTTGATGGTCTTCAGGAGGCTGTTCAGGTAGGTCGAGTCCTGGGGTATGCCGCGCAGGGTGTTGGGTGGGGCGATGACGTGGTAGCCGTCGTGCTGCAGGCGTTGCACCACTGCGTTCCAGCTGGAGCCGTCGGCGAATGCTCCGTGCAGGAGCACTACGGTCGGCTGCTGGCCCTGCGGGGCCTTGCCCGGATCGTCTGCGGCGTGGGTCGGTACCACGGTCAGGGCGGAGAGGACCGCCACGGTGAGGGCCAGTCTGCCCTTGCCTGGGGTGAGGATTCCAGAGACGGTCATGTGCTTCCACTTCCTCGGCGTAGAAGGTGAACTTCGCCATTTCGGTGGCTGGGAACCGTGAGGATCGTGCGGAAGGAGTCGGCAGCAGCCGCCGCGACTGCCGTGTCCGGTCGGCCGCTTGAACCCGAAAGCAGCCTCCGACGTGGAAGTCGTGGTGGTCCGCGTTCCGCCGTGCCGCGGATCACCATTTTCGCGTCTCCGCGGTTGGCACGCATCCGATTCCGCCGTCGTTCGCCGTGCGGCAGTGGGTGTCCTGACGGCTTGACAGGCCGTCGCTGTTGGAGCGTGGGGTACTCGCCCGGCTGAAGGGCACGGCTTCCGACGGCTGGCGCCACGTCGCAGGTCGGGCCGGGGTCGACTGATCCGGGAGCTCGGTGCCGCCGGTCGCCGGTCAGACTCAGGAAAGGACCTTGAGCACTTCCTGCGCCAGCGGCCCGGAGGACGCGGGGTTCTGCCCCGTGTGCAGGTTGCCGTCCGATACGAGGTACGACTTCCAGGCGGGACCACGGGAGTAGTTGGTGGGTAGCTTCTTCAGCTCGTCCTCCAGCAGCCACTTCGCGTCCTTGGCGAAGCCGACGCCTTCTTCTTCCTCGTTGCAGAAGCCCGTCACGTCGCGGCCCGCGAAGGGTGTGTTCCCGTTCTCGTCGCGGGTCGAGAGGATGGCGGCCGGTGCGTGGCAGACGATGGCGAGGGGCTTGCCCGAAGCGAGTGCCTTGCGGAGCAGCACGGCGGAGTCCGCGTCGAACGCGAGGTCCTCCATGGGACCGTGGCCTCCGGGGTAGTAGACCGCGTCGTAGTCGTCGAGCCGCGCGTCCTTGATGGCGATGGGGTGGCGGAGCTCCTCGGCGGACTCGATGACCGCGGTCTCCTTGAGCATGTTCTCCTCGCCTCCCGCGTAACGGGGCTGCAGGCTCATGGTGTCCACGACGGGGATGACGGCACCCGGGGTTGCCACCGTGACCTGGTATCCGGCATCCGTAAAGACGCGGTAGGGCGCGACGAACTCCTCGGCCCAGTACCCTGTCGGATGGCGATGACCGTTCTCGAACGTCCAGTAGCTTGCACCAGTCATCACAAACAGAACTCGACCCACGACTACGCCTCCTCGCAATTTCGGACCCGGAAGAATTCACTGTTTCTGAAGCTACCTCGGGCTGGCAGGCGCGGCAACCGCAGGTCCGCACAATTCGTTCCCGTCGCCTCAAGGCGCAAATTCGAGCTAAACGCAGTCCGGATTCCGGAATGTCATGGCCGAGCAGGTGAACGGTTCCTGCTGGTGTCGGATCGGCGTGCGCTTAATTCTCGGCTTTTCCAGCCGCACCATCCAGGCTTCCAGGTCCGAGTGCTCGTCGACCAGGAAGACAATGTGGTCCAGCGCGGTCCGGGATTCTGGAAATCCTTTGTGGTTGTTCCCGGTGCTCTCTCGGTAGCGGTGGGCGCACTTCTCGTCGATCGCCTCGACCTTGAACACCTTCTTGTGCGTTCAGTGAATCCAACGCGCTGTTTAAGGTCGGCGGTGTCCTCGGCTTTCTCACGGTAATCCCATGCGCCCGTTTATCATCAACAACTTCCTCCACTCCGCGCGCATCCTCGCAGACGGTATGGAGAAGTTGCGCACCTCCTCCGTCAGCGGTACGCGGCTCAACCAGGAGAAGATCCGGCGGTATGCGGACGAGAGCTTGATGCTCGTGACAGCGCTGCGCCCGGTCATGGGGTACCAGAACGCGGCGCACCTCGCCGAATCCGCGCTGGCCAACGGCCAGACGCTCAAGGAGGCAGTCCTGGCGAGCGGCCACGTCGACGAGAAGACGTTCGACTCCGTCGTCGATCCGCTCTCGATGGTCGGCCACGGGGTCTCCGGCGCCTGAGCACAGGGTCGCCCCCGCCGCACCGGTTGACGCATCCCGGCGAACGCCCCCGTTCACAGCACCGGAGACGGCGACGAACCAGGCACCGCGGCGCGGGACGGCGCGTTGTCAGTGGCAACGCCTAGGGTCGCGGCATGAGTTCTTCCCTGAGCGTCTATCTGCTCGACGTGGCCGCGACCCGCGCCCTGGTCGGATCCGGCGACGACGAACTGCTGGAGGTGATACGCACCCGTTTCCAGGACGACCTGGCCGGCGACGACGACTACTTCAGCCACGAGATCGCGCAGGGCGCCCCCACCGCGTACGACGCGCTCCGTGCGGTCGTCCACGGCGGTCCCTTCAGCGATCAGTCCCACCACGCCTTCCAATACGGCTACGCCTACATGAGGTTGTGTGCGTTGACCGGCTCGTTCCTGCCCAACGACTGCTTCACGCCGCACCGCGGCGACTGGCTGGAGACCGTCGACCGGGGACTGAAGGACCTGCGCATCACGGCCGTCTCCGTCAGCGACTTCAGCTACGGCGTGCCGCCCGCTCCCGTTCCCCACGCGGACATGCCGGGGTGCGGTGTCTGGACGCCCGAGCAGATCGCGCGGGCGCTGGAGGAGTTCGAAGCCACCAAGCGGGCGGAGCACGCACCGCCGCTGGAGCCCGAGGTGGTGGAGGCCGTCATGCAGTGCCTGGAGTGGATGCGCCACGCGCAGGCACGACCCGGCTACGGCCTCATCGGCTTCCGCTCCTGACGCACACCGCCGCGCCCGGCCAGGGACGGGCGACGCGCCCGGGTCAGCCGGGGACGGCGCAGGCCACTTCGGTGGCCAGTCGCACCGCGAGGGTGCGGGACAGCAGTACGGGCAGGCCGCTCGCGGCCGCCGCGGCCCGCCGCATCGCCTCGGTGTAGCCGATGCAGTCCAGCACCAGCCAGCGACTGCCGCCACGCGCCAACTCGCGTGCGGCCTCGGCGACGTGCGCCAGGGCATCGTCCGCATAGGGGTTGCCGGGGGCGGCCCGGACGGTGCCGGGCAGCAGTTGCGACCAGCGGCGTTCGACGTCGGCGCGCTGGTCGGGCAGCGGGCACACGAGCCCGACCGGATCGCTGCCGGCGATGCCGCGGACCGCCTGTTGGACGAGCGGCTCCGCGTACAGCAGCGGCCGCCGGGCCGGGACCGGCGGGAAGCTGCCGGTGCACAGCAACAGCGTCGCGGCGGCACCGTCCCGTTCGCAGCGGGCCACCGCGTCGCGCATCCGAGGGGCGAGCGCCTCGTGCCCGAGGACGACGGAGCCGCCGTCGCGCAGCCTGGTGACGAGCGGGGCCTCGCCGGTCGCCGGCGCGAGGTCCGCGCGGGTCCGCCCGCCGGCCGGGCCGGTGAACTCGTCGAGGTCCAGGGCGCCGTGCTCGATCGCCCGCAGCCCGCGCAGCAGCGGCGCGACGTCGGCGGTCAGGTCGGTGCGCGGGGACTGCCCGATGGTGACCAGGCCCAGGCCGGGGCCGTGCGGCGCGGGGCCGGGTCCGGATGCTGCGTTCATGGTGGGTGCGTTCCTCTCGTGTCGGCGCGGGTCAGAGGGCCTTGTAGATCTGACTGACGTCGTGCAGGGAACTCCCGGCGACCAACCCGGCCCCCACCAGCGCGAGGTCGGCGTCGGCGGCGGCCCGCGCGTCGGCCCGGGCCAGGTCGTCCCGGCCGGCCCGGCGATCGCGGTAGCGGGTGTAGCCGAAGCGCACCGCGAGCGCGGCCAGCACCAGCCAACCCGCCTGCGGGGTCGCGACGAGCAGACCGGTGGCCAGCAGGACGCCCATCTGCCGCGACGAGCCGCCGAGGAGCTGGATCAGCGCCCCGGGGATCGCCCACAGCCCCATCATCATCAGCGCGTGCGGGTCGGTGAGACCGGCCTTGATGGTGTCGACGTAGACCTTGGCGACCGGCGGCACGCGGCCTTCGGAGAAGAACGGCTGCCAGGCGATCATGACGACGAGGACGGCGACGGCGAAGCCGACCAGTTGCGCGAGGTACTGCTGGCGGCGGCCGGCACGCTCGTACGGCCGCCACGGCACGGCGTCCTTGCGCAGGATCCAGCCGGCCTTGAAGTCGAACCCGACGTCGGCGAAGGCCGGTCCGGTGGAGGCGGCGTACCCGACGAGCAGCGCCAGCGGCACCATCGGGATGCCCAGCACCAGCCCGAGGATCAGGAAGATGAGGGTGACCGCGAACGCCGGGAACCAGCCCGAGTGCATCGCGGCCAGCCCGACGATCAGCTGGTGGACGAGGGCCGCGGCGCCGGCCAGCAGCACCCAGCCGACCAGGCCGGCCCCGCTCATGCCGGACGTCACCCCACCGAACACGGCGATGACCACCGCGCCGGCGAGGAACAGCACGAAGCCCTCCAGCAGGCCCCGACGCAACCGGCGCGCGTCGACCGTGCGGGTCTCGGCGTCGAAGCGGTCCTCGTAGGCCGCCTCGGCCGCGGCACGGGCCGCCGCCCGCTCGCCCGCCTGACGGGCGGACCGTTCGGCGCGCCGCTCGCGCATCAGCAGGACCGCCTGCACCAGAGCGACCAGCCCGGCACCGATCATCACGCCGTGCGGCACGTAGTGGGCGGCGAGGTCGGTGTGCAGGACCTCCGGTGCGTACTGGGCGACCAGCAGGCCGACGCCGAACATCAGCAGTGCCCAGACGTTGCCGAGGAAGGCCACGCCGGCCGCACTGGTCGGCAGCTTGACCAGGGCGCCGAGGAAGCCGACGACGGCGCTGATCCCGAGCAGCCCGGCCTTGCGTCCGCCCTCGTCCCCGGCCTTGATCGTCTCGGCGGCCGCCACGCCGGCCGGCCACGCGGCCGAGGCGGGCAACAGCCGCGAGTCGAAGACCCGGTAGAGCACCCAGCTGTCCACGGCGAGGCCGATCACCGCGCCGCCGAGCATCGGCCACACCAGATGGGGGCGGCCCAGCAGATAGGGCACCGCGATCGGGGTGATCAGCGAGTTGGCGGCGGCGAAGGTGGAACCGGAGACGGCGGACTGCACCAGGTTCTGCCGGTGCGGATCGCGCATCCGGCGCAGCGCGGCAAAGGAGATCCGCCCGATGAGCATGGCGAGCAGCGCGCCGATGACGGAGGTGTTGGGCGCGATCCCGAGGGTCGTGATCAGGACGAGGCCGATGACCGCGCCGAGTACGGAGAGCACGATCGTGACGATCAACGTGACGGGTTCGAACGCTCTGGGGTGGGCCGCCCGGGTCTCCGGGGCGTCGGCCGGCGGGGCCGGCGGTGTCTGGCTCATGGGTGCTCCGGTGCGGTTCGTCCGGTGGTGAGGTGGGGCGGGCCCCGCGGGGGCTGGGGGCGCGCCGCCCCGGACGCCGTGGCGGGTCCGGGGCGGCGCGCCCAGGAGGTCAGGCGGCGGCGTCCTCGTCGGGCGCGCTCGCCTGGAGTCGGGTCATGGGCCCGTAGAGCTCAACGAGCCGGGCGAACTCCTCGGCGTCGTGGAACCGCGCGGCGCCGCGGCCGAACTCCTTGGCCGCCTCCAGCGCGAAGCGGCCGGCCGCGGCGATGTCGGTCTCGTGGCTGGCGCCGGTGGCGCAGCCGGCCACCGCGCTCTGTGCGGTCACGGCGAGGCCCACGACCGGCGCGTCGGTGGCCACGCAGGGCTGCATGATCGAGTTGATGTGGTGCACGCCGTTCCCATAGGGCGTGATGTCCTGCGTGGTGATCGGCAGGACGTGCGCGGCCTCGCCGGTGACGGTCTCCAGGATGCTCAGCAGATCGTCGCTGACCCGCAGGATCCACCCCTCCTTGACCGTCGGGGACAGGGCGATGCCGCGGTGGTTGAGCAGCCGGTTGCCCTTCGTGGTGTCGATCGAGACGACCGCGTCCATGGCCGGGTCGATCTCGGCGCGGTTGCAGTCGAGGATCGACACGGGGGAGTCCATGAAGGGCACCGGGTCGTGCGGCCGGGTCGGCGCGTTGGGGCAGACGTGGGTGCTGACGATCACGTCGCCGCGCAGCACGTCGCCGCGCCCGTACATGTCGAGCAGTTTGGCCGCGGTGGCGAGCGCGGCGACGGCGCCGTCCGCGTCGGAGACCAGACCGGTGCGTTCGGGCCGGGCCCCGACGCCGCCGAGCCGGCCGAGCACGCCCAGCGTGGGGGCGTCGCCGCCGGCCCGGGCCCCGTCGGCGCCCGGCACGACGACCTTGACGAAGTCGGTCCCGCCCTTGGCCCCTTCGACCCGGGTGACGGTGATCTCCACCGCGTCCGACCGGACGGCGGTCGCGGCCGGGGTGCCGGCGGCCTCCCGGACGGCGCCGTCGAGCACGCCGCGCAGGTACGCGGCGAGGAGCTGCCCGTCGGTCTGCGGGCGGTCGAGGAGTTGGAGGACGTCGAGTACGTGCTTGAGCACGGTGGCTCCCTGGTGCGAGGTGGTGCGCGGCGCGATTTCGCTCAGGTTGCGCCGGCCATATCCAAGTGAGCAACCTTTTCTCTATATCAGGGAAGCAGTCTCAGATGACGGTATAGGCTGCCGCCGTGACTACCGAACGAGGCGCTCCGCTCCAGACCGCCGACCGCGTGCTCCAGGTCCTGCTCGCCTTCTCCCACGACCGGGAGGAATGGGGGGTGACCGACCTCGCCGCCGAATTCGGCTGGGACAAGTCGGTGTCGCAGCGGCTGCTGGCGTCGCTCGCCCACCGCGGCTTCCTGGTGTCCGACCCGGTCACCCGCCGCTACCGCCTGGGCCCCGCGGTCTGGCACATGGCCACCGCCTGGGAACGACACAGCGGCATGGCCGGGCTGGTCCGCCCCACGCTGCGCGAACTCGCCGCCGCGGCCGGCGTCACCGCCCTGTTCGCGGTGCCGGACGGGGTCCACATGCGCTGCGTGGAATCCGCCGACGGCGCGGCCGGTCCGCTGCGCGCCTACCGCCTGGCCGACGAGCTGTATCCGGCGCACGCCGGCGCCACCTCCCGCGCCTACTTCGGCATGCTCACCCCGGGCGCCCGGGCCGCACTGCTCTACGGCCGCCCGATGGCCAGGTTCAGCACGCTGACCGTCACCGACGAGGCCGAACTGGAGCAGCGGATGTCCCGGGTGCCGCAGGACGGCCACGCCTACTCCCAGGGCGAGTACGACCCGGCGACCGCCGGACTGGCCGTCCCGGTCGTCGTGCGCGGCCAGCCGGTCGGCTCGCTCAGCCTGGTCGGCCCGCACGACCGGCTCGACGGCCCGCGCGAGGACCTGCTCGCCCCGCTGAGCGAGGCCGCCGCAGCGCTCGCCGAACTCCTCACCCCGCGCCGGCCGCCGCGCGCCGCAACCGGCCGCCGCACTCCCGCCGCCGGCCAGCCGACCCCCGGCACCGACTGACCCACCGCCCACCCGCGCACCGCCCCACCCCCTGCGAAAGGCACCGCCCATGCCCAGCACGCGACTGCTGCTGCTCTCCAACTCCTCCGCGCCCGGCCGTGGTTACCTCGAACACGCCCGCGAGGCCGTCGCCGCGCACCTCGCCGGCGTGTCGGAACTCCTCTTCGTCCCCTACGCACTGGCCGACCACGACGGCTACACCGCCAAGGCCGCGGCCTTCTTCGCCGAGCTGGGCATCCGGGTCCGCGGTGCGCACACCGCGGCCGACCCGCGCGAACTCGTCGCCTCCGCCCAGGCGGTGTTCACCGGCGGCGGCAACAGCTTCCGCCTGCTCAAGACGCTGCACGAGCGCGGACTGGTGGACGCCCTCACCGGGCGGGTCCGCGCCGGCATGCCCTACATGGGCTCCAGCGCCGGCACCAACATGGCCTGTCCGACCCTGCGCACCACCAACGACATGCCGATCGTCCAGCCCCCCTCGTTCGCCGCGCTCGACCTGGTCCCCTTCCAGATCAACCCGCACTACCTGGACCCGGACCCGGCCAGCGCCCACATGGGCGAGACCCGAGAGGAACGGCTCACCCAGTTCCTGGAGGAGAACGACGTCCCCGTCCTCGGCCTGCGCGAGGGCACCTGGCTCCGGCGCACCGACGACCGCCTGACGCTGCACGGACTGGCCACCGGGGCCCGACTGTTCCGCCGCGGCACCGCCCCGGTCGAGTACGCACCGGGCGCCGACCTCAGCGAACTCCTCACCGTGCGGCCGACGTTCGACGACCGCGCCGGCTAGGTCCCGGCCCGCCCGGACTCCGGCGGGCTTACCGCACCGCGGCGGTCCGCGGCGCCGGGCAGGGTCTGGGAGACGCGCCACAGTCGACGCGGAAGAGCGCCTTCCTCGAAGCCGTGGACCTCGGTCAGCTGCCAGCCCACCGCCAACTCGTCGACCAGGGCCCGGTCGAAGAAGTGCACGGCGAAGCCACCGTGCTCGTAGATGCCGTCCCCGTGCGCGACGCCCGTGCCGTAGTGGGCGTCGCCGGTGTGCCGCACCGTGTAGACGAACACGCCGCCGGGCCGGAGCACGCGCCGCACCTCGGCCAGCACGTCCCGCAGCTGCCGCGTCGACAGCGCCATGCACAGCAGCATGTGCGCGAAGACCGCGTCCACCGAATCGTCCGGCAACGGGAGCGGAGCGCGGACGTCGTGCTCGGCGGTGCTGATCCGCCCGTCGAGGCCCTGCTCCTGCGCGGCGCGGCGCAGCTGGTCGAGGCCGGTGGCGCTGAAGTCGGTGGCGTGTACCGAGAACCCCGCGCGGGCGAAGGCGAGGGCGTCGCGGCCGTGCCCCGCACCCAGCTCCAGCACCCGCCGGGCGCCGGCGGCGCGGAACGCCGCGACGGCGTGCCGGGCCGCGGCGGACGGCTCGACCCCGTACATGCCGGGGTGCGCGGAGTACGTCTGCTGCCAGTGGCGCCGTTGCTCCGCCGCCAGCTCCGGCTCGCCGTTCGTCATCGTGCCCCGCCTTGCCCGTGCCGTGTCCCCCCACCCTAGTGCCGGCGTCCGACCAGCCGGAGGTCGCGGTTCCACGGCGGCGCCGGCGACGTCCGGCCACCGTCGGGCGCGGGTCGGCCCCGGGGGGAGCGCCGCGTGAGAGCCTCGAAGCGCAGGCTGACGGACGACAAGGAGTGCACCCGGTGAGCGGTGAGGAACGACCGGAGCGCCATGCCCAGGCCGCCGGTGAGACCACTCGCAGCGTCTGGACGGAATCGATGTACGCCGTCGCACGGCCCTGGCCCGGAATACGGGTGCTGGTCGACCGGAGCCTGCCGCTGGGGCGCAGGTCCGGGGTCGCCTACCCGGACGTGTGGCTGGCCGCCGTAGCTCCCTCGGCCGCGCTGTGGCGGTGGTACGGCGTGCACGAGGCGAGGTACGCGGCGTTCGCCGACCGCTACGAGCGCGAGCTCGGGGAGCCCGTGCGCGCCGCCGGGCTCCGGCGCCTCCACGGGCTGGCGCGGGGCGGTCCGCTGGTGCTGCAGACCGCCGTCACGCCGATACACCTCAGCCACGCCCGGGTCCTGGCGCGGCATCTGCGGGCCGGCCGCCCGGCCGAGGAGGGCGGCGAGGGCGCCTGTTGGCTGGGCCGGGTCTGTCCCGATTGCGGTCGCCACTGCGCCGCCCGAGGGGTGAGGACCTGCCCGCACTGCCGAGCCCCGATGGCGGAGTGACGGAGGCGTCGGCGGGCGCCCGTTCCCGGCTGACCGGGCGGTGCTGTCTGCGGTGCCGTCTGCGGACGGAAGCGCGGAGCGCGACGAATCGGCACGCGCGGGTGGTCGACATGAGCGAAACAACGCGAAAGAGGGAATTGCTACCCCTTGCCTTAATGCTGGCGATCTGCGTGCCGAAGGGAAGAGCAGCGAGCGGCAGTGGGCCGCTTGGAACGAACGAAAGGTTCGGAATGTCACGGATCACTCGGATTACCGCCGTGGCCGCCCTCGCGGCCGGAACCGCTCTGGGCGGGAGTTCGGTTGCCTTCGCCGACGGTCACGCGGCGGGCAGCGCTGTCGGTTCGCCCGGTGTGCTGTCGGGCAACCTCATTCAGATCCCGGTGCACGTTCCCGTGAACCTGTGCGGCAACACCGTCAACGTCGCGGGCCTGCTGAGCCCGGCCTTCGGCAACGTCTGCATCAACGGCCACTTCAAGCACCACAAGCACCACAAGGGTCACCACGGCGGCCGGCGCTGAAGCAGCCGTCACCGACCGTGTGAGCCACGGTCTTCGAGGCAACGGACCCGTCCCGTTCCCGTTCCGGTGATCCCGGTGCGGGCGGGGCGGGTCCCGTCGTTCGCCGTGCGCAATTCCCCGCGGCTCAGGAGCGCGGCGTGGCCGGCGGCCTGGTGGCGGGCCGACGCAGCCCCTCGGCCGCCGTGGAGACCCGGTGCAGCAACTCCAGGAAAACGTCCCGCTCTTCGGGGTCCAGGGGGGCCAGGAAGAGCTGGTTCATCCGGGCGGTCCGACCGGCGAGCTTGTGGTGCAGCCGGCTGCCCTGGGCGGTGAGCCGCAGCACGGAGCGGCGGGCGTCCTCGGTGTCGCGGGTCTTCTCGATCAACTCGCGCGCCACCAGGCGTCGGACCACCTCGGCGATGGTCGAGCGGTCGAGGCCGACCCGCTCGCCCACGGTCCGTTGGTCCAGGCCGTCCTCGCCGACGAGGGTGTTGAGCACGGCGAACTGCGGGGAGGTGACGTCCTCCGACACGATCGTCGTCCACAGCAACGTGTGTGCCTGCTGGAGCCGCCGGGCCAGGTGGCCGGGGTGGGTGCTGAGGTCGAGCGCGGGCACGGCGCCTCCCTGCTCCTCTCGCCAATGCTCTGCGTACGGAGGGTCTTGCCCTCCCTCACTCATCATGTCACGCTTCGAAACTGCCGGTAGATAGTCAGTGTACTGAGCAATCTAGTGGCGGTAGGGGAGAGTTGAGCATGGACAAAGTGGTGAGCTCGGCCGCCGAGGCGGTGGCCGACGTGCGCGACGGCGCCTCCTTGGCCGTCGGAGGGTTCGGCCTCAGCGGCGTGCCCGAGGTGCTCCTGAACGCCGTGCACGAGACGGGCGTCGGCGGGCTCGGCGTCGTCTCGAACAACTGCGGCGCGCTCGACCGGGGGCTGGCCGTGCTGCTCGCCGCCGGCCGGATCGCCCGGGTCACCGGCTCGTACATCGGCGCCAACAAGGAATTCGCGCGCCGCTACTTGGCCGGCGAACTGGAGGTCGAGCTGATTCCGCAGGGGACGCTCGCGGAGCGGCTGCGCGCCGGCGGCGCGGGCATCCCCGCCTTCTACACCCCCGCCGGCGTCGGCACCCAGGTCGCCGACGGGGGACTGCCCTGGCGGTACGACGGCGCCGGCGGGGTCGCCGTGGCATCGCCGCCCAAGGAGGTCAGGGAGTTCGACGGGCGCCCGCACGTCTTGGAACGGGGAATCCGCACCGACTTCGGGCTCGTCCGGGCCGCCAAGGGGGACCGCCACGGGAACCTGGTCTTCGCCAAGTCCGCCCGGAACTTCAATCCGCTCGCGGCGATGGCCGGGCGCCTCACGATCGCCGAGGTGGAGGAACTGGTCGAGCCGGGCGCCATCGACCCGGACCAGGTCCACCTGCCGGGCGTCTTCGTCCAGCGGGTCGTGGCGCTCACCCCGGAGCAGGCGGCCGACAAGCAGATCGAACGACGTACCGTCGCCGTGCCCGGGACCGCAGGAAGGGAGCGCCGCTGATGCCGTGGAACCGGGCCGAGATGGCCGCGCGGGCGGCCGCCGAACTGACGGATGGTCAGTACGTCAACCTCGGCATCGGACTGCCCACCCTCATCCCCAACTACCTTCCGGCGGGCGTGGAGGTGGTCCTGGAGTCGGAGAACGGGATCCTGGGGACCGGGCCGTACCCCACCGAGGACCAGCTCGACCCCGACCTCATCAACGCCGGCAAGGAGACCGTCACGGTGCTCCCCGGCGCCGCCTACTTCGACTCCGCCCTGTCCTTCGGGATGATCCGGGGCGGTCATATCGACGTCGCGGTGCTCGGCGCCCTGGAGGTCTCGCACCGCGGTGACCTCGCCAACTGGGCGGTGCCCGGCAAGATGATCAGCGGGATCGGCGGGGCGATGGACCTGGTGCACGGCGCCCGCACCGTGCTCGTCGCCATGACCCACACGGCGAAGGACGGTTCCGCCAAGCTCGTCGCGGACTGCACGTTGCCGTTGACCGGCCGGGGCTGCGTCGACCGGATCATCACCGACCTCGGCGTGCTCGACACGGCGGCCGACGGGTTCGTCCTCGTGGAGCGGGCGCCGGGCGTCACCGTCGAGGAGATCGTCGCGAAGACGGCCGCACCCGTGCGGACGGCGACCAACGAGCTGCGTGACCAGAAGGGTTGAGGACGCATGGCAACAGCCACCCAGAGCGAGATCGACCACGAGATCGCACAGGCGCGGGCGACCTACGAGGCGTCCGTCGCCGGCGGCGCCGCACGCACCGCACAGCCGGCGCACGCCTACCCGCCGTACCGCTCCACCGCCCTGCGGCACCCCCGACAACCCCTCGTCACCGTGGCGTTGTCGCAGGATCCCGAGGCCGTCGAACTGGCCTCACCGGCGTTCGGCGGGAGCGACGTCACCGCACTCGACCACGACCTCACCCGCCAGCACCAGGGCGCACCGCTCGGCGAGCGCATCACCGTCAGCGGCCGCTTGCTGGACCGGTCCGGCCGTCCCGTGCGCGGCCAACTGATCGAGATCTGGCAGGCCAACGCCGCCGGCCGGTACGCCCACCAACTCGACCAGCACCCGGCACCGCTCGACCCGCACTTCACCGGCGTCGGCCGGACGTTGACCGGCGACGACGGCGGTTACGCCTTCACCACGATCAAGCCCGGGGCCTACCCCTGGCGGAACCACACCGGTGCCTGGCGTCCCGCGCACATCCACTTCTCGCTCTTCGGGACCGCGTTCACCCAGCGGCTGATCACGCAGATGTACTTCCCCGGCGATCCGCTCTTCGCGCACGATCCGATCCTCCAGTCGGTCACCGACGCCGCCGCCCGCGAACGGCTGGTCGCCCGCTACGACCACGAGCGGTCGGAGCCGGAGTGGTCCCTGGGCTACCGCTGGGACATCGTCCTCGACGGCCCCACCGCCACCTGGATCGAGGAGGGCCGCTGACGTGACGACCCCCTCCGCACGGCCCACGCCCGCCCAGACGGTCGGCCCGTTCCACGGATGCGCCCTGCCGTTCCCGGGCGGCGGTGACGCGGCCCCGGCGGGCCATCCGGACACCCTCGTCCTCCACGGCCACGTTCGGGACGGCGCGGGCGCCCCCGTCCCGGACGCGCTGCTGGAATTCTGGGGACCGGGCCCGGACGGCGAACTGCCGCGGGCCACCGGATCGTTGCGCCGCGCCCCGACGACCGGTGGCCTCCTCGGCCGCGACGGTATCGGTTTCACCGGTTTCGCCCGGGTCGCGACCGATGCGGACGGCCACTGGGCGGTCCGCACCCTCCGCCCGGGCGCCCGCGGCGGGCACGCGCCCCACCTCGCGGTCTGCGTCTTCGCCCGGGGCCTGACCCGGCACCTGTTCACCCGGGTGTACCTGCCGGCGGCGGACCGGGAGCAGATCACCGACCCGCTGCTGGCCGCACTGCCACCCGAACGGCGCGCGACCCTGGTGGCGGTCGCCGAGCCGCGGGGCAGTCATCGCTTCGACATCCGGTTGCAGGGTGCGGCGGAGACGGTGTTCCTGGAGTTCGCATGAGTGTCGACCACGACGGCCACGACGTCGATCACGAGGCCCACGACGGCGCGTTCCCGGCGTACGACGAGCCGGACGCCGGACTGCTCGACCCGGTGCGTGTGGGCTCTGCGGCCGAGGCCGCCACGGGCGAGACCGCCGTCCTCCAGGCCCTGTTGGACGCCGAGGCCGCGCTCACCCGGGCGCAGGCGGCACTCGGCCTGGCGCCCGCCGCGGCGGCCCGGGCCGTGACCGAGGCCGCCCGCGCCGACCGCTTCGACGCCCGCGAGCTGGCGCTGCGCGGGCGGGACGGCGGCAATCCGGTGATCCCGCTGGTCGCCGCGCTGACCGCGGCGGTGCCCGACGCCCACGCGCCGTACGTGCACCGTGGCGCCACCAGCCAGGACATCCTCGACACGGCGTTGATGCTGGTGGCCCACCGGACCACGGGACTGGTCGTGGCCGACCTGGAGGCCGCGGCCGGCGCCCTGGCGCGGATGGCCGGCGAGCATCGCGACACGCCAGTGGCGGGCCGCACGCTCACCCAGCACGCCGTCCCGACGACCTTCGGACTGAAGGCCGCGGGGTGGCGCAGTCTGGCGCTGGACGCTCGGGACCGTCTGCTCGCGGTGCGCGGCACCCTGCCGGCCCAACTCGGGGGTGCGGCAGGCACGTTGGCCGCCTTCCAGGCCGACGCGCAGGCCATGGACGCCGCGCCGCCGGCGGACGCGCTGCGTCTGCTCGATGCCTACGCTCGGGAAGTCGCCCTGGCCGCACCGGAGTTGCCCTGGCACGGCCTGCGGACCCCGGTGGCCGATCTGGCCGGCGCGCTGGCCTTCACCGCCGGGGCACTGGGCAAGCTCGCGGCCGACGTGCTGCTGCTCTCCCGTACCGAGGTCGGCGAGGTGAGCGAGGGGACCGGCGGCGGCTCGTCGGCCATGCCGCACAAGGCCAATCCGGTGCGGGCCACGCTCGTCGCCGCGGCCGCGCGCCGGGCGCCCGGGTTGGCCGCCGTGCTGTACGGGTGCGTCGCCGCGGTGGACGAGCGGCCCGCCGGTGCCTGGCACGCGGAGTGGGAAACCCTGCGGGACCTGCTCCGTCTGGTCGGGGGAGCGGCCCGGGACGCGGCGGAACTCGTCGCCGGCCTGGACGTGCATCCCGCACGCATGCGCACCAACCTGGACCTGACGAACGGGATGGTCGTCTCGGAGCGACTGGCCGTCGTGCTCGCCGCTCGGCTGGGCCGGCCGCGGGCCCGCCAACTGCTCGCCGAGGCGGCGCACACGGTCCGCGCGGGAGGCGGCGGCCTCGCCGACGCCCTGGCGGACGAGCCGGCCCTGACGGACCTCGACCTGGTCTCCCTCGCCGACCCCACCGGCTACACCGGTGCGGCCGCCGCCCTCACCGACCGTGCGCTCAGGCGCCGTTGAGGCCCGTATGACGTTCGCCACCGCCGTGCGGAACCCTCGCCGGCCGGCATCGATGACGGCTTGTCAGGCGGCGGTGGCGGTCGCCGCCCGCATCACGGGGGTCAGGGCTGGCCGGTGACCGCGCGGAGTTCCTCGACGACCTCGGCGCCGGACGGTGCGTGCTCCGGATCCACCAACCACTGCAACATCAGGCCGCTGAGCAACGCGAGCGGCACCGAGCCGCCGAGGCCCTCCCGGCCCTGACGCTGCCCCTCGGCGAGGTGTGCGCGCACCTCGGGTGAGCGTTCGGCCTGCACGGCGGCCTCCAGTTGCGCCACCCACAGCGCCCGGTGCGTGGTGAAGCTGTCGATCAGCGCCTGCCAGCGTTCTTCCGGTCGGTCCGACGAGGTGCGCGGACGGAGCTCCTCGTCGAGCTCGTCCACCGCTTGCACGAGTGCCTGGGTGAGCAGCGCGTCCTTGGAGCCGAAGTGGTAGCCGATGGCGGCGTGACTGACTCCGGCGGCCGTGGCGATGTCCCGGACGGTGGTGTGTGCCCAGCCCCGTTCGATCAGGCACTGCTTGGCCCCGGCGAGCAGATCCTCTCGGTTTCCCATGCCGCACAGCATAGCGGAGCATTGCCCAATTGGTTCATCCAAATGGTTTGACCAAATGGGCAAGAGCTGGCTAGCGTGCCGTCCATGACGAAGCCGAAGGTTCTGATCTCCGGTGCCAGCGTGGCCGGCCCGGCCCTGGCCCACTTCCTGCGCCGCGACGGTTACGAGGTCACCGTGGTCGAGCGCGCACCGGCCCTGCGGGACAGCGGGTACGCGGTGGACTTCCGCGGTGCGGCGTTCGACGTGCTGGCCGAGCTGGGCGTCCTCGACGAGGTCCGCGGGCACGACACGCGGATGGGCGGCACCACCCTGGTGGACGAGGCGGGGGCGACGGTCGGGGAGCTCCCGGCCGAGGCGTTCGCCGGCGACCTCGAAGTGCCGAAACGGGAGCTGACCCGGATCCTGCACCGGCTCACCGCGGCGGACGTGGAGTACGTCTTCGACGACTCCGTCACCGCGCTCAGCGAGGACGACGCCGGCGTGGCGGTCACGTTCGAGCGGACCGCGCCGCGGCGCTTCGACCTCGTCATTGGTGCGGACGGGGTCCACTCGATGGTGCGCCGACTCGCCTTCGACGTGCCGCCCGACGCGGTACGGCACCTGGGGATGTCCGGTGCCGGATTCACCACGGCCAACCGCCTCGGCCTCGACCGCCGCGGAGTGCTGCGGCCGACCGAGGGCACGGCGGTCTACGCGTTCAGTGCGGGTGACCCGGACCGGATGGTGGTCAGCCTGTCCTTCGCCACGCCCTCGGCGGAGCTGGACCGGCTGGGCCGGGACGTGCAGGAGCGGGCGGTGCGGGAAGCGTTCGCCGGGCAGGGCTGGGAGGTGCCCCGCCTGCTGGAGGAGATGACCGCGGCCGACGACTTCGCCTTCTCCTCGACCTGTCAGATCCATCTGGACGGCTGGTCGCGGGGCAGGATCGCGCTGGTCGGGGACGCCGGCTACTGCGCCGCGCCCACCAGCGGCATGGGCACGTCGCAGGCGCTCATCGGGGCACGCTCGCTCGCCCGCCAACTCGCCGCTGCGGCCGGTGACCACCGGACCGCGTTCCCCGCGTACGAGGCGGAAGTGCGGCCCTACGTCGCCGAGAACCAGGCGAAGGGCCGGGACGCCGCGGCGATGTTCGGCGCTGGCGCGGAGCGGGCCGGCGGCGGGAAGTGAGTAGGCGCGGACCCGAGCGGGTCCTGCGCCGTTTCACCCGCGGCGCGCCCAGGCACCCCACCTACCAGGCAAGCGAGGAACTCGGGCGGGCGGTACGGACCGCGTTCGTCTGCGACTGCCTCGCCGACGTCGAGACGCGCCAGGAGATCCACAAAAGGACTCCAGGTCGTGGCAAGGACGGCGACCTGGCCGGACAGGACAAGGAGTGCCAGGAGGTCCATGCTCGTACTGCACCTGCACCTGCACCTGCACCCGATCCGAAGTGGACGGACAGGCTCACCGATGCCGACCCGGCGGGCGCTGTCGCCGCTGTTCCGGACGCATGTGAACCCCGCCGGAGCTTCGAGCCGGACGAGCCCATCTCTGGCTGCTCATCGAAGATTCTTGGAGCGGAGCCAGGTGCGGATGGCTTCAATGTGTTGAGCCTTGCTTTCGAGCGGCAGCCAGTGTCCGGCAGGCACCCGCGCCACGGTGAGATCTGCGCAGGCCGCGCGCATCGGGTCGCCTTGGCGGTTTCCCGAGATGTTGCAGATCGCGTCCCACTCGCCGTTGACGAACAGCACCGGCTGCGTCAGGCGCCCGCCGTCGGGTGCCTTGCGCGCGTAAGCGATGTTGGCGTCGTCGTTTGTGTACCACGCAGAGGGAGGACGAAAGCCGTGAGTTGCGAACGCCTGCACCAGGGTGTCGAAGTCCGCCGGTGGCCAGAGAGCCGGATCGGCCGGCGTCGGCGGTGCGCGGTGCGCGGCGCCGAAGCGTCCGCCGTCGCGTGTGACCGTGGCCGTCGGTGAGACGGCGCCGGTCGCGGCGGGGCTGCCCGGTCGATAGACCGATGCCAGCGTTGCCGCCGGAGCCGCGTCAAGGTCGGCGACCGCCGCTTCGAAGTGTGTCGTGTAGTAGCGGTAGTAGTCCCACTGCCCGTCCGGATACCGGTCGGCCGGGTAGAGCTGACGGTCTACCAGGGGTACGAGCGTGGCCAGGCTGTTGGCGGTGGGGTAGTAGGCCCACGAGGTCAACACCACGCCGCGGCACCGCTCCGGCTCGTGTGCGGCCACTGCTCCCGCCACGACGCTGCCCCAGTCGTGGCCGATCCAGACCGCGGTTCTGCCGCCGAGATGGTCGTGGAGCTCCGTCAGGTCCATCACGACCTCCTCGACGGTGTAGGCGTCGGTATCCGCCGGGGCGGAGGATTCGCCGTACCCGCGCAGATCGGGCGCGACGCAGTGCCACCCGTCGGCAGCGAACGCCTCCATCTGGGCCCGCCACAACAACCCGATGCCCGGCCACCCGTGGAGGAAGAACATCAGCGGTCCATCGGCCGGTCCGCACTCCAGGTAGTGCGTGGTGTGGCGCGGCGAGCCGAGAACGCGCGAGACCAACGGCGGTGCGATACCGCGCCGGACTTCGTCCTCGCCATCCCGTCGACGCGCGTGGGCGGTCCCGGCAACGAGAGCGAACAGCACCAGTGCGATGTCCAGGGCTCCATACGCGACGGCGGTTGGTTTGAGCCCGAATCGCTCGACAGCGAGCCCGGCGGCGAGCGCAGGCACACTGAAGGCGAGGTAGCTGACGATGTACATCGTCGCGAACACCTGGCCCCGTCGGGCGATCGGTGCCGCCTCACCGAGGGCATGGACGGCGAACCGGAACGTCGCCCCGAACCCGAATCCCGCGATCAGCGACCCGACGACGTAGAGCGGCAGGACACCCGCCGGCATGGCTGCGATGGTGACCAGGACGCCCATGGCGAGGGGCCCGAGGCCGAACCATGCGCGGTGTCGTGGCCGAGCGAAGGCCGACGCGACCGTGCCCGCCGTCCCTGCGACGAAGAAGACGCCGAGGATGACGCCCGCGACGAAGTGGCTGTGCACGTCGAGGACGGTGGTGAGGATCGACGATCCGAGCGAGAGGTACAAGCCGCCAAGGGCCCACGTCGCACTGATCGACGGCAGCAGTGCGACGAAGACCGGCCGCGTGGCCCGCGGGAGTTGGGCGCTGGGCAGCAGTGACCGCCAAATGGGTTCGCGGGTTGGCGAGTCGGGTCGAGCTTTCTCGGGAACCAGCCAGACGAGTGCCGCGAGCACCAGGTGCACGACGGTGAGGATCCAGAAGACGAGTTGGCGGGGCAGTGGCGCGAACTCCACCAAGGCGCCGGCGAGGACGGCGCCGATCGCTATCCCCAAGGAAGGGACCGCACTGCTGAGGGTCGAGCCGAGCCGGGGGTTCGGCGCGGACTCCATGATCAGGGCCGTGGTGGCGCCGGCGGCTGTCCCCACGGCAAGCCCCTGCACAACGCGCGCGGCCATCAGGCCGCCGACGCCTGTGGCGACGGCGAAGAGCAGCATGCCCAGAGCGAGCAGCACCAGGGCGCCGCAGGCGACAGGCCGACGGCCCACCCGGTCGGAGATCGATCCGACGGTCAACAGGGCGGCGAGCAAGGCGAAGACGTAGACGGCGAAAACGACCGTCAAGGTGAACGTGGAGAGGTCCCACAGGCGCTGATAGACCGGGTAGAGGGGGGACGGCGCCGAAGCGGCCGTGAGCGTGGCCGCGCCCACGGCCCCGGCCAGGAAGAACGTAACCGAACGGCTGAGCACGCGACCTCCATCGAAATGCAATGATCTTTGCTTTAGCCCGACGCGGCCCATCGTAGTAGAAGCAAAGATCTTTGCGTATGCTGGTGACGTGTCTCACCATGCAGCCGCCAGCCGCCCCGGAGGGCGGAGCAGTCGAGTACTGGCCGCGATCTACACCTCGGTCGGTGAACTCGTGGGCGAGGGCGCCGAAAGGATCACGTTTCCCGTGGTCGCCGAACGGGCCGGGGTCAACCCGACGACGCTCTACCGACGCTGGGACAGCGTCCACGCTCTCCTTGAGGAAGTCGCTGTCGCCGCCCTGACCCGGGACGGTGAGTCAGCACCCGACACCGGATCCCTCCAGCAGGATCTGACCGAATGGGCGCAGGTCATCGCCCGCGACATCACACGTCCCCACCGAGCCCGATACCTGCGCGCGATGGTCTCGGCCCGCACCGAGACCGTCGCGAGTTGCCCGGTCACGGAGAAACGGCGCGAGCAGGCATCGGAGGTGGTGAGCCGGGCCCGCGAACGCGGTGAGAAGGCACCGAGCGTCCCGCAGATCCTCGACCATGTCATTGCGCCTCTGTACCACCACGTCGTATTCGCCTTGCCCGTCGATGGCGAGTACGCGCGACGGCTGGTCCGCGATGTGCTGGCCATGGCTGAGTGACAGGCCGTCCCGCACATGCTGGACGCGCTGCTGGACCTGCACGGCGGCGTGAGGCGGAGATGGTGGTGCCCCGGCCCCCGGTCCCGCTCGCCCTCGCGCCGGACACCCCCACCGCCGACATCCGCATCGGATACGCCCACTGCTCGACGCCCGCCCAGGAACTCCAGCCGCAGCTCGACGCCCTCGCCAAGCACGGAATCCCGCGCGACCAGGCGTTCTCCGAGAAGATCAGCACCCGCGTCCGCGTCCGCCCCCGGTTCGGCCCACCTCCCCGCCGTCACCTCACTCGATGTGGCCGCAGGCGGAACAGACGAACTGGCTCTCCTGCGTCGGATTCCCGTCCCCGTCCGTCTCGACGGTCCGGTACATGGTGCCGCCGCACTTGCCGCAGCCTCGGGTCTGGATGAGCTGGCCCATGGGCAGGTCCTCCCTAGGGGCGCGCGTGCGGCACTCGCCGCGCAGCGCCATCGCGTAGTCGAGCAGGACGAACGCCTCTTGCCGTCCCCGTTCACGGATGGTGATGTCGTCCGCGGTCTCGCCCGTCGCCGCGACGCGACCGCAGCGGTAGCAGCAGTGCCGGTTGCCCTGCGGCCCCGGCTCCACCATCGACAGGTCGCAGTCAGGACAGTCCACCGTCGGCCTCCTTGACGAATCCGCACCGCGCACAGACCGAGATCGGCCGCCCGTCCCGGTCGCGTTGGCCCCACATGGTGTTCAGGCACCGCGGGCAGCCGCTGGTGTGGATGCCGCGCGGGCCCAGTGGCGGCGGCTCGGGCGTGGACTCCACATAGGCGATGATCAGCGCCCGGTCCCGCTCGCTGCTGCCTGCCATGCGCAGCAGATTCGCCAGCCGCGACCGTGCTTCGTCGGCGAAGGTCCCCATGGCGCGGAGGGTATCGGGCCGGCGCCCCCGAAACGACGACCTCCCGCGGAGTGCACTCGATCAGTTGAGATGACCAGCGGCGTCGCAGGGACACGGCCGGGTCGGAACGGGGTTGCGTTCTAAGTCAGTTGCTTGACTTAAGGGCCGGTGCGGCGTTGACTGCCCACCGACCCCAGGACGAAGGGAGACGGTGGTGAGCCACGACGACGGCGCCCCCGCACCGGCCTATCCGCTGACGGCCCCCGGTGCGTTGGAAGCACCGGCCGAATGGCGGGAGTTGCGCACCACCTGCCCGGTGGCCCCGGTGACGCTGCCGAGCGGCGACCGGGCCGCGCTGCTGACCCGCTACGACGACGTCAAGCAGGTGCTCTCCGACCCGCGCTGCACCCGGCGGCTGGACGCCGAAGGCGCCGCCCGCATCTCCGCCGACCCCTCCGGCGGGGTGTTCAACAGCGCGATGGCCGCGTCCCTCAACGGTGCCGGGCAACAGCGCTGGCGGCGCATGCTGACCAAGTGGTTCACCGCCAAGCGGATGAACGCCCTGCGCCCGGCGATCGAGGCGATGGCGGAACAACTGGTCGACGAGATGGTCGACCGGGGCCACCCGGCCGACCTCAAGGCGAGCGTCGGCTTCCCGCTGCCGGTCTGGGTGATCTGCGATCTGCTCGGCGTCCCGGCGGCCGACCGGGACCGCTTCTCGCGCTGGTCCGACATGCTGCTCAACCTCACCCGCTACGGACGGGACGAGATCGACACCGCCCAACGGGACTTCCACGCCTACCTGACCGAGCACCTGGAGGTCAAGCGCGCGGAGCCGGGGGAGGACCTGCTCAGCTCCCTCATCACCGCGACCGACGCCGACGGCGGGCGGCTCACCGACGACCAACTCGCCGCCACCGGCCAGGCCCTGCTGATCGCCGGCCACGAGACCACCGCCAACATGATCGGCAAGATGACGGCGCTGCTGCTCGCCGATCGCCGCCGCTGGCAGCAGCTGGTCGCCGACCCCGCGCTGGTGCGCACCGCCGTGGAGGAGGCCCTGCGGTACGACGCCAACGCCGGTTTCGGCATGCCCCGCTACGTCACGGAGGACATCGACGTCGCCGGCACCGTCCTGCCCCGCGGCGCGACCCTGGTGTGCAGCATGGCCGCCGCCAACCGGGACGGGACGGTCTTCGCCGCCGCCGACGACCTGCGGCTGGAGCGCAGCCCCAATCCCCACCTGGCCTTCGGTGCCGGGCCGCACTCGTGCCTGGGCCAGGCGCTCGCCCGCACCGAGCTCCAGGTGGTGCTCGACGTCCTGCTGCGCCGCCTCCCCACTCTCGAACTCGCCGTGCCCGTCAGCGAGTTGCGACGCATCGAGGGACTGGTCGTCGGCGGGCTGTGCGACGTTCCGGTCCGGTGGTGACGATGTCCGTGAAAGCCGCGCGGGCCGCGGAGACCCGGGAAGCCATCCTGACCGCGGCGGAGCGCCTGTTCGCCGAACGCGGCGTGTTCGCCGTCTCCAACCGGCAGATCAGCGAGGCCGCCGGCCAGGGCAACAACGCCGCCGTCGGCTACCACTTCGGCACCAAGACCGATCTGATCCGGGCCGTCGTCCGCCGGCACGCCGACCCGATCGACGCCCTGCGGCAGCGCATGCTCGCCACCACCGGCGACTCCCGCGACGCACGCGACTGGGTGGCGTGCCTGGTCCGGCCGGGCGCCCGGCACCTGGGCCAACTGGGCAGCCCCACCTGGTACGCGCGGTTCGCCGCCCAACTGATGACCGACCCGGTGCTGCGCGAGGTCATGGTCGACGAGGCGTTCGGCCCGTCCATCGCGCGCAACCTCGACGGACTCAACCGGTGCCTGCCCGACCTTCCCCTGCCCGTGCGGATCGAACGCGGCGACATGGCACGCCACTTGATGGTGCACACCCTCGCCGAGCGCGAACGCGCCCTCGCCGACGGCACCCCCACGGTCCACGCCGACTGGGACGCCTACGCGGACGGACTCATCGACGCGATCACCGGACTGTGGCTCGCCCCGTGCCCGACCACGCCGTGACCGTCCCCACCCGCACTCCGCACACCCCACTCGAAAGGCGGTCGTCCGTGCCCGACGCAACCGGCCCCACGCCCACGCCCACCGGCTTGGCGGAACCACACCACCCGTCCGACGTACCCGAGTTCCCGATGCCGCGCGCGGCGGGTTGTCCGTTCGACCCACCGCCGACCCTCACGGCGCAACAGCAACAGGGCCCGCTCACCAAGGTCCGACTCTGGGACGGCAGCACGCCGTGGCTGGTGACCCGCTACGCCGACCAGCGCGCCCTGCTGGCCGACCCGCGCGTCAGCGCCGACGTCACCCGCCCCGGCTACCCCAGCGCGGCCCCGGTCAGCGGCAACACCATCGGCTTCATCCTGATGGACGACCCCGAGCACGCCCGGCAACGCCGCATGGTCACCGCCCCGTTCGCCGTCAAACGCGTCGAGGCGCTGCGGCCGCGCGTGCAGCAGATCGTCGACGAGCGCATCGAGGCGCTGCTCGCCGGCCCCCGGCCGGTGGACCTGGTAGAGGCGTTCGCCCTGCCGGTGCCCTCTCTCGTCATCTGCGAACTGCTCGGCGTGCCCTACGCCGACCACGACTTCTTCCAGGAGAACAGCCGAATCCTGATCAACCGCAACGTCACTCCGGAAGAGCGCACCACCGCCCACGGACGGCTGAGCGACTACCTGGACGACCTGGTCGGCGAGAAGCTCGCCCGGCCCACGGACGACCTGCTCTCCCAGCTCGCCCAGCGTGTCGCGGACGGCGAACTGACCCGGCTCGACGCGGCCCGGATGGGCGTCCTGCTGCTGATCGCCGGCCACGAGACGACCGCGAACATGATCGCGCTGGGCACCCTGGCTCTGTTGGAACACCCCGGACAACTCGCCGCCCTGCGGGCGTCCGACGAACCCGAGCGCGTGGCGAACGCCGTCGAGGAACTGCTCCGGTACCTCCACATCACCCACAGCGGCCGCCGCCGGGTGGCGACGGAGGACATCGAACTCGCCGGGCGGACCATCCGGGCCGGCGACGGACTGATCTTCCCGAACGACATCGCCAACCGTGATCCGGACGCCTTCCCCGACCCCCACCGCCTGGACCTGCAACGTGCCGCCCGGCACCACGTGGCCTTCGGCTTCGGCGTCCACCAGTGCCTGGGCCAGACACTGGCCCGCCTCGAACTCCAGGTCGTCTACGGCACCCTCTACCGCCGCGTCCCGACCCTGCGACTGGCGGTGCCGCTGGCGGACGTCCCGTTCAAGCACGACGGTTCCGTCTACGGCGTGTACGAACTGCCGGTGACCTGGTGACCGGGCCTGCCCCGGCCGCGACCGGTGCGCGGCGGGGCAGGCGCGCCGACCGTCAGACGTTCTGCCCGATGGCGGCGATGTACCGCTTGATCGAGTGGTCCCGGATGCCGTCCGCGGCGGGCGCGAAGGCGTCCGCGGTGAGACCCTTGGCCCGGTCCGCCAGGTTGCCCAGCAGCCCCATGGAGTCGTGCAGTTTGCCGCCGGAGTCGATGTAGCGCAGCGACTCGACGTGGGTGAACGCGGGCTCCGGCGGGAGCTGCGGAACGATGTCGTTGTTGTTGACGAAGCGGTACATGCGGTTCTGGAAGCCCTTGTTGTACGCGGCCGCCAGGATGCGGTCGCAGGTGCGGGGCTGCCCGTAGGTGTAGACGCCGTCCGCCTGGAGCCGCGGGTCCTCCAGGTACATCCGCGCGCCGGCGAGCATGGCGAGCGCACCGCCCAGGCTGTGCCCCGTGAACCACACCGTCTGCCCGTTGGTGCGCAGCTCGGCCAGTGTGTCCTTGACGTCCGGGAAGACCGACTGGAGCGCCTCGGCGAAGCCGTAGTGGACGTAGCCGGTCTTGGCCGGGCCCGGCCACGGGGGCGTGCTGGCGTCGGACAGCCAGTCACGGATCTGCGCCGGCTCCGTACCGCGGAAGGCGGTGATGATCATATGGTCGCTGGCGACCGTGTACGCCTGGGTGTCCTCCAGCGGGAACGGCGGCGTGAACCGCGTCTGGTGGTGGCGCACCTCGTCGAAGCCCCAGGAACGGGCCTCGGACTCGATGGTGGCCTCGTCCTTGTAGGCCAGATCGGACGCCTGGGCCAGCCAGTAGGCCAGGGGCAGGCTGTACCCGGTGGGCGAGCGGTGGTCGATCGCGGTCGGTGCGGACATGCGGGCTCCTTCGGCTCGGTGTCGTTCGGTGCTGGGGTCACGCCGTGCGCGGGACGGTCGCCCCGGCGCGAAACCGGTCCCTTCGTAATGCCAGCGGCCGGCCCGGGGGTTGTCGCCGCGCCCGTAGTCCCCCGAACGGCGGGGCCGCGGGTCCGACGCCGGTCGTGACGAACGCCGAACGGCACCTGCCTGGCGCATCCGGCGGCCCGGACGGGCGAGCAGCGCGTGCCGCACGGCCCGTCAGGTCGGACACTGGCGGCCGGGGACGGTCTGAGTCGGAGGGCGCCGTGGTGTCGCAGTCTCGGCTGGTCGTGGGGCTCACCTACAACCTGCGCGGTGAGTCCGTCGAGCACTTCGGCGCCGGCCCGCCCAGAGAGGGGTACGACGCGGAGTTCGACGAGTGGGAGACGGTGCAGACCGTCGCCGGCGTCCTCGAAGGGCTCGGCTACCGGTGCGTGCTGATCGGTGCGCTGCCGGCGTTGATGGAGCGCCTGCTGCGCGGCGAACGCTGGGACGTCGTCTTCAACCTCGCCGAGGGGCACCACGGCTACGGGCGCGAAGCCCAGGTTCCCGCGCTGTTGGAGGAGTGGCGGATCCCCTTCACGTTCTCGGACTCCCTGTGCCTGTCGCTGTGCCTGCACAAGCCCACCACCCAGCTGCTGCTGCGGCAGGCGGGGGTGACGACGGCGCCGTTCGCCGTCGTCCGGGAGCCCCACGACATCGACGGGATCGACCTGCCGTACCCGTTGTTCGCCAAGCCGGTCGCCGAGGGCACCAGCAAGGGCATCGGCGCGGACTCCCGCGTGGACGACGCGCGGGAGCTGAGGTCGACCTGCACGCGGCTGCTGCAACGGCACGGCCAGCCGGTGATGGTCGAGCCGTACCTCCCCGGCCCGGAGTACACCGTCGGCATCCTCGGCGCCGGTGCGGACGCCCGGGCCGTCGGCGTGTCGCAAACGCTCCACGACCGGCGGACGACACCCTTCCTCACCGATCTGCGCAAGCGCGACGCCTCGGGGCAGCCGGTCCCCGTGCGGGCCCTCCAGGACACCGGCGCCGCGCAGCGCCTCGCCGGCCTCGCCGTCCGGGCCTGGCGCACGCTCGGTTGCCGGGACGCCGGCCGGGTCGACCTGCGGTGCGACGCAGCGGGTGAGCCCCACGTCCTGGACGTCAACCCGCTGCCCGGTCTCAGCCCCGCCTACTCCCCGTTGCCCCTCCAGTGGGCCGGCACCGGCCGGCCGTACCGCCAGCTCATCGCGCGCATCATGACCGCCGCCGAGCACCGCCTGCCGTGCGCGTCGTCCGCCGTGCCGGCGTCAACGGCCGCACGCCGGGTGGGGTGTTGAGGGTTCGCCGGCGCGGGGGCCGGCGCGGGCGATCGGCCTAGCCGCCCTCGCCGGCTCGGCCCGGGGCCGGGCGCAGGATCAGCGGGAGGTAGACGTCGTCGACGATGTCGGTGATGGCGTCGTCCGAGACCGGGGCCCCGAACAGCAGGAACTCGTTGCGCAGCAGGTCGGTGGCGACCGTGGCGCGCCGGGAGTCCAGGATCCAGGGTTCGATCTCGCCGCGTTCGACGGCGCGTTCCAGGATGGCGCGGAGGCTGACCGGGCCGACGGTGTGCACGCTCTCCCGGACCAGCTTGGCGAAGTCGGGGTCCCGGGTCATTTCGGCCAGCAGACCGCGCAGGATGCCGCCGAGCGGGCTTGCGACCTTGGCGGCGATCTGCTGCATCAGATCGATCACATCGGTGCGGAGCGCGCCGGTGTCGGGCGGGTCGATCTTGGCGACGCCGGCCAACCGGCAAGCCTCCACGACCAGTTCGGCGCGGTTGGACCAGCGGCGGTAGAGGGCGGCCTTGCCGGTGCGGGCTCGGGTGGCCACCCGTTCCATCGACAGCGCGGCGTAGCCGGTCTCGCTGAGCTCCTCCAGAGTCGCCATCAGGATGGCGTTCTCCAGCTCCGCACCGCGGCGGCGGGGGCCTTTGCGGTGGTCAGTGGCGGGGGCGGCGGTGGGATCGGCGTTGGCGGACAGGGGGACTCCTGAAGATGTCTGATAGAGGCCGTTGCGTTCTCTACGGGGGCAAGTCTATGCTCCGAAATAGAGAACATGGCGTTCTTTAAAGGTGAGAATTCTTGAATCGGAGTGGACCGATGACCGATACCGCCACGACGCCCCAGACCACGGACGCACCCGCCTTCCCGAGCAACCGGAGCTGTCCCTACCAGTTACCGGACGGCTACGCCCAGCTCCGGGACACCCCCGGCCCCCTGCACCGGGTGACGCTCTACGACGGCCGCCAGGCGTGGGTGGTGACCAAGCACGAGGCCGCGCGCAAACTGCTCGGCGACCCCCGACTGTCCTCCAACCGGACGGACGACAACTTCCCCGCCACGTCACCGCGCTTCGAGGCCGTCCGGGAGAGCCCGCAGGCGTTCATCGGCCTGGACCCGCCCGAGCACGGCACTCGGCGGCGGATGACGATCAGCGAGTTCACCGTCAAGCGGATCAAGAACATGCGTCCCGAGGTCGAGGAGATCGTGCACGGCTTCCTCGACGAGATGCTGGCCGCCGGCCCGACCGCCGACCTGGTCAGCCAGTTCGCGCTGCCGGTGCCCTCCATGGTGATCTGCCGACTCCTCGGCGTGCCCTACGCCGACCACGAGTTCTTCCAGGACGCGAGCAAGCGGCTGGTGCAGTCCACGGACGCGCAGAGCGCGCTCACCGCGCGGAACGACCTCGCGGGTTACCTGGACGGCCTCATCACCCAGTTCCAGACCGAACCGGGCGCGGGCCTGGTGGGCGCTCTGGTCGCCGACCAGCTGGCCAACGGCGAGATCGACCGTGAGGAACTGATCTCCACCGCGATGCTGCTCCTCATCGCCGGCCACGAGACCACGGCCTCGATGACCTCCCTCAGCGTGATCACCCTGCTGGACCACCCCGAGCAGTACGCCGCCCTGCGCGCCGACCGCAGCCTCGTGCCCGGCGCGGTGGAGGAACTGCTCCGCTACCTCGCCATCGCCGACATCGCGGGCGGCCGCGTCGCCACGGCGGACATCGAGGTCGAGGGGCAGCTCATCCGGGCCGGCGAGGGCGTGATCGTCGTCAACTCGATAGCCAACCGGGACGGCACGGTGTACGAGGACCCGGACGCCCTCGACATCCACCGCTCCGCGCGCCACCACCTCGCCTTCGGCTTCGGCGTGCACCAGTGCCTGGGCCAGAACCTCGCCCGGCTGGAGCTGGAGGTCATCCTCAACGCCCTCATGGACCGCGTCCCGACGCTGCGACTGGCCGTCCCCGTCGAGCAGTTGGTGCTGCGGCCGGGTACGACGATCCAGGGCGTCAACGAACTCCCGGTCACCTGGTGACGGGGGAGAGGGGCAAGGACATGACCATGCGGGTGAGTGCGGATCGGACGGTCTGCGTCGGTGCCGGGCTGTGTGCGCTGACGGCGCCGGGCGTCTTCGACCAGGACGACGACGGGATCGTCACGGTGCTGACGGCCGAACCCGCCGCCGACGACGACCGGCGCACCGCGCGCGAGGCCGGCCATCTCTGTCCGTCCGGTGCGGTCCGCGTCGTCGAGGACACGGAATAGGGTCAAGGACACGGAACAGGCGAGCGGGGATTCCGGCCGTCGGCCGGGGCGGTCTCCGGCCGACGGGCTGGGGCCGCCCGCGGTGCCGCCGCGCAGGCGAGGCCGCCGGTGGCGCCCGGCACCCGCGGCGGCCGTCAGATCCACCCCTTCCGCGCCGCGTACAGAGCGAGTTGGAAACGGGTGGTGGCGTCGGCGGCGCGGTTGAGCTGCTCCAACTGGCGGGAGAGGGTGCGTCGACTGATGCCGAGCAGTTCGGCGATGGTCTCGTCCGTGACGCCGCTCCCCAGCAGCTCCAGGATCCTGCGCTGCACCGGGCGCAGTGCGGCCGGCACCCGTCCGCCGAAGTGCAGCGGATAGGCGGACCGCCAGGAGGTCTCGAACAGGCCGGTGAGCGCGCGCAGCAGGCTGGACGGGCGGACCAGCAGCATCGAGTCGTTCACCTCGGTGTCCCCGAACGCCAGCGACACGATGGCCAGCCGCTGGTCGAAGACGCCCAACTTCACGGGGAGGGACTGCAGCACCCTGGCCTGCTCGCCCGCCGCGATGCAGGGCCGGATGTTGCAGGCGTAGTAGTCGCCGTTCTCCACCGCGGACTTGGAGTACACGATGCGGTAGGAGACGCCGCGTTCCAGGTTGCGGATCTCTGTGGGGTTGGGCGTGCCGCCGGTGTGCCACGGGGGTGCGTCGAAGCGCAGCACCTCGGTGGTCGCGGCGTCCTCCACCTGGAGGATGCGCTCCACGATCTGCGGTCCGGTGACGACTTCGACGAGGTCGTCGGTGGCGTGTGGGTGCACCTGGCGCCGGTAGGTGCGGTAGGCGTCCATGGCCACCAGGTGCGCTTGTTGCAGTTCCGCGGTGCGGGCGTTGGCGAGCCGGCCCAGGCCGATGGACGGCTCGATCGGCGCGATGCCGGCACGATCGGGACCGTGACTGGTGGCCAGCCCCAGGTGGATCAGGCGGGGGAGGGTGCGCTCCGTCTCTGCCGGGGCGCGGCCCAGGCGACGGGAGAGCGCGGCGATGGTGGTGGGGCCGGTGTCGAGCATGGCCAGATAGGCGGTGGCCTCGGTCGGGGACAGGCCGAGTCGGACGAGGTGGGCCGACCGGTCGTCTTCGCTCATGAGGGGCTCCGGACGGTGAGCGGGGGTGGGGGGTGGGCGCGCCGTCGCGGACGTGGGGGTGCGACGGGTGCGGGGCGCGGGGCGCGGTGTGACGTTCTCGTGCCGTGCGTGCCGTGTTCGGCGTCGATGTCTACCACAGGCCGATGGACACGCAGGTCACGGCGCCGGGATCCGTGCCGGCCGAACCGCCCTCCGCATGCCCGGATCCCGAGGCCCCGGGAATGCCGGAATCAGCTCAGCTGCCCGTCGTAGTCGGGCAGCTTGAATCCCTTCTCGTAATGCCCGCCCTCGAAGTCGGTGCTGCGATTGCCGACGTTGGCGATGAGGGAGTAGCCCTGCGCCTCGTACTTCTTCCGGCAGCCGAGCTTGACCTGGGCCTTGCCGGGGCTGTCGCCGTGCGGCTTGAGGCAGAGGCCGTCGACGGTGTACCCGGCCGAGGTGAGTTCCCGGGTCGTGGAGTCCTCCTTGTCGGCGCCGCGGTAGGACGCGAAGAGCACGGCGGCGCCGTGCTCGTGCGCGTAGTTCGTGGCCTTGAGGATCGCCTCGATCGGCTTGCCCCGGTCGTAGTGCGTGGCCAGCGAGGTGTTGTCGATGTCCAGGACCACCGCGGGCTTCTCGCCGCTCTTGCCGTCGGCCAGACGGTGTGCCAGATAGTCCTGGAGGGACGCGGCGACCGGAGCGACGTCGCCCAGCCACTCGCTTTCACTCGGCAGCGCATCCGGCCGGGAAGCCGCCTGCGCGGCCGCAGGCGACAGCGCCCCGAACATGCTCAGTCCCAACACCGGTCCCAGGACCAGGGCGATCTTCTTCCCCTTGACCATGCTCTTCACCACTCCTTTGGGGGGTCCGTTCCGTTCGGTGGCAGGCACGGGATCCCCGCCGCGGAATCCACGTGGCCGGCCATGACATTGCTACCTGAACCCGCGGTCCCGCAGTGTCCACGTCGCGCCAGTGGCAACGATGGGCAGCGCAGGCCCCAACTCCCGCTCTTTGAAGGTGAATTGCACTGTTCTGGGTGGGGCGGGTGCTTTGCGGGTCGGGAAAGTGCGGGTTTCGGGCACGGTGACGGGGGTGGTTTCCGATGGTGTGAGGACCACGGTCGGGCAAGGAATTGCCCGCACCGGAAGCGGGGATTTCCCCGGCGGTCGCTACGAGTTCACCGGGCCTCCTCGGAGTCACCCGCCCCGGTGGTGAAATGCCCGGCCACCTCCCGTGACAGTGCCGGAACGTCGACCGGGATGCCGTCGGCGCGCAGCGAGGCGGTGGCGGCGCACCCCGCGGCGACCGCTTGGCGCGCCGCCACCGGCGAGGTGAGCGTGGGAGTCCCGGCGCGCACGAAGTCCACGAATTCGGTGACGAGCCGCGGATCGGCCCCGCCGTGCCCGCCGTCCTCCGCGGGCACCTCCACCACCAGGTCGGCGTCCGGCCGGTACCCGCTGCGCCGGCCGTTCCACACCTTCACCACCGCGCCTTCGGTGTCACCGAAGTTCTCCAGCCGGCCCTGGGTGCCGATGACGGTGTAGTTGCGCCAGTAATCGGGCGTGAAGTGGCACTGCTGGTAGGTGGCGAAGACGCCGTTGTCCAGCCGCATGGTCATCATCGACAGGTCCTCGACGTCGACCACGTCGTTGAGGCCGGTCAGGGCGGTGGGCGGCCAGTTGGCGTCCGGATCGAACCAGTCGGTCAGGGTCCGCCCGCCCTGGCCGCCCCGTGCGGTGATGTCGCCGTAGAGGGTCAGTCCGCCCATCGCCTGTGTGCGCACGGTGTAGCCGCCGGCCAGCCAGTGGATCACGTCGAGGTCGTGCGCGCCCTTCTGGAGCAGCAGGCCGGTGGTGCGGCGCCGGTCCGCGTGCCAGTCCTTGAAGTAGAAGTCGCCGCCGTGGCCCACGAAGTGGCGGCACCAGACCGCCTTGACCTCGCCGATGACGCCCCTGACGACCAACTCGCGCAGGGCCCGGACCACCGGCATGTGCCGCATGTTGTGCCCGACGTAGAGCCGGGTGCCGGTCCGCCGCGCCGTCTCCAGGACGCGGTCGCAGCCCGCCGTGGTGATGGCCAACGGCTTGTCGACGAAGACCGCGACGCCGGCTTCCAGGAAGTCGACGGCCAACTGCTCGTGGGTGTCGTCCGGCGTCGTCAGGATCACGCCGTCCAATCCCTCGTCGAGCAGGGCGCGGTGATCGGCATGGGGGGCGGCTCCCGGATACCGTTCCCGGCCGCGTTCGCGACGGGCCGTGACCGGATCGCACACCGCCACCACCCGCGCCGGTAGTTGCTGCTCGGCGACGTGCCGGCCGAGGGCTCCCCGCATGCCGAGCCCCACGACCGCGAGCCGTGCCTCCCGCTGGCCGTCGGCCGTCGGCCGGGTCGCGGGCGCGTGCGGGGTGTCGGACTCTTCCCGGGTGTGGGACAACGTCATCAGCCTGCCTTCGGGGACGACTCGTGGGCGTTTCGTTGCGAGGCGCAGGAGCACAGCACCACCAGGGCAACACACCACGGCCCCGGCCCGCCACCGGGCCACGACGCCCCAAGGAGGACCATGCAGCCCACGCGTCGGAACGTCCCGGCACTGCCGCCCGAGGACCGCACGCTCTCCCCCTACACCGGATACGGCCGTGCTCACTGGCTGGCCCTCGCCGACCGGCTGCTGACGGACGTGCACCGGTTCGCCTCGCCGTCCGGCGCCCGCATCGCGCTGCCCGGACGCCCCTCCGTCTCGGGCACCGACTCCGACCAACTCGAAGGATTCGCCCGGACGTTCCTGCTGTTGGCGTTCCGCACCGCGGGCTGCGGCGGTGCCGCGCCCGCCGGTCTGCTGCGGACCTACGCCGACGGCTTCGGCGCTGGCACCGACCCCGGGCACCCCGAAGCCTGGCCGGCCCTCGCCCAGGAGTGCCGGCAGACCCTCGTCGAGGCGTGCTCCCTCGCGGTCGGCCTCCACCTCACCCGGCCGTGGCTGTGGGACCAACTGCCCGACGCGGTCCGGGAACGGATCGTCGACTGGTTGCAGGGTGTCTGGGGGCTGCGCATACCCGACAACAACTGGCACATGTTCCGGGTCATCGTGGGGGAGTTCCTGGCCGGCGTCGGGGCTCCCCACGACCGGGCCGCGATGGCCGCCGACCTCGCGCGCATCGAGGAGTTCTACGTCGGCGACGGCTGGTACCGCGACGGCGGGGACGCCCGCACCGCGGACAACTTCGACCACTACAACAGCTGGGCGCTGCACACCTACCCCCTCCTGTGGGCCCTGATGGCCGGGGAGGACACGGCGCGGCGGGCCGACCGGCTGGCGGTGTTCGCCGCGCGGCTGCGGCGGTTCCTCGCGGACTACGCGCTGTTCTTCGGCGCCGACGGGGCCCCCGTGCACCAAGGGCGGTCCCTGATCTACCGGTTCGCGGCGGCGACGGCTCCGTGGATGGGGGCGCTGGTCGACGCCACTCCCCTCAGTCCGGGCCAGACCCGGCGACTGGCCAGCGGTGCGCTACGGCACTTCGTCGACCGGGGCTTCCGCGACCGGAACGGGGTCGCCACCCTTGGTTGGTTCGGACCGTTCCCGTCCCTGGTGCAGGACTACTCCGGTCCGGCGTCCCCGTACTGGCTCGGCAAGGCATTCCTCGGCCTCCTGCTGCCCGCCGACCACCCCTGCTGGACCCAACCGGAAGAACCGTTGCCGGTGGAGCGGGCCGATCAGGTGCGGGCCCTGCCCGCCCCGGGCTTCGTGCTCTCGGCGACCCGCGCGGACGGCCTCGTCCGCCTTGTCAACCACGGCAGCGACAACCACGCGACGGTCGACCAGGCGAGCGGCGGTCGCGCACCGGGCGGGGCCGTGCGCGGCGGCTACGCTCCGGTGCGCGCGGACGGGGATCCACACTACGCACGCTTCGCCTACTCCACCGCGACCGGCCCGCACCACGCCCAGGACGCCAGGCACCGCCTCCAGTCCGACAACCACGCCGCCCTCGTCCACCCTCAACTCGGCCTGTCCCGCCGCACCCGCATCCACCGCCTGCACGTCCAGGACCGCTACGCCGCGTCCTGGCATCGACCGGTCTGGCCGGGCCAGGCGGACATTGCTGCCCGGATCGAGACCGCGAGCGTGGTCTGGGGCGCGTATGAACTGCGCGTGCACCTGGTCGAGGCGCCCTGCCGCCTGCCCTTGCACGACAGCGGCTGGCAGGTCGCGGGGGAGCGGCCACCCCGGTGCCGGACCGCCGGCCACCTGGCGGAAGCCACCACTGAAGACGGTCTGACCAGCACGTTCGTCTCCCTGGCCGGTCATGACGCGATGGCCGTGGCGACCGCGCAGGGGACCAGCGCGTTCGGCCGCCACGCGGCCGTCCCCTACGCGACCGGCCGGCGCGCGGCGGACCGGACCGTGCACGTGGCCCTGATCGGCCTCACCGGCCGGGGTGGGGAGGCGGCACCACCGCGGGTACGGTGCGCGGTCGAAGGGGACGCCGTCACCGCTGCCTTCCCCGACGGCACCCGGGTCTTCGTCGCCCTCGGCGGGCCCGTCCCGCAGTCACCGGTCGTCGACGGGGTGCCGTTGACCGGACCGGTGCGCTACGCCCGGCTCTCCCCGGGGGAGGAGCCCGTGCTCGTGCCTGGCCCGGGTCGGTGACAGGGCCGAGGCGAGCCGCCCACCGGGCACAGAATCTCCCAATAAATGACAAGTATCTGACAAGCTGGTTGAAAACGGGGTCCAGGTGGGTGAAGGTTCAGGACGAGGATGTTCCGGGATCGGAAACGGATGGGCCTGAGTGTCGGGTGCGTCTCGGAGTGCGGGCGGCGGGTTGTGCGGCCGGCCGACGCCCGTACGATGCCGGGACTCCGTCCCGTCCCCACCTCATCCGGAAGGCCACCGCGGAATGCCCGTCTTCAGACGCCGCAAAGGCAGCCGTCCCCGTTTGCTCCCCGAACTCGACGATGCCCCCCTGGGTCGGGTCCGGCGGCGCGTCCTGACGTGCTGGGACCGCGGCTCGCTCGACACGCCCGTCATGGCCCTGATGGCGGAGGTGCTCGACGAGGCCGGAGAGGACTGGGACCGCAAGTCACACCGCCTGCGCGTGCTCGCCGCGGCCGCGGGACGGGCCCTGCCCGGAATCTGGCGGCAGCACAACCCGCACAACCAGGCCGCCCTGCTGCTGGAAGCCTGGTCCAACGTGCTGCAAGCCGGCCAGCAGGGCGCCAGCATCGACCTCGACGCCACCCGGGAGACCTGCCGACGCGCGGCCGAACTCCTGCCCGCCGACCCCACGCCCTGGACCATCCACCTGGCCACGCTCCGCCTGGAACGGAGCCCGTCCGCCGAACTGGCGGCGATCTGGCGCGAGATCAAGGCCCGCGACCCCTGGAACCGGGAGGCCCACCTCCAGGCACTGGGCTACCTCTCGCCGGACGAATGCGGTTCCAGCAGCCAGGTGTTGGACCTGCTGGACACCGTGCGCTCCGCGATGCCCCCGAACGCCCCCGCGGCCGGCCTGGAACTCACCGCCCTCGTCCGCAACCACCAGCGGAGCATGGGCCCCGGAGGGGTGGCCGCCCTCGGCGCGGGCGAGTTCTGGCGCCGCCACGACGCGGTGGCCGCCCTCGACCACGCGGCGCACCACTGGCCCGAACCCGGGTACCTCGGCCACGCCCAGGCACTCGCCGACCTGAACCTGCTCGCCTACGCGCTCATCAAGGCCGCCCGCCCGAGCGAGGCCGCGCACACCCTGCGCGTCACCGGTGGCCAGGCCACCCCCTGGCCGTGGAACGCCGAGGGGGACCCGTTGGAACGGTTCTCCCACCACTACGCCCGCGCCCGCGAGAACGACTGAACGAGCGGCCCGGCCCACGCGGTGCACAGCAGCGTTGCGGAGAGCTTCCACAGGTGTGCGACGGTCGCCGGGCAGGGCGGGAGCGGACCCGTTCGCCGGCGGGCTAGGCTCCCGAGCCCCGGCCCGCCAGCAGCTCCGCGACGTGGGCGTCGACCTGCTGCCGGTCGTAGCCCCGGCGCGCCACGTCGAACGCGGGAGGTCCGACGGGCACCGCTGCCTGGGACAGGCCCTCGACGTACGCGTCGACCTGCGCGCAGTCGTAGCCGCGCCGCACCAGATCGAACCCGGGCCCGCGCTCCGAACTCCCCGCCTTGCGCGAGAACAGCATGCGCACCTCCGTCCCTTCCCCTCTCGGCTCCCGCCGGGCAGCAGGAGCAGGGGAAAGGTACCGCCGTGCTCCGCCGCTTCGCCACGACCGCCAGGCAGTGGGCTTTACCTCAAGCTTGATTGAGGTTCTAGGTTGTGGTCAACCACCGCCGAACGGGCGGCCGTTGACCACCGAACGGAGCACACCCCCGTGACCACCCTCACCCCTGCCGAACTCCCCGCCCTCCACCAGCAGGTCGCCGTCCTGGTCGACCGCGCCGAGATCACCGGCCTCATCGACCGCTACCTGCTGAGCCTCGACGTGCTCCCCGGCGGGGCCGGGTTCGACGACGACTGGGCCCGGAGCCTGTTCACCGAGGACATCGTGATCACCTCGCCCGTCGCCCAGCACCGCGGCATCGAGGGACTGGCCGCATCCGAACGCGCCACCATGGCGAAGTTCGAGCGGACGCAGCACCTCGGCTCCAACTACCTCATCGGCCTCGACGGCGACCGGGCCACCGTGCGGTGGAACGCCCTGATGACCCACGTCCACCTGGCGTCGACGCAGGCCGCCCGCGGTGCGGAGCCGGGCGGCCACTTCGACGTCGGGGGCACGTTCACCGGCGAGGTGACCCGGACCGTCGACGGCTGGCGCTTCCGACGGCTGGACATCCGTGCCGTGTGGACGAACGGCGAGGGACCGCCGGTCCTGACGCCCAGGGCCGAGGAGACCCTGCGGAACACCGCCCCGCAGACAGCCGCCTGACGCGACCTGAGAACCGCCCTTCGGGACGGCCGCACCGGGCGGGTCCGCACCGCACCCGCGCACCCGCCCCGTCAGGCAACCACCGCTTCCACCACGGAGAGCACCGTGGACGTCGGCACCACGCGGGACAGGCGCAGGCCCGTCGCTTCGAAGAGCGCGGCGAAGTCCGCCTCGCTGCGTTCGCGGCCGACGAGCGAGGCCATCATCATCAGGTCCAGTGCCTTGGCCTGGTGCGGTGCGTTGCCCGGCGGCACCACCGCGTCCACGATCAGGATCCGGCCCCCCGGCCGCAGCGCCCGCCGGCAGTTGGCGAGGATGGCCGCACTGCGCTCGTCGTCCCAGTCATGCAGGATCCGCTTGATCAGGTAGACGTCACCGGGCGGCACGTCGGTGAAGAAGTCGCCGTCCGCCAGCGCCCACCGCCCCGCCACCGCTTCCTCGGCGGCCAGCCGGTGTCCCGCCAGGACGTGCGACTGGTCGTAGAGGACGCCGTCCAACCCCCGGTGATGACGCAGCACCTCCAGCAGCAGACCGCCGTGGCCGCCGCCCACGTCGACGACCGTGCCGGAGGCCGGGAAGTCGTAGGAGGCGGCGATGGGCGCGTTCTCCGCGTCGGACATCGCGGCCATGCCGACGTGGAAGACGGCGGCGGTGCGCTCGTCCTGGGCGAAGTAGTCGAAGAACGGCATGCCGAAGATGCCGTCGAACGCGGAGGTGTCCTCGGTCAGGCAGCGGCTCATCTCGTTGCCCGGCAGCCACATGGTGCGGTCGGTCAGCATCAGGATGGCGGTGCGGGCGGAGTACGGGGCGTCGCTGCGGAGTGCCTGGCCGGCCTCCGTCAGCGCGAACCGGCCCTGGTCGTCCTCCGCCACCACGCCCCGGGTGGCCAGGAGCCGGAGGACCCGGTACAGGTTGGGGGCGTGGGTGCCGGTCGCGGTGGCGAGGTCGGCGGGCGAGCGGGGGCCGTCGACGAGGTGATCGGCGACCTTCACGTCGGCTGCCGCGCGGAGGGCGGCGGGGTAGAGGAAACCGAGGGCCTCGTCGATCAGGAAACTGGCGGAACGACGGGAACGGGCCTCGGCATCGGGGATCGCGGAGCCCGCCTCGCCGCTGCCCGCACCGCCCCCGGCCCGGTCGGCCGCCGCCCCGCCTAACGCCCCGGCCGCGCCGTCCTCGCCGTGGTGATTGCTCTCGTCCTGCCGCACGAAGTCCTCCTGCATGAACGGGGTCCGGTCGTCACGCTGCTGCTGGGCGGTCCCGGTTGACTGCCCGCCCGACGGGGAGGATGCCCCTCGACGATCTCGCTGAAGCACCGCGTCACCCGGGACCTTCCGAACCCGGCGGACGAGCGGCACCACCCCGCTGACCCGGCCGAAGGAGCCAGGCGACGCAAGGCCGCGGCCGGCCCGCTCCCGCGCCCTACGCGGCGCAGAACTCGTTGCCCTCCGGGTCCCGCATGATCCACCAGTGCCCGGCCGGCCCCCGGTCCACCTCGCGGACCCGCGTCGCTCCCAGGCCCTCCAGCCGCGCCACCAGCGCTTCGAGGCCGCCCGCTTCGCCATGGACGTCGAGGTGCAGACGGTTCTTGCCGACCTTGTCCTCGGGCACGTCCTGGAAGAGCAGCCGTCGCCCGCGGCCGATGCCGCTCGTCTCGTCGAACGGGTCGTCGGGGTGACGGATCGCGGCATAACCGCGGAAGGTCACGCGGCCGTGGTGCTCCGCGATCGCTTCCCCACCGATGCGGCCGGCGGCGAGCAGTTGCTCGATGAGCGCGCCGGGATCCTCCACTTCGTACTCCAGGGCGGCGGCCCAGAAGTCCGCGAGGGCGGCTGCGTTCCTGCTGTCGATGACCAGTTTCCAGTTCAATGGCATGGGAGAAGTTATATGACAGCCCCGCCCGATGTCGGCCCCGCGGGGGGGCGGCGGAGTCGGCACGGATCGCCCGCTGTTCGTCGACGCCGGGCACCCCGCCCACCCCCTTCATCGATCTTTCATCGGCATTTCAACGCCGTCCGCGACAGTGGTGCAGCGACCTGCGGGACACGCGGTCGCACAGCCATGTCCGCGGCTCCTGTCCGGAGACGCGCGTAATGAAGGAACGAACGGGGCCCTGATGGACGATCTGTTGCACAAGCTGGTTTCCGGTGCTCTCGCCGGTGGACTCATCGTCCTGGCCGGTGCCCTGGGCACCGCCGCCCGCAGGCGCCGGGCGGCCCGGGAGGAAGCGGCCGCGCAGGCTCGCCGTGACGCGCGCCCGGACGCCGGCGGATCGGACCCGACCGGCCTTCGGTAGCAGTGACGGAGGGATGACGACGGCGGCGCGGACGACGGGAGTCGGCGCGCCGGTCGTTGCCGTCCCCGTCCGTCGCGGGACCGGCTGTGGGCGGACCGGGGCGGGGCCGGACCGCATCCGCCTCGACCGCCCCGGCCGTCGTCCCACAACGGGCTGTTGAGTTCCGGTGGCGGCTTCAAGGCCGCATCGACGGGGTGAGTTCCTCCTCGTCCGTGGGTTGGGCCCGTCGCGGGCCTCAAGGAAAGGTGTGTCCATGGCCAAGCTGATGGTTCTGCTCATCGGCATCGCCGTGCTCTTCTCGGTGATCGCCTTCAAGGGCGGAAATCCCTTGGTGGGCCTGTTGTTCGTCGTGGTGGCGGCCGCCCCGGTGCTGTACGTCGGGTACGCCGTGGCGACCAGGCGCCGGGCCGGCGGCACGTCCGCCCGGGGCACGGGGGCGCAGCAGCGCGGGCAGCGGACCCTGCTCCTCCGGGCGACCGCGGTGGTCACGGTGTTGGCCGTCGGCTACGGCGTCTACTGGGTGATGTTCGAACCGAAGGCCAACGACAAGGCGCTCAGCCGCGTCTCCGACCTGGACACGGGCTGCGGCAGCGGCATCGCCCGCAAGTTCTTCCCCCAGACCGCCGAGCACACCGGTGCGGGCCCGCACCCCGTCGCGATGTTCACGATCAGTGAGTCCGGCTCTTCCCACCCGGTCTACCCGACCTCCGGCACGGCGGACTACTGGAGCGGGAACGGCCTCGACCCGCACCGGGTGCAGCTCATCGCCTGTCTGGACGCTCCCGACGAGGGCGAGTTCCTGACCGACTGCAAGTTCACCACGGACACCATCAAGCTGTACCGCGGCGTGTACGACGTCACGGTGTACGAAGCCAGGACCGGCAAGAAGATCGGCAGCGAAAAACTGCTGGGCAGCCGGAAACCCAACTGCCCGGGAATGGTCTACCTCAAGCGGGGCACCGACCAACTCCACACCGAGCCCGAATTCGCCGACTACCAGTCCGTGTTGCGGAAGTACGTCGACAACTGAAGTCCGTCCGCCCGTCCTTCCTTCCAGTAGGCCGTGCCCGAGCGTTCCTTGCGCAGTGGCTGTGCAACGGTTTCGGTGTCACGGCTGAAAAATCCGGCAGGTTCCACCGAACCTGCCGATCAATTGTGCCCATTGACTTCGACGGGTCTTCGCGGCGACGCCAGTGGCGACGCCATCGGATGCTTTCTCGGGCTGGGAATGCATTGAGGGGACGGTTACACCGATGCCGGTGTGAGGATTGTGTCCAAGTCGTTGGATGGGCGCGGTCGTTTACGATTGGGAAATCGCGCTCGGATTCGCTACTGGACTGCTCGGAGTTGAAATTCTCGAAACGCTTCCGGGCCGGCTGTCGCACCCTTCTTCCGCATACCTTCTTCGCTGCGCGACGGCTGCGTCAATACCGGCACGCGCCCATGGGGGCTGCGCCGCCGCGCCGGGCTGCGCGGACTCGGTGACGCATACGACGACGTCGGCCTTCAAGACCACATCGAGGTCTTGAAGGCCGACGCCGCGTTGGGTCCCGAATTACCCCACATCATCTCGGGGCGGTCTCCGGGCCCGTCGGCTGAGTACCTGGCGAGAGCCGTATCTCAGCCGCAGGTGGTGAGTCAGCCGCCGATCGGGCCCAGGGGGATGTCCGAGACGGTGAGGCTGACCGACTTGATGGAGCCGCCGGTCAGGATCGGAATGCCGTTCGGGCCCGGGGCGAAGTTGGCGGTCAGGCCATTCAGGGAGCCGCTGACGGAGAGACCACCCGCGACGTTGTCGAGGTCGTCGTCGGCTATCTCGCGGGTCTCAATGCCGGAGGTGTTGCTCATGATGATGAGCGTCCTTCTTCCTTCATGGTGGCGTGCAATGCGTGCCGCACTGCGGCGGAACCCTTGAGCGACTCCCGCCACGCACTAGATTGCACGCTCGATCGTGGTATCGAGAACGAAATTCCAGAGCCTTCACGTATTGCACACGCCAGTTTTTTAAGCGGAAGGTCAAATTCAAGCAAGGTCTGGGATTGATCAACGATCGCCGCGCGTGCGGTAATTGCTCATATGCGGAGTTCCGCCACGACCGCGTCCTTTCGCAGAAATGCGGCGAGACGCGGTCCGGTGATGCGGCGTCTGGGGACCTCGGCGCCGTGGTGCGGTTGCCGCCGCGTTCGCATGCCGGGGGCGGGCCGTTCCGGGAACGGGGTGTCGGAAGGCGCCCGCGCAACTAGGGTCGGTCACATGACACTCTCACGGCAGGAACGGGAGCGGTTTCTGGCAGAACCCCACGTCGGGGCGCTCTCGGTGGTCGAACGGCCGGACCGGGCACCGCTGACGGTGCCGATCTGGTACCACTACACGCCGGGCGGGGAGCTGTGGGTGCGTACCGGGCCCGATTCGCGCAAGGCGCGGGCGATCCGGACCGCGGGACGCTTCAGCCTGATGGCGCAGCGGACCGACCCGACGGTGCGCTACGTGTCCGTGGAGGGCCCGCTGACCAGGACGGCCCCGGACAGTCCCCAGCGCTCGTGGGACATGGCGGCGCGATATCTCCCGCCGGACGAGGTCAGCGCTTTCGTCGCATACGACCGGACCCACCTCGGCGAGCACATCGCCCTCTACATGCGGCCGGAGCACTGGGTGTCGGCGGACCTGGGAGCCTTCTGAGACGCCGGCAGCGTCACCCTGGCCGTAGCGCACCGACCGCGGCCTCCACCCCGGGCCGCCCCGCCTGATCTGTCTGGGACGCCGTCGCGAGCCGCCACGGTTGTTCCTCCCGCGCACGGAGGACCCGGCCTTGCGCCGCGGCGTTCGCACGTCCTGCGCTGCCGTCTTGCGTGCCTGCGCCGGTGTCCGGAAACCACCCGATCCGATCGCGCCGTTCGGCGTGCGGGCGCTGTGCCGGCACCGGACGTCGCGGCAGTGCGGACGGCGCACCGCCCCGATCCGGTTCCGGTGCGGTCCCCTCGCCGTCGCTGACATCGTTTGCACTGGTCCGGCGCAGGGCTGGCGTTCGCGGAGGCACCGCCGTGGGTGCGGCGGACCGTCGAATCGCGCGATCCGGGCCCCAACCCGCCCCATTCCGCGGTAAATTCGGTGGCGATCACTTTCGGCCTGTGTGTTACTTCGCCGCATGACGATCTCGCTGACCACCGGACGTGTTTCGGACGATGGCGACGAGAGCGACTGCACGACGTGGGAGGTGGGGGTCGTCCCGGCCCACGTCGTCAGCGAGTTCCCCCACCAGGCGTGGCTCACGCCGGTGCCGGTGCTCGCCTGGTCATCTCCTTCGTCACCTTCCCCGTCATCCCCCTGGGCGGTGCGCGGTGCTGCCTGCGCATCGGTCGTCCCTCGACGGTTAGGCAGACCGTCGGCCCGTGCCCGGGGCACGTCGGGGTGGGGCCGGGTGACCGACCGGGAGTCCGCCGGGAGTTGGGTGACTTGGCGGCGGACGGCGCGACCGCCGCCGACGAGGAGTGACGTGCTGCCCGCTCGTTACTCCCCGATCCCCAACCTCTCCGAGAGGATCCGCACATGTTGGACGCAAGCCCTCCCCAACGCAGTAGAGCGCTCCCTTCATTGACCGGTATGCGGTTCGTCGCAGCGCTGTTGGTCTTCATCGCCCATGTGTCGGCGGCCTGGATGTTCACCGACCAGAGCCTGAACAAGGGGCTCAGCACCTACCTCGGCATGTTCGGCAGCCTCGGGGTGTCCTTCTTCTTCCTCCTCAGCGGGTTCGTGCTCACCTGGTCCGCCCGGGACGGCGACCGCCCGGCCCGGTTCTGGCGCCGCCGGTTGACGAAGATCTACCCGATGCACTTCGTCACCTGGGTCGCCGCGCTGCTGCTGGGCCTGGCTGCCGGACAGGCCCTGACGGCCGGTCAGTTCCTGCCCGGGCTGTTCCTCGTCCAGACCTGGGTGCCGGATCCCCTCGTCCTCAACGGCGTCAACAGCCCGGCCTGGTCGCTCTCCGTCGAGCTTGTCTTCTACCTCTGCTTCCCCGTGCTGATAGGTCTGGTCAAGAAGATCCGCCCGGAGCGCCTGTGGTGGTGGGCCGGGGCCATGGTGCTCGGCGCACTGCTGGTCGCCACGGCCGCCGAGACGCTGCTTCCCCACGTGACCGTGCCGTCGCTGAAGTACGGCTGGCTCCAGTTCTGGATCGTCTACTTCGTCCCGGTCAGTCGGCTCTTCGAGTTCGGCCTGGGCATCCTGTTGGCGCGGATCGTCATGACGGGCCGCTGGATTCCCGTGAACCGGTGGCTCGCCGCCCTCACCCTGATCCCCGGCTACCTGCTGTCCCTGTGGATTCCCACCACCCACGGCGTGGTGCTGCCGGTGCTCGTCCCGCTCGGCCTGACCGTCGCGAGCTGGGCGCACGCCGATGCGGAGGGCAGGACCAGTCCGCTGGGCGGCCGCACCATGGTGTGGCTGGGAGAGATCTCGTTCGCCTTCTACATGCTGCAACTCGTCGTCGGGCCCGTCGGACCCGCCAAGTACGGCAGCCGACAGCAGTGGGACACCGGCGAGGCGCTGCTGCGCGCCACCGGTTGGTTGGCCCTCACCCTCGTCCTCGCCTGGATCCTGTACCGGACCGTGGAGCTGCCGATGGTGAAGCGGTGGTCCCGCCCGCGCCGCCGTCCGCAGTCCCAGGCAGTGCCACTCGTCCCCGCTCCCGCCCCCGTGAGCGGGCGGAGCGACGTGGTCGACCGGCCGCCCACGCCGGCCAGTTGACGATCGCCGGTCAGCCGCCCCGAGCCCGCTGACCGGCACGTGCCGGCACCGGCCGGCTGAGGGCAGGCGCGCCGGCAACGGCGTAAAGGGGGGGCGCGGTCACCTGGCCGCGCCCCTCTCCGGGCCGGTTCCGACTGCTTGCGGCTGCTTCCGTCTTCCGCGATGGGGAGGAGTTCGACGCCGAAGACCGCCGCCGGGTAGGCGATGACCGGCCCGCTACGGCCTGTTCGGCGCCTCACGCTCGGGCGGGGGCCGGTAGATTGGCCACATGACTTCTGCACTCGTTGTCGGTTACGACCCGCAGGCGATACCCGGCGTCGACGGGGACGCTCTTCGTGCGGCTCTCGACGCGGAGCTGGCTCGGTTCGGTGCGCATGGCATCGATGCGTCCATGACGCTGATCGCGTTCGACGCATCGGCCGAGCCCGCACTCGTCGAATCGTTGACCAAGCAGCCGTGGGATGTCGTGGTCGTCGGCGGCGGGATCCGCAAGACCGAGCAGCTGCTGCCGCTCTTCGAGCAGATCGTGAACCTGATCCGCCGTCATGCACCCCAGGCCGCCATCGCGTTCAACACCGGTGGCGGGGACAGCGTCGAGGCGGCACAGCGGTGGCTCTGAATCGCGTCCGCCCGGACACGCCCTGAGCCACCCGCACCTGGGCGAACGGGGTCGGCTCGGCGGGTGAGTTGCTCCTCCACAGAGGCCTCCGTCTGGGCCGCGCGGGGCACCAACGTCAAGCCGTCGGACGAACGGTGTCCTTCGGCTGCCCGTGTCGACGGTTTCGGATTGCTGAACGGCAGCCTGCACGCCCGCACCATGTGGGCCTGAGGCCCATGGGAGCGCTGCGGAGTCCGCCGGTCAGGATGAGAGCGGCCTGGGCTGGGGTGCTCGGAGCGTCATCGTGAGGGAGAGCATGAGCAGGGCGACCTCGGCGACGATGCTTTCGACTCCCGGGGGATCGGTCCAGTAGCTGTCGTCGGTGCCGTAATCCGGGATGTTGGGGATCCGCGCGAGGACGTTTCCCAGCAGAGGGCCGTTCGCGACCCATGAGGCGAGCAGCCACACGTCCGCGTACCGCCCGGTGCGCAATCCGGCAAGTAGCAGCCCGGCGCAGACGACGCTGCCACCTTCGAGAAGGTAGTAGGCGACGGCGATGTAGTGCGGGGTCTCGTCACCGGGGATTCCGCCCTGGTCCTCTACGTGTACCCAGGCGATGGCCAGGCACAGCGCCGCCGCCACCACCCGAGCGGCGCGGTCGATCGACGTACAACGGCGGCTCATACGGCATCACTCCCGGCGTGGTGGCCGACAACGAGGACTGTGGCTCGAAGCGCTGTCTGTCACGGCGTCAGGTGCCGTGGCGGCGCACGCCACCGGCCGGCGGAGTGCCGTGCTGTCCATGCGTCCGCGCGCACTGGTTGCCTACGGGGGGCTGGCGTCGCGAGAGCCCGTGATCGGCCCTCGTTGCGTGCGGGCTCACGTCCCGCTTCATCGTGTCGTCTCCTTGGTCGGGTCTGCGGCGTCCTCTCCACGACGGTGATGCGAGGTACCGCCGGTGGTCGTCAGGGACGTCGAGAGCAGGGCGAGTCCTCGGACCGTACGAGGTCCAGTCCGTGACGGGGCCGGCGGCGATGCGCGAAGAGGTGGGGTCAGGCCGTCAGGTCCGTGGCGAGTTCGTCGGGGTTGAGCACGTCCTCGCCGTACAGGTCGTGCAGCCAGTTGGTTTGGTAGATGGTGTCGAGGTAGCGCTCGCCGAGGTCCGGTGCGATGGCGACGGCGGTGAGGTCCTGGTCTTCGTGCCGGCTCAGCCACTGGGTGGCTCCGCTGACCACCGTGCCGGTGGAGCCGCCGAAGAGGAATCCGCGTCTGGCCAGGCGGTGGCAGGCTCTGATGGTGTCCGGTTCTTCGACCTGGACCACCTCGTGCACGTAGGACTCGTCCAAGAGCGCGGGGCGGACGCTGGTGCCCAGGCCGGGGATCATGCGTCGGCCCGGTCTGCCGCCGAAGGTCACGGAGCCGGCGCTGTCGACCGCGACGATCCGCACCTGTCGCTGCAGTGTGCGGAAGTAGCGGGCGCAGCCCATGAGGGTTCCGGTGGTGCCGGCTCCGATGAACAGGACGTCCAGTTGGGGGAAGCGGTGGGCGATGGCCGGTGCGGTGGTGCGGTAGTGGGCCTTCCAGTTGTCGGTGTTGGTGTACTGGTTGAGCCACACGTATCGGTCGTCGGATGCGCAGAGTGCCTGGACGTGGGCGATGCGGGCGCCGAGCAGGCCGCCGTCGGCCGCCGGTTCGGAGATGATGTGCACGCGGCTGCCCATGGCCTCCATGAACCGTCGGGCGGACAGGTTGCATCGGGAGTCGGTCACGCACAGGAAGCCGTAGCCCTTGCTGGCGGCTATGAGGCTCAGGGCCGCGCCGAGGTTTCCGGAGGAGGACTCGACCAGGATGGATCCGGGTTTGAGGACTCCGATCCATTCCGCGGCCTCCACCATTTCGGTGGCCGCCTTGAGCTTGATCGACCCGGCGAAGTTGAATCCCTCGCACTTCAGGAAGAGGGAGTGCTGGACGATCGGTCGCAGATCGACGTACAGGTCCTCTTCGTTGAAGTCCGTGGGAACGGAGATGATGGTCATGATGCCCCTCTGATCGGTGGCAGTGCTGCTGTCCGTTCAGCCGTAGCGGCGTAGCTCGTGGAAGAAGTCCTCGACGACATGCAACTGGCCCGAGCGGGCCGCCTCGTCGTAGACGTGCTTGCCCACCGCGAGGTCCAGCACCCCGAGTCCGAACGGCGAGAACACCACGGTCCGGTCGGCCGGAACTGTCACCCGTCCGGTCAGTACGTCGTCGAGTGTGCCGGTGAGGAAGTCCCTTCCGCCGGACTGCTGTTCGGCCAGGTGGGGTGAGGTGTCGGCCTTCAGGCAGTGTTCGACGTCGTCGACGATGTTGGTCGAGGTGAAGATGATCTCGGGGTCGAGGTCGCGGAGTGAGACGTGCAGGACCAGCGGGTGGTGGTCGAACCAGGAGGCGTCACTGACGTGGGGGCGTCCGGCGATGGTGGCGAAGACCACCAACTCGCTGCGGCGGATGAGTTCCTCGGCGCTGTCGAGCACGGTGACCGACGGCGTGTTGTCGGCCGCCTGGCCGAGGTAGGTGCGGAATCCGGCGGTGCTGTCGGGGGACAGGTCGTGCAGGGCGATCTGGTCGAACTCCCAGCCGGTGCCGGTCAGGAAGGTGTGGATGTAGCGGGCGATCAGGCCGGTGCCGAAGAAGCCGATGCTGCGGGGACGCGGTCGGCCGCGGCTGAGCCGGTCGGCGGCGAGCGCCGCGGACGCCGCGGTCCTGGTGGCGCTGATGATGGAGCTTTCCAGGCAGGCGAAGGGGTAGCCGGTCTCGTGGTCGTTGAGGATGAGGACCGCCGAAGCGCGGGGGATGCCGGCTGCCACGTTGGTGGGGAAGCTGGAGATCCATTTCAGGCCGTCGACCGGTGACTGGCCGCCGAGGGAGGCGGGCAGCGCGATGATGCGGGAGGTGGGCCGGTCGGGGAAGCGCAGGAAGTACGAGGGCGGGTTGACCGACTGGCCGGCGCCGTGCAGCCGGTAGGTGGCCTCGACCAGGTCGACGATCGCGCGCTGACGCCCTTCCAGGGCGCGCTGGACCTGGGCTCCGGAGATCACCGCGAACGGGGGGACGGTAGGCGGCGCCGGCCTGTCGGTGGATGCCTGCTGCTGGGGTGCGGCGGGACGCGTGGTGGTCACTTGACGGTCACCTCGATGGTGGGCGAGCAGTCGGACAGGTGCACCGGGTCGGTCATCGCGACGACGATCTCGCGTGAGCCCTCGAAGGGCTCCCTGCTGTGCGCGGTGCGGATGTTGTCCACGAGCATCAGATCGCCGGCCTGCCACGGCTCGCGCACGGTGTGGTTCTCGTAGACGGTGTTGAGGAGTTGGACGACGTCGGCGTCGATCGGGTCGCCGTTGCCGAAGAAGGTGTTGAACGGCAGACCCTCGCGGCCGTAGACGTCCACCAGGTATTCGTGGATCTCCGGCGCGATCGTCCACTCGTTGAGGAAGGCGATCTGGTTGAACCAGCAGCGCCGACCGGTGACGGGGTGACGTACGACGGCACTGCGCCGCTGGCGCGTCCGCAGTCCGCCGTCGGGCTGCCACTCGAACGCGATGGCGTTGGCCCGGCAGTACCGTTCGACGGTGGCACGGTCGTCGGTGCCGAACGCCTCGGCGACGGAAGCACCGATCTCGTCGTTGTAGGTGCGGGTCAGCAGCCATCCGTGCCGCTCGAACCGCTTGACCAACCTGCGCGGCAGCGCGTCCAAGACGGCCGCGGCGTCCGCCAACCCGGTCACCCCGCCGCGGTCCGGTGCGCTCAGGCAGGCGAAGAGCATCAGGCCCGGCAGTTCCAGGGCATAGCTGAGTTCGTGGTGCATGCACATCGGTTGGTTCTGCGGCCACTTCGACGAGGAGTGGACCCCCACCGCGTACGTCTGGCGCGGAGCGAAACTCTCCCTGTCGGCCATCAGGTGCGGGGACAGCACCCGGAAGGCCGCGGCGGCCCCTGCCGCGTCGCGCAGGCCCAGGCCCCGCACCAGGACGGAGCCGTGCTCGGTGACGGTGGCACGCAGCGCCGCACGGTGCTGGACCACCCAGACCACCGGGTCGGTGGCGGACTCCGCCAGCAGCATCGGCGGCCTGCCGGGCCGGGCGGGCACCTCGTACGCGGCGGCTTGCGGTGGTGACGACGACATCAGTGGTTCCTCTTCTCTGCCGTTGTTGCTTCCGGCTCGGTACGTGCCTTCACGCGGGCATGGCTGGGCGGACCGTACGCAGTACGGCCTGTGCCGTCTCGGCGGGGCGGGTGCGGGGGAAGTAGTGGCCCCCGTCGGGGAGTTGGTGCAGCTCGACGTGGTCGGCAAGGAGCCGCCACGCGTCGTGGCGGTGCGCGGCGTCCGCGGTGGTCGGGTCGTCGTCGGCGACGATCACGGTGAGGGGGGCGGTCAGCCGCTGCCTCGGGGGGTGGTCGAGGAGGTCGGCGAAGTAGTGGTGGGCGCAGAGCGCGTCGTGCCGGTAGGCGGCAGCGGCGCGGGCGGCGCGCTGCTGGTCCAAGTCGCCCGGTGCGCCGTAGCCGCCGTCCGTGCTCAGCTCCTTGGCGATCTCCGCGTCGGTTCGGGCGGCGAGCACTTCGGCGGCGGCGCGTCGGCCGGCGGCGTCACCGGGCAACTGGGCGCTGAGGTAGACCTGTTGGATGGGTACCCGGCGCGCCTGGAGCAGTTGCGCGGCCGCCAGCGCGTACGCGGTGCCTGAGGAGTGGCCCCACAGCAGGATCTTGGTCAGCCCGCGCCGGGTGATCTCCGTGACGACCCGCTCGACCACGTCTTCCCGTGCTGCGAAGGGTTCGGGGTCGGTGGTCAGGTCGTGGCCGGGCAGTTCGACGGCGTGGACCACCAGTCCGCCGGTCCGGAGCGCCCTGGCCACGGGTTGGAAGTTGACCGCGTTGCCGCCGGCGTAGGGGAAGCACACCAGGTGCCCGGTGGGGTCGCCGGCCGGTTCGGCGAGGGTGTGGAGCAGGCCGCGGTGGGGCTCGCGGTGGCCGTCGAGCAGTTCGGCCAGGTCGGCGAGGACCGGATGGTGGGTGAGGTCTTTGAGGGAGACCGCACGGTCGAGGGCGATCGCCAGTTTGACGGCCGACAGGGAGGTTCCGCCGAGTTCGAAGAAGTGGTCGCGCCGCCCGACGCGGCCCGCTGGCACGCCGAGGACCCTCGCCCATGCCTGGGCCAGTCGCCGTTCCGTGGAGGTGCGCGGTGGGCGGTAGTCGTCGGAGGTCTCGGGGTGGGCGGCGAGCGCGGTGAGCGCCTTCTTGTCGATCTTGCCGTTGGCGGTCAGCGGCAGGTGCTCACGCCAGTGGAAGGCGTCGGGCACCATGTACGGGGGCAGTGACTGCGCCAGCTGCTGTCGCAGGGCCGCGGTCTCCAGGGGGCGTGGGCCGCTGTAGAAGGCCACCAGGCGCTTGCGTTGCTCGTCGCCGGCGACCGTGACGGTACCGTCACGGATGCCGGGCGCCCGCAGCAGGGCGTTCTCGATGTCGCCGATCTCGATCCGGAAGCCCCGGATCTTGACCTGGGCGTCGCGGCGTCCGAGGAACTCCAGCCGCGCACCAGGCAGCCAACGGCCGTAGTCGCCACCCTTGTAGAGCCGTTGGCCCGGGTAGTGCGGATCGTCCAGGAAGGCCGCTCGGGTGCGTTCGGGGTCGTTGACGTAGCCGCGGCCGACGCAGACACCGGAGAAGACGATCTGGCCCGGGGCGCCCAGGGGTACCGGTTCCAGGGCGTCGTCGACGACGTAGACGCGCACGTTGTTCACGCACGGCCCGAGCGGGACCCGACCGCCGTCCGGTGCCCGGTCCATGACCTCGTGGTTGGTGTCGTCGGAGGTCTCCGTCAGCCCGTAGGCGTTGACGAGCCTGATGTCCGGCAGCGCGGTGAACCAGCGCTGGGCGAGCTCCGTCTTGAGTTCCTCGCCGGTGACCGAGACGCACCGCAGGTCCGGAAGGCGGCGGGGGTGGAGTTCGAGGTGGGTCAGGAGGGCTTCGAGGTAGGAGGGGACGACTTGGAGGACGGTGATGCGTCCCGCGGCGAGGGTGTCGACGAAGCGGGGGACGTCGAGGATCACCTGCTGCTCGACCAGGTGGGTTCGTCCGCCGACCAGGAGTGCGCAGACCAGTTGCCACAGGGAGATGTCGAAGCACTGGGGTGCGGTTTGGGCGACGACGCCGCCTTCGGCGATCCCCACGTCACCGATCTTGGCGTAGAGGTGGTTGAGGAAGCCCGCGTGCTCGCACATCGCGCCCTTGGGCTCGCCGGTGGAGCCGCTGGTGAAGTAGATGTAGGCGAGCTGGTCCGCGGCGACCTCGACGCCCAGGTCGTCGACGTCGTCGATGCCGACGTCGTCAGCGCCCAGGACGGCGTCGATGCCGAGGGTGCGGGTGGCGGGCAGGTCGGACAGTGCCTGGTCGAGGGTGGCGGTGCTCCCCGGTTCGGTCAGGACGAGGCCGCATGCGGCTCGGGTCAGCATGGCGGTGATGCGCTCGGGCGGGAAGTGCGGCTCGATGGGGAGGTAGACGCCGCCGGCCTTGAGGACGGCCAGCACGGCGGACATCCAGTCCAGGTTGCGTTCGGTGACGACGGCCACCACGCCCTCGCGGGTCAGCCCCTCGGCCAGCAGGGCCCGCCCGAGGCGATTGGCGCGGGCGTTGAGCTCCTGGTAGGTCCACTGCCGGCCGTCGTGCACGGCGGCCACGGCATCCGGATGGCGGCGCACCCGCTCCTCGAACAACTCGTGGAACCGGCGGTCCGGCAGGTCCAACTGGGGCCCGGCGAGCGCTTCGAGCTGGAAGTCACGTTCGGCCGTGGACAGCAGGCTCTGCGCCGCGTGCTCCGCGCCGGGATCCGCCGCGAAGCGTGCGAGCGCGGTGAGGTGGTAGCCGGCGATGCGGGCGGCGCACTTCGCGTCGAGCGCCTCGGTCCGGTAGCGCAGACGCAGCGTGATCCGTCCGTCGTGCCGCAGTACGGCCACCCTGAGCACGGTGCTCCCGGCCAGTTCTCCGGCGGTCCCGGAAAGGTCCAACTCGGTCTCGAACGCCGGTTGTTCCAGGCCGAGTTCGTCTCGGAGGGCGTCCACCGGAAAGCTTCGGTGGGACAGGAGCTCGGCGGCTGCCCAGGCGGAGTCCTGCATCAGCTCGTGCCAGGTGCTGCGGGCGGTGGAGACCCGGCAGGGGAGTGCCGGCCCGCCGTCGGCGGGGAGGTAGCCGGTGATCACCGCCTGCTCGCCGGAGAGCGCGGCGAGGACTTTGACGTGGGCGGCCAGCAGTGCCGCATCCAGGCGTACGTCCAGGCCGACGGCCTGCTGCCGCAGCCGCGCCACCAGGCCGTCGGGGAGGGGCAGTTCGTACGCGGCCTCGCCGGCGGCCGGATCGGGTGTCCACCGCGGGATCGCGGTGTACCCGCCGGCGGTGAGCACTCTCAGCCAGTGCTCGCGGCCGGCATCCTTCGGATTTCCCATTGATCTTCCCTCGGATTTCTCTGCTCGCCGGGATGACGGCGCTGATGGGCGTTGGCCGTGGCGGCCGGCGGTGGTGGGTGCGGCGGGCGGTCCGGTCGGTCGCAGGGGGTACCTCGTCCGCCCGGTGCGTGCCGGGAATCGGTCGTGCCGTGGTGTGCGGGGGCGCTGTGACGGGCCTTGCGGTCGGCCTACGGCACGGGGGCCGCTGCGGTGTCCGGCCTGGGCGTCCGTTGCCCGTGCCGGGAGGTGTCGGCGGCCGGGTTGCCCGCCCACCGTGCGTTGCGGGGCACCTCTTCCCCCTTCATCAGGAAGGAGTCGGCGGCGAGCACCGCGCCGCCCCCCAGCGTCACGCCGTAGTGGACGAGCGCACCGACGCCCAGGGTGCACCCGGCGCCGAGCGTGCTCCGGTCGGACTTGAAGGTGCCGTCCTCCTGCGAATGGCACTGGATCTTGCTGCCGGCGTTCAGGACGCAGTCGTCGCCGATGGTGGTGAGCGTGCGTTCGGTGATGAAGCAGCCGTCGTCGAAGACCCGGCGGCCGAGCCGGACGCCCATCAGCCGCCACATGACGTTCTTGAACGGGGTCCCGTTGAAGGCGTTGAAGTGGGTGTCGGGGACCTTCCACAGTCGTTCGTGGTGCCAGAAGTACGGGTCGTAGATGGAGCACACCTGCGGCCGCAGTGCCCGGAATCGCGTGATGCACCGCTCCACCGACGCGTAGTAGACGACGGTGAACCCCAGGGAGAGCACCAGCAGCACGGCGTCCAGGAGTTGTCCCCACGCGTCGTCGCGGTAGAACGTGGCCACGCTCAGCAGGGCCAGCGCGAAGAAGTGGAACCACCGCAGGAGGAGCAACAGGCCGATGGAGCGCAGGTTGTAGCGGTTCTTGGCCGTGAGCCGGCGGCGCAGTTCGTCGCCGCCGCGCAGGTGGTCGAAGCGGGCGTCGCGCTCCACCGTCCGTGGAATCTCGAAGCAGGGCGAGCCGAGCAGGCCCACGCCCGTGCGGATCTCCCCTTCGAGCGGGACCATCACCTTGGTCGCCAGGAGGCAGTTGTCGCCGGTCCGCCCCCCGGCCGGGTAGGCGATGAAGTTGCCGAGGAAGTTCTGCTTGCCGATCGCGGTGCGCGCCACGCTGAAGGAGGTGCTGGAGATCTCGGCGTTGATGATCGACAGCCCGTCGGCGACCATCGTTCCGCTGCCCACGAAGCTCAGGAACGGAGATTCGTGCTGGAGACCGCTGCCGAAGTTCGAGCCGGTCTGCTCGACTCGGGAGAGGTCGTACCCCAGACCTCGCAGGTAGTGGACGATGTAGGAGCTGTCACCGAACAGCCAGATGAAGAACTTGAGGTTCGTCATGCGCGCGACCGCGCGGTGCACGCCGTACCGGAAGCCGTACAGCGGATAGACCTGCCCCGGCTCGATCACCCGGTGCAGCAGACGCGGGACGGTGCACAGCACGGTCAGGCCCACGACGATGACCCCGAAGAACAACGCGAGGGAGAAGACCAGGGTGTCGAGGTAGAACGCCGCCGAGGTGACGGACTCCTCGCTCAGGGCCTTCCCGCCCACCGGCATGGACACCTTGGTCAACAGCACACAGGCACCACCGATGACCAAGGGCAGCCCGACGAGGAACGTCCTCAGCAAGCCGACCCACCCGAAAGCGGCCCGCCGGAACGTGCCGCACCGCGCCGGTGCGACCCGTACGTAGTTCAACTCGGTGCGCTGGACCGGGGATCCGTGCCACCGCTGACCGCTCGGTACGGCCTCGCCGCGTTGCAGGGTGGAGGTGTGGCCGAGCTGCGCCCCGTCCCCCATGGCGGTGTCGATGTCCAGGACGGTCCGCTCGCCGATGAACACGTCCCGGCCGAGGATGACCGGGCCGGTCTGGATCCGCCCGGCCTGGGCCCGGTAGCAGAGGAAGAACGAGTCCTTGCGGATCACCGTCCCGGCGCCGACGGTGAGCAGGTCGGTGCAGACGGGGACGTGACGGGACAGGACCGTGACGTGCTTGCCGATCTTGGCGCCCAGGGCCCGCAGGTAGAGCACGTACACGGGGCTGCCGACGAACAGCACCATGGGGTTGGCCTGCACCAGCACCTTGACGATCCAGAAGCGCAGGTAGGCCAGGCCCCAGACCGGGAACTCACGCGGCGTCCAGCGGCCGATGAGCAGCCACTTGGCCACGATCGGGAAGAGGCTCAGGCCGATGCACTCGGCGCTGCCGAAGAGCACCGCCCGGCGGTAGATGTCGATCACCCCGGAGCCGTCGGACACCCAGTCGTAGCCCCTCGTGGTGCACAGGGCGGTGAGGTAGGAGTAACCGAGGAAGAACAGCAACTGTGCGGCGCCGCAGAGGACGTAGCGGATGCTGCTGCCCTGCGGTGGCGGTTCGACCGGTGCCGGGGCAGTCGGGGCGGCAGGCTCGGGCGCGGACTGCTCCAGCGCCGCCGCGAGGCCGCGGACGGTGGGGTGCTGGTAGATGTCCTTCATCGATACCGACGGCAGCTCCGGTCGTTTTCTGACCCGGGCACAAAAGTGCGCCATCACCATGGAGTCGGCGCCGAGGTCGTTGAAGAAGTGGCTGTCGACCGGCACTTGCTCGGCGCCCACCAGTGCGCCTAACAACTCGGCGAAGATCCCCTCCGTGCTGTGTGGCGCATTCTCCTCTTCACGGGGGGCGGGCAAGATATCGGTCGGCTCGTCGGTCGAAATGTCGGTGGATTCGGTCAACTTGTGCACTCCGTAGGTTGCGCGCATCAGGGAGATCCCCGGTGCAGTTGTGTGGCGTGCCGACTTCCGAGGTATGCCCGCCCGGCCTTTTGCGGCATGGCTATTGATACAGGTGTACGTTGCGGGATTTGTTCGGTGAACGGGATGCCGAGATCCGGGTGTCTCGCCACGGCGGAGGGCATGTTGTGCCAGGAACAGGTCTGCGAATATCCAACGGTCGGAGAGGGGAGAGCGAGCGGCGTGGATGGCGTGGCGCATCCTGTATTCCCGACCCTACGTTCGAGAAGAGCTGTCACGCGGTATCAGTTCCATGGACCGGTGACCAGGGGGAAACGTGAACTCGGCAGGTGAGGCGCGTTGGGCGGGGGAGGGAATCCAAGGACCGCCTTTGCCTCGGCCGAGGCAGACATCCTTTTCGGGCCGCGATCCGTCGCAGCCGGGGAGATCGACGAGCCCAGGCGAAGCCCCCGCCCTGAACGGACGCCGCGAGCGCTCCGGACATGGCCCTGGCCTGCCATCACGGGCGTAGGCCACCTCGCCACCTGGGGCTGGGCTGTTCGCTAAGCGCGGGGCGAAGCCCGCGACGGCGCATCGCAACCCCTGGTGTCGCCATGGCAACTCCCACGGTGTTCAAGCGACGAGACCGAAGCCGGCACCACATGCCCTGCGGATTCACGCAGACCGGAACGGTGCGGGGAAGCCGGGGCCGAGCCCGCTCCGCCGAGAAGCGCGGCAAAGCGTCGCGGCGTCTCCCGGTCGCCGACGCCGGACTCTGCCGATCCGCTCGTTCCCCGTCGGCGCACCGTCACGTCAGCCCGATTTTCATCCCAGCCCCACGCCCTGGACGGGCGACTTCGCTTCGTCATCGAGAATCCTTGAGAGCCCAAAACCCCTTGGGCGAGCGGAAACCCACGCGCCACCAGAAGGCGGAACCCCCGAGTCCGCCTCCAGTAATAACCGCCACTCTACCGCGTGACTTTCACGTAACGCCCTGGTGCGGTTCTAGTGGAAACCAAATCCACGTATACAGATCACCGTCCCTGGCCCCTTCTGGGCGTGAAACAAACGGGCGTATCGAGGGGCCCGATATGGCTGGTTGTCAACGTCTCGATATCAGGCCAACCGGCGCCTTCCGGCAACGTCGAAAGCCCTGGCCAATACGTAACGCAAGGGCCGGGACATATTCGCCATCTGCGGCTTTTCGCCGCTCTGCTTCGTGACGGATGGACCGCACCCGCAATATTCCGCAAGGGGGAGCGAACTATGCGGTTAACCCTGGAGCGTCCACTGTTCACCAAGTCGCACGTGAGGCGGGTGGGATGACGCAAAGAGTGCCGAATTCGCCGATATCGCCTGCGCCTTGACGCGGACGACGGTGCTTCCCGTCCTGGTCCGGTCTCGGTCGCAGGCGTTCCCGGTCATCGGGTCTCCGTCGTCCCACGGCTGCCACACCGTTGGCGTGGCGCGAAGCGTGGGGTGTCTGTCGTTGACGTCGGACGGAGCCGGATCGCAGGGTGGAGGGGTGGAGCGGCACCGCATCGTCTTTGTGATCTTCGAGGGGTTCCAGGGCCCTCGTCGAGACCGGCCACCCCGTCGAGACCGTCGCACGGCGGTACGGCTTCGGCACCGCGGAGACGCTGCGCCGCGCGATCCACCGCCGTCTGGGTGTCGCACCGTCCGACTAACGCGACCGATTCCGTTCCACCAGGGAGCACAGGGCGGTCGAAAGGCCGAAGTTCTCCTACGACCGCAACGTCTCCGAGGGTGACTCGCCGAACTGCCGGCGGTACGCGAGTGAGAAACGGCCCGGGTGCAGGAAGCCCCAGCGGGAGGCGACGGTGGTGACGGTCACGGCACCCGGGTCGGAGGCCAGGAGTTCCTTGCGCACGCGGTCCAGTCGGACCTCGCGCAGGTACGCGAGCGGCGTCGTGTCGAGGTGTCGGCGGAAGCCTTCCTGAAGGGCCCGTACGCCGACGCCGACGCATTCCGCGATCTCCGCGACCGTGAGCGGCTCGGCGGCGTGTCCCTCGATGACCTCCATGGCACGGCGGACGGCGGGCGGAGCGACGCGCGGTTGCTCGCCGAGCAGTGCCGTCGTGTAGTTGTGGGGCTGGGCCAGCAAAAGCTGGGTCATGAGGAGTGATTCAAGCTGTTTCGTCACCAGGGGCTGGCTGGTCATGCCGCCGGCCCCCTCCGCCTCCCGGCGCATGAGGTCGACGATGTTGAGCCAGGATCGGGAGCCCGGCGTGGTGAGGTTCATGCCGAGGGAGAAGAAGATCGGGCGGCGCACGGTGCGGCCGAGCAGGCTGCCCAGGTGCGATTCCAGTGACGATCGGTCGAACCACACGATCAGCTGTGGATTGCCGTCGCCCCAGCGCATGTCCAACTTTCCGGTCGGGGAGGGGACGGAAGCGAGTTCGGGGGAGGAGATGATCTCCTCGCGGCCGCAGGTGATTTCGGCGTAGCCGGCGAGCGGGATCTGGACGAGGAAGAAGCTCTCCAGATCGCCCGGTGTGATCCGGACTTCCGTTCCGTAATCGAGGTAGTACAGACCGGTCCGATCGAAGGGTGCGCCGTGCAGCCGGGCGTCCAGCGTCGCCGAGCGCCGCGTGATGCGCAGTTCGTGCGGGCAGAAGGCGCGGGCGACCTCGGCCCGTGCCTCCCAGATGTCCGCTGTGTGGAACCTCTGGTGGTTTGCGAGGGGGGACTCTTCAGCGGGCATGTGAACCTCCACCGCCGAGATGCGCGATCGGGACAGCGACCCGCGTGATCCGGATAGCGGAGATGATCTTCCCATACCAGCATTGCTCCCTGACCGCCGAGGACCCGAGAGAATCCAGGGATACGACAATGCAGGGAGTGCCGGGCCGGACCGCGCTCGTCAGGGACGAGGTCACGCCCAGCGGACGGCCCGTCGCACGCGCGCTGCGCGCCGCACGCGCGACCGGCACGGCGAGAGCCGCGGAGGCTGCAACCCCACATGTTGCCGCCCCCTTGCCCCTGCCGCCCCTGCTCGCCTTCTCGGCCGGGCCCCGTTAGCCGGCCGGGTCACCCCGGACCCACCCCCCCCGGGTCCTACGGGTGACCCGGCCTCCTGCGGCTGCCCGCCACCCCCCCTCGGGCGGGCAGCCGCATTCCACACCGGCGCCCCTCTCGTGGGCGCCGCCACGCGCCGAAACGCTGCGCGGCGCACGGGCACCGCCCAGTACCGCGCGGCACCGTTCGGAAAACCGCACACCCCAACCCCGGAGATCCTCCTCATGCGCAAGATCGCCATCGTCGGAGCCGGCCAGGCCGGTCTCCAGCTCGGCGTCGGCCTGGCCGACCACGGTTATGACGTCACCATCGTGTCGAACCGCACCGGAGACCAGATCCGCGCGGGCCGGGTCATGTCCAGCCAGGCCATGTTCGGCACCGCGCTGGCCCACGAGCGCAACCTCGGGCTCGACTTCTGGGGCGACGCCTGCCCGTCGATCGAGGGGCTCGGCGTGAGCATCGCCGACGGTCAGGGCGGCCGGGCGCTCTCCTTCGACGCCCGCCTGGAGGCCACCGCTCGCTCCATCGACCAACGCGTCAAAATGCCACTCTGGATGGGCGAGTTCGCGCGCCGCGGCGGCCGGCTGGACCTCTGCGAGGCCGGTGTCGAGGACCTGGAGCGGTACGCCGCCGAGTCCGACCTGGTGATCGTCGCGGCCGGCAAGGGCGAGATCGCCGGGTTGTTCGAGCGGGACGCCCGGCGTTCCCCGTACGGCGCTCCGCAGCGCGCGCTGGCCCTGGCGTACGTCACCGGCATGGCGGCGCTGCCCCACCGCCCCGGCGTCAGCTTCAACGTCATCCCCGGTGTGGGTGAGTACTTCACCATGCCCAGCCTCACCACCAGTGGCCCCTGCGACATCATGTTCTTCGAGGGCATCCCGGGCGGCCCGCTCGACTGCTTCGACGGGCTCGCCCCCGACCAGCAACTGGCGAAGTTCCAGGAGCTGCTGCGGACGTACGTTCCGTGGGAGGCCGAGCGCTGCACCGAAGTCAAGCTCACCGACTGGAACGGCACCCTCGCTGGTCGCTTCGCGCCGACCGTCCGCAAGCCCGTCGCCACGCTGCCCTCCGGCGCGCAGGTGCTCGGCCTCGCAGACGTCGTCGTCCTCAACGATCCGATCACCGGCCAGGGTTCCAACAACGCCTCGAAGTGCGCGGCCTCCTACCTCGCCGCCATCCTGGACCACGGCGAGCGCCCCTACGACGCGGCGTTCATGGAGTCGGCCTTCGGCCGCTTCTGGGACAACGCGCAGTCCGCCACGGCCTGGACCAACGCGATGCTCGGTGCCCCGCCGCAGCACGTTCTGGAGATCTTCGGCGCGGCGAGCGCCAACTCCCGTATAGCCGCCCGCTTCGTCAACGGCTTCGACGACCCGCGCGACCTGCACCACTGGTTCATGGACCCGGTCGCGGCGAAGAACTACCTGATGGAGGCCAGTGCCTGAGGGGGCATCGGGAGGGTGGAGCCGAGCTGACGCTACGTCAGCAATAGGTGCGTTACGAGAGCAGGACAGCGGGACATGAGAAGGATCGCGGTGGTCGGAGCCGGGCCGGCGGGTGCCCAACTCGCCCTGGGACTCCAGGCGCACGGCTATGACGTCACCTTGGTCACCGACCGCGACCCCGACGAGATACGTCGCGGCCCGGTCATCTCCGGTCAGTGCACGTTCGACACCGCGTCCGCGCTGCAGAGCGAGCGCGAACTCGGCCTGCACCACTGGGAGGGCCAGGCCCCGGACATCTCCGGCCTGGCGTTCTCCCTGGTCGGTCCGCACGGTACTCCGAACGCCTCCTGGCACGCGCCGCTGGAGAGCCCCGCCCGCAGTGTCGACCAGCGGGTCAAGTGCGCTGCCTGGCTCGAGCAGTTCGCGGACGGCGGCCTCGGCGAGATCGTGCTGCACGAGGCGGGCGTCGACGACCTCGAATGGTACGCCCGCACGCACGATCTCGTCGTGGTCTGCACAGGCAAGGGCGAGCTGAGCCGACTCTTCCCGCGCAACTGCGAACTCTCCCCGTACGACCGGCCGCGCCGCGCGCTGGCCCTGACGTACGTCACGGGAGCGGCACCGCGGGCGGAGGAGGGCGCCGTCCACTACCGCCTGGTCCCCGGTGTCGGCGAATACTTCTCCTTCCCGGCCCTCGCCGCCACCGGCCCCTGCGACGTCATGGTCTTCGAAGGCGTCCCCGGCGGCCCGATGGACTGCTGGGACGACGTCCGCACACCCGAAGACCACCTCACCCGCTCACTGGAAATCCTCCACCGGTTCTTCCCCGACGAGTACGAGCGCCACCGCCACGCCCGACTCACCGACAACGGCGGTGTGTTGCGCGAGAGGCTCACTCCGACCGTCCGGCACCCCGTTGCCCGCCTGGCCTCCGGCCGCCACGTCCTCGGCATGGCCGACGCCGTCGTCCTCAACGACCCGATCACCGGCCAGGGTTCGCACAACGCGGCCCAGGCAGCGACCCACTACCTCGACAGCATCCTCCGCCACGGCACCGCCGAGTTCACCCCGCACTGGATGCAGCGCACCTTCGACAACTTCTGGCGTGGCTGGGGGCAATGGGCCGTCGGCTGGACCAACTCCCTCCTGACCGAACTGAGTCCCCACCAGCGCGACCTCTTGACCGCGGCGGCCGACCTCCCCTCGGTCGCCGGCGCCCTCGCCGCCGGGTTCGACGACCCGCGCACCCTCTACCGCTGGTGGTTCGAGGAGGCCGAGGCGCTCCGCTTCCTCGCCGAGAAGCGGGCCCAGCACGCCGCCCGCTTCGACGGCCGCACACTGCGCCGCGCCCTGGGCCAGTACGCCACCGGCGTGACCGTGGTGACGGCCCGCGCCCCCGACGGCCGCAACGTCGGCATGACCGCGAACTCCTTCACCTCCGTCTCGTTGAACCCGCCCCTCGTCCTGTGGTGCCCCGGCAAAAACAGCCCGAGCCTCCCGGACTTCACCGACGCCTCGCACTTCGCCGTCCACGTACTGGCCGCCGACCAGCACCACCTCTCCCGCCAGTTCGCCACCCCGGCCGCCGACAAGTTCCGCGGTACCCCCACCACCCCCGGCATCGCCGGCACCCCCCTCCTGGACGGCGCGGTCGCCCGCTTCCAATGCCGCACCGTCCAACGCCTCGACGCCGGCGACCACGTCATCTTCCTCGGCGAGGTCGAGGAGTACGAGGCCGACGGCGGTACGCCCCTGGTGTTCCACTCGGGGCACTACCAGAGGGCGACGAGGCATCCAGACCTGTGAACGCGCGGGTGGATCCGCTCCGCTCCTGCGGGCGGCGGAGAGGGATCCCGGCGTCGTCCGGTGACACCGGACTTCCCCCTGGAACGCCCCGGGCGCGATGGCGTCCTTCCAAGCCACGGCCGCCTCGCGGCGACGACGGCGCCCGGCGGCTCGGACGTCGCCATCGCGCTCCTGCCGGGAGATGAGCCGCGCCGCTTTCCGGGGGCATGCGAATGGGCCAACACACCGCGCGGCCCGGCGGTCCGTTGGTGATCCTTTATTCCGGGCGCCCACGGCGCTCGTTCGCGTGCGTGGAGTGCGCCGAGGACCGCACGCCCGGCTCGGACGGCCGCGCCGCCTGTCCGCAAGCATTCCGGAACCCCGAGGAAGGAAGCACTGCCATGGCGGCATCGGCACAGATCGGCGTGACGGGGCTGGCGGTCATGGGCCGCAACCTGGCGCGGAACTTCGCCCGCAACGGTTACACCGTCGCGGTGCACAACCGCACCCCCGAACGCACCACGGACCTGGTCGAGCAGTTCGGTCACGAGGGCACGTTCGTCCCGGCGGAAGCGCCGCAGGACTTCGTGGCCGCTCTGGAGCGGCCACGCCGGCTGTTGATGATGGTCAAGGCCGGCCAGCCCACCGACGCGGTCATCGAGGAGTTCGCCCCGCTGCTGGAGCCGGGCGACATGATCATCGACGGCGGCAACGCGCACTTCGCCGACACCCGCCGCCGCGAGCAGTCGCTGCGCCAGCGCGGCATCCACTTCGTCGGCAGCGGCGTCTCCGGAGGCGAGGAGGGCGCGCTGCACGGCCCCTCGATCATGCCCGGCGGCTCCGCCGAGTCCTACGAGGTCCTCGGCCCCATGCTGGAGAAGATCAGCGCCCACGTGGACGGCGACCCCTGCTGCACCCACATCGGGACCGACGGCGCCGGCCACTTCGTGAAGATGGTGCACAACGGCATCGAGTACGCCGACATGCAGCTCATCGCCGAGGCGTACCACCTCCTGCGGGCGGTCGGCGGGTACGCCCCCGCCGAGATCGCCGAGATCTTCAAGCGCTGGAACCAGGGGCGCCTCGACTCCTACCTGATCGAGATCACCGCCGAGGTCCTCGCCCACACCGACGCCGACACCGGCCGGCCCTTCGTCGACGTCGTCCGGGACGCCGCGGAGCAGAAGGGCACCGGGCGCTGGACCGTGCAGACCGCCCTGGACCTCGGTTCCCCGGTCACCGCCATCGCCCAGGCCACCTTCGCCCGGGTCGCCTCCTCCCGGGCCGAACTGCGCGAGGCGTACCGGTCGCTGCCCGGCGGCACCCCGCACGAGATGAGCCCGCAGGAGGCGGACCGCTTCACCCGGGACGTCGAGCAGGCCCTCTACGCGTCGAAGGTCATCGCCTACGACCAGGGGTGGACCATGATCCGCGACGGCGCGGCCGAGTACGGGTGGGACATCGACCTCGGAGCGGTGGCGAAGATCTGGCGCGGCGGCTGCATCATCCGCGCCGCCTTCCTCGACCGGATCCGCGCGGCCCGCGCCGCCAACCCCGACCTGGTCAGTCTGCTCGACGAGGAGCAGTTCGCGGCGGAGGTCTCCGATGCCCAGACGGCCTGGCGCACGGTCGTGGCGAGCGCGGCCCGGCAGGGCATTCCCGTGCCGGCGTTCTCCGCGGCGCTCGCCTCCTACGACACCCTGCGCAGCGAGCACCTGCCCGCCGCCCTGATCCAGGGGCAGCGCGACTTCTTCGGCGCCCACACCTACCACCGCACCGACCGCCCCGGCACCTTCCACACACGCTGGGCCGAGCCGGGCCGTCCCGAGGTGCGGACGGACGGCGGGGCCGCGTAGCAGCGGCCGCCTGGTCGACAACCGCGGGGCACCCCCGGTGTCCGTCGGACGCGGCGGCCGGTCGGCGCGTGCGACCGCCGTCGGCTTGGGGCCCCGCGGCGTCGCCGGGTGGGTCGTGGGCAGACGCGCCGCGCCCGGCGGGGCCGGCGTGCGGATCGGGCGGGCCCGGCCCGGCGGCAGCCACTTGCATTAGCCCGCGTCTGCAATTATTGTCTTTGCCTGTAAGGCGCTTCCGCATTAACTTGGGCGCCGTACCTCCGGCTCCGACCGGGCGCCGCCGCGCATCCACGGCCGCGGCTCCTCCCGCACCGCCGCCGACCCGCCGAGGCATCCGTTCCCGCATGCCTCACCCGCCCGTCGGGGATGCCCCATGCCCCGGCGTCACGGCACCGATCGAAAAGGCAAGGCACCGTCATGTCCCTCCAGCACCTCCTTCCCGGCAAGCTCGGCTTCGGCACCGCACCCCTCGGCAACATGTTCCGCGCGATCCCCGACGAGGAGGCCGCCGCCACCGTCGAGGCCGCCTGGGAGCAGGGCGTCCGCTACTACGACACCGCCCCCTTCTACGGCGCCGGCCTGTCCGAGTCCCGCCTCGGCGAGGTCCTCTCCACCAAGCCGCGCGACGCCTACGTCCTGTCCACCAAGGTCGGCCGCGTCATCCTGGACGAAAAGGAGGAGGGCGACCGCGAACTCGGCGAGAAGGGCGGCCTGTTCGAGCACGGCAACCCCCACAAGATGCTCCACGTGTGGACCGCCGAGGCCACCGAACGCTCCATCGAGGACAGCCTCAAGCGCCTGAACGTGGACCGCCTGGACGTGGTCTGGGTCCACGACATCGCCCAGGACTTCCACGGTGACCTGTGGCTGAACAAGTTCGAGGAGGCCCGCACCGGCGCCTTCCGCGTCCTGTCCCGCCTGCGCGACGAGGGCGTCATCAAGGCATGGGGCCTGGGCGTCAACAAGACCGAACCCATCGAGCTCACCCTGGCCCTGGACGAACCGCGCCCCGACGGCTTCCTCCTCGCCGGCCGCTACACCCTCCTCGACCACGAGCACGCCCTCCAGCGCCTGCTGCCGATGGCCCAGGAGCAGCACGTCGACATGGTCGTCGGCGGCCCCTACAGCTCCGGTGTCCTGGCCGGCGGCGCGCACTTCGAGTACCAGCAGGCCCCGGCGCACATCGTCGAGAAGGTCTCGCGTCTGAAGGCCCTGGCCGAGCAGCATGGCGTGGGCATCAAGGCCGCCGCCCTGCAGTTCTCCCTCGCCCACCCGGTGGCCGCCGCGGCCGTCCCGGGCGCCACCAAGCCCAGCCGCATCGCCGAGGACGTCGCCGCCCTCAACGAGACCGTCCCGGCCGCGTTCTGGCAGGACCTGCGCGCCGCCGGCCTCGTCAGCTCCACCGCCCCGCTGCCCAACGGCGCCTGACCGCCACGCCGATACGCCCGCCAACCCCGGGGCGAGGCCGTCATCGAGCGCCGCGACGCCCGGCCACGTAGCCCGGGTACGCGCCCGCGTACCCGGGCTACGGCCGTGCAGGGGCCGCGGCATCGCCGTCCGTGCGGTCCGTCCTGCGGTCGGGTGTCTCCCCTGACGCGCAACCGGTCGTAGCCGGCGCTTCTCCGGTGCGCGCCGCGGCCCCTTCCGCCGTGCTCCTTCGGGCCGGTTCCTCGGATCTTTTCCGGCCGCCGGGGCGCCCGGGCAGCAGTGCCGCCGGGAGGAGTCCGAGGGCTGCGCAGCCGGCCAGGAGCAGCAAGGCGGTGCTCGTGGCTCCGGCGAACGCGGCGGCGGTGTCGGCCGTGCCGTGGCCCCGTGTTGCGGTCGCACTGGCGGCGACGGCGATGCCGAGGGTCGGTCCGACGTTCATGGCCGTCTGCTTGAGTCCGCCGACCACCCCCGCACAGCCGGGCGGTGCGTCACCGACGACGGTGCCCGTGGCGGTGACCATCACGGTGGCGAACCCCGCACCCACCACGGCGAAGGCCGCGCCCATGGCCCACCAGGTGCTGGTCGTGTCGAGCCGGGACAGTCCGGCGATGCCTGCGGCGAGCAGGGCCGTGCCGGCCAGTGCGCTGCGACGCGGGCCGTGGCGACGCAGCGCCGCGCCGGCGAGGGGTGCGCCGAGGACCATCAGCGCGGTCAGCGGAAGGACCCGCAGGCCGCTGGCGAGCGGGTCGAGGCGCAGCACGTCCTGGAGGGAGAACGTGGCCGTGAACAGCGCGCCGAACAGGCCGGCGGAGGCGACGAGCAGGAGGGCCATCGACGCCGTCACCGGCACGGACCGCGCCACGGCACGCGGCACGACCGGGTCCGTGTTCCGGCGTTCGTACCCGACGAGCACCACGGCGAGGGCCCCGGCGGCCGCGAGGCCGCACAGCGTCGGCGCGGCGGTCCAGCCGTGCTCCGGCACGCCGGTCAGGGCGTGGACGAGGAGGACGAGCACGGTCGCGAGGAGGGCCGCGCCCGTGAGGTCGAGCCGCGGAGTCCGGGCCGGACGCGGCATCGGCGCGCGGATCATCAGCGCGAGTGCGGCGATCAGCGCCGCCACGGGCACGTTGACCCAGAACACGGCACGCCAGCCCAGGTGCACGACGAGGACACCGCCGAGGACCGGACCGGCGCCTGCGGCCACGGCGATGGCGCTGGTGCGGAGCGCGATCGGCGCACCGAGTCGGTCCGGCGGGCAGGTCAGCCGCAACAACGCGAGGGTCGCCGGTTGCAGCAGCGCGCCGAACACCCCCTGGACGGCACGCAGGCCGATCACCCAGCCGATCGACGGCGCGAGCGCGATCCCGGCCGAGGCCGCCCCGAAGCCGAGCACCCCGGTGAAGAGCAGGCGCTGGTGCCCGTACCGGTCCCCGAGGCGTCCGGCGAGGACGAGGAGCGAGGCGACCGCGAGCAGATAGCCGGTGCTCGTCCACTGGACCCGTGCCACGTCCGCGCCGAGATCTCGCCGCAGGCCGGGCTGCGCCACCAGCAGCACCGTCCCGTCCAGCGCGACGAGCATCGCACCGGCCACGCTGACCAGCAGCGCGACGTGCCGCCGCGGGGGAGCGGTCACGGGCTCACCGGGCCCAGGTGCGCGTCGAGCACCCGCGCGACGAGTCGGTCGAGTGCGTCGAGCCGGTCGGGCTGCTCCGGCCGGGCGTCGTGCTGCGCGGCGCCGGGCGGTCCGGCTTCGAGCACGAGGGGCAGGCTGCCCCACGCCCACAGTTGTGCGACGCCGTGCAGGTTGGACCACAGGGCGGCGGCCGTGACGGTGGGCGGCTCCTCGTCCGCCGCCTGGTCCGGTTCCGCTCGGCATCGGGCGACGAGGGCGACGACCCGTGCGAAGAGCGGCAGGGTCGACTCCCGCAGCCGGGGCGGGGCGGAGGCGTGCTGCGTGCTGTCGAGCAGGTCGTGGCGGAACATCAACTCGAACATGCCGCGCCGCTCCAGTGCGTACCTGACGTAGGCCCGGCCCACGGCCTGTAGCTGGGCGCGGGGCGTCGTCGCGGCGGCGAGCGCGGCGGTGAACTCGGCGTCGAGGTCCGCGAAGCCGCGGTGGGCGATCGCGGAGAGCAGCGCGTGGTGCGTCGGGAAGTACCGACGGGGTGCCCCGTGCGACACGCCTGCCCGGCGGGCGATCTCGCGCAGTCCGAGCGACCCGGAACCCTCCGTCAGGACGAGCTCCACCCCGACGTCGACCAAGCGCTCCCGAAGGGAATTCTCACGGTGCATAGACACTGTCTACCAGCATTGGGTAGACAGTGTCTACGCGGTGTGGGCGCGACGTGGCTCGGCCGTCGTCGGACGTGGCATGATCGGGGGATGTCCGATCGCATCATCGCTGCCTGTGACGGGGCCAGCAAAGGCAATCCCGGCCGAGCCGCCTGGGCCTGGGTCACCGCCGACGCCGAGGGGAACCCCACGCGCTGGGAGGCCGGCCCCTTGGGCACGGCGACCAACAACGTCGCCGAACTGACCGCCCTGGCCGAGCTGTTGGAAGCCACCGACGCCGCACTGCCGCTGGAGGTCCGCATGGACTCCCAGTACGCGATGAACGCGGTGACCAAATGGATCGCCGGCTGGAAGCGGAACGGCTGGCTGACGGCGTCCAAGAAGCCGGTCGCCAACCGTGAGCTGGTCGTGCGGATCGACGCCCTGCTGGACGGCCGCGCCGTGGAGTTCCGCTACGTGCCGGCGCACCAGGTCGACGGCGACCCGTTGAACGCCATCGCCGACCAGGCGGCCAGCACCGCCGCCGTGACCCAGCAGGCCGCCGGCACCTCCCGGGGGGACCTGACGGTTCCGGAGCCTCGGACCGAAGCGCTGCAACGGCCCGGCGGCGGAGCCGGCGCACCGGCCAAGACCACCCGGCGCACCGGGAAGGGCGCCACCATCAAGGCCAAGTTCCCCGGCCACTGCGGTGCGTGCCGCGGAGCCTACGAGGCCGGCACGAAGGTGGCCAAGGGGCCGCGTGGTTGGGGCCACCCGGACTGCCTCTGACGGCCCGCGGGCGCGTACGGGGCGCGGGTGGTGAACGGTGGGTGCGGGGCGGCGCCGGTCAGTCCCGGCCAATCGGGCAGTTCTCAGGACAACTGCCGTTGAGGCGTCCCGCGCGGTCGCGGACGCAGGCTTCGTACGCGTCGCGCCCCGCGGGCCCGTCGGGATCCTCGGCGGCGGGGTCGGCGCAGCGGGGGAACCGCGCCGTCGTGGGGCACTCGCCGTCCGCGGCGCCGGCCGACCCGGCGTCGCCGTGCTCCGGGGCCGGGGTCATCAGGACCTCGATGCCGGCCCGCAGGTACCGCTCCAGGGTGGTGTCCGAGACCGCTGCCAGGGCGGGTGAGCGGATCTCCGTGCGCATCAGACTGGTGCCGAGCATCCAGGCCGCCAGGAGTTCCGCGCGCAGGTCCGCGTCGGCGCCGCCCAGACGCGCGGCCAGCCGCTTGGAGAACACCTCCGTGAAGTCGGCGCGCAACCGCCCCACCGCCTCGTCGCGGCCGTTGGACCGCAACACGGACAGCACCGGGTGCGGGAAGTCGCCCTCCGTCGGCGCGCCCATGAGCAGTGCGCAGAACCAGTCGGGGATCGCTTCGACCGGCTCCTTCAGCAGCGGCTCGAACATCTTGCCCGTGCAGGCCACGTCGTTGAACAGCGCTTCCTTCGAGCCGAAGTAGCGGTAGACGAGCGCGGCGTCCACCCCCACGTCGCCCGCGATGTCGCGCACGCTGGTGCCCTCGTAGCCGTACTTGCCGAAGCGGAAGGACGCGGCGGCCCTGAGCGCGGTGCGGGTGGCCGAGGCCGAGCGCCTACGGGCCACCACCTTTGCTGTTCCGCCGTTCTGCACTTCCGTCACGTCACTGCACCTCCGTCGTCCGCGCCCCGTGCGTCATGCGCCCATGTTCCAGTCTGCGGCGACTGTCTCAAAGTCACCGGCCAATGTCATCAATCGTTGACTTCCGTTCGGGCCACATGACATACCTGAACCAGTTCAACGATTGATGACTTGAGTGCTTGCCATGCCGGGGGCGGCGACGACGGGTTCGGCCCGTGCCAGGACCGCCCGCACGGCGCGGCGGCGCGCGCAGACCCGCGCACCGCCACAGCCGCCGCACGCGTGCACCCCCCACGATCGGAAGTGGTGATCTGCTGTGCCTGCTCGACGCGTTGCCGTGATCGGAACCGGATACGTCGGACTGACCACCGGCGCCTGCCTGGCCTCGCTCGGCCACCGGGTGGTGTGCGCGGACGCCGACCCGCACAAGGTCGAGCGGTTGCGCCAGGCCCGGGTCGACATCCTCGAACCCGACCTGCCCGGGACCGTCCGGGACGCCCTGGACGCGGACCTGTTGGAGTTCACCGGCGACACGGCCGCCGCCGTCGCCGAGGCCGAGGTGGTCTTCCTGTGCCTGCCCACGCCCATGGGCGCGGGCGGTGCGGCCGACCTCGCCGCCGTGGAGGCCGTCGCCGGCCAGATCCGCGACGTGCTGCCGACCGGCTGCGTCGTCGTCAACAAGTCCACCGTGCCGGTCGGCACCGGCGAGCGCGTCGCCGCGCTGCTCGGCCGGGCGGACGTGGCGGTGGTCAGCAACCCCGAGTTCCTGCGCGAGGGCCGCGCCGTCCACGACTTCCTGCACCCCGACCGCATCGTGATCGGCGCCGCCGACCAGGACGCCGCCCGGCGGGTGGCCGACCTGTACTCCGGACTCGACGCCCCCCTGGTGCTCACCGATCCGGCCAGTGCCGAACTGACCAAGTACGCGGCGAACTTCTTCCTCGCGATGAAGCTGTCCTTCGCCAACAACCTCGCCACCGTCTGCGAGCGCTTCGGCGCGGACATCAGCGACGTCACCGAGGGCATCGGTCGCGATCCGCGGATCGGCTCCGCGTTCCTGCGGCCCGGGCCCGGTTGGGGCGGCTCCTGCCTGCCCAAGGACACCCACGCCCTGCTGACCGCGTGCGACCAGGCCGGCATCGACTTCCCCCTGTTGAGCGCCACCATCGAGACCAACGTCACCCACCAGCGCCAGCTCGTCGAGCGCGTCACCGCCGCGTGCGGCAGCACCGACGGCTCGCTGCGCGGCGTACGGATCGCCCTGTACGGCCTGACGTTCAAGGCCGGCACCTCCGACCTGCGCGACTCGCCCGCGCTCGCCGTCGCCCGACTGCTGCGCGAGCGCGGCGCCGAACTCACCGGCTACGACCCGGCGTTGCGCGAGGAGCGGCCCGACCTGAGCGACCTGGTCGACCTCGTCGGCGATCCGGTGCGGGCGGCGGACGGGGCCGCGGTCTGCGTCGTTCTCACCGAGTGGCCGGAGCTGCGCGACCTCGACTGGGCCGCGATCGCCGCGCGGATGGCCGGCCACGAGGTCCACGACTTCCGCAACCTGCTCGACGCCGACCGGCTCGCCCGGGCCGGGCTGAGCTGGCAGGGCATCGGACGCACGGCGGCGCCGGCCCGGGTGGCGTGAAACGTGGGGCGGCCGCTGTTCCGCTCGCGCCCGGACGGGTCCGCTGACCACTCCGGTCGGCCGGCCGTCCCCCCTCCCCGTCCCCAGCATCGAAGAAAACCCTAGAGAAAGGCTCCCGCCATGCGGGTTCTGTGCACCACGCTCGGCAGCCCCTCCCACGGGCGTGCCCAGCTGCCCCTCCTGCGCGCCCTCGCCGAGGCCGGACATCAGGTGGTGGTGGTCACCACCGATGCCCTCGCCCCGGTCTTCCGCGACGACGACGTCCAAGTACAGGCCGTCCTACCGGAATTCGACCCGACCGCCGGACTGGCGCCCTACCTCGCCGACCTCCAGGCCGCCACCGACGAGGCGGAGCGGATGGCGGAGCTGAACCGGCTGATGCTGCGCAGCGTGGCCGGTCCGGGCGTCAAAACGCACCTGGACGTCCTGCTGCCCCTCGCCCGCGACTTCCGCCCCGATCTGATCCTGCGGGACGGCATGGACATGGGCGCCGTGCTCACCGCGGAACTGCTGGGCGTCCCGCAGCTGCCGACACCCTCCGGCTTCAGCAACATCCTGGACCCCGTCCAGGTGCTGCCCCAGCTCAACGAGCGGCGCGCGGAGCTGGACCTGCCCGTGCACGACGACCCGCTGTCCATCGTCCCGCACGGCCGCGTCGACTACGTACCGTCCGCCTTCTCCTTCGCCCAGCACCTGCCCCAGACGTGGGCCTACCGGCAGACGGTGGACGTCGAACGCCGCGGCGTGCTGCCCGAGTGGGCGGCCCAACTGCCCACGGACCGGCCGCTGGTGTACGCCGCCATCGGCACCGCCCTCCCGGTCCTGCACGCACGCACCGGGGGCCGGTCCGTGCCGCTGCCCGTCGAGATGCCGGACGGCAGCGAGAGCCTGCGCACGATAGCGGAGGCGTTGACGGAGTTCGACGACTGCACGGTCGTCGTGTCGACGTCCGGGATGGCGCTGGACACCACGGGGCTGCCCGACCACGTGCGCGTCGTCGAACGGGTCCCGCAGCCGCTGCTGCTGGAGTCCGTCGACCTCTTCCTCACCCACGGCGGCTTCAACAGCATCCGCGAGGCGATGCGCACCGCCACGCCGCTGGCGGTCCTGCCGCACTTCGGGGACCAGTACGCCAACGCGGACCGCGTGGAGGCACTCGGCCTGGGCCGCCACCTCACCGACCGCAGCGCGGCCGGCATCGCCGACACCTGCCGCAAGCTCCTCGCCGACCCCGCACCCCGGGCGCGCGCCCGGTCGGCGCAACTGGCGATGCTGACGCTGCCGGGCGTCGAGCACGCCGTCGGCGACCTGGAAGGGCTCGCCGGTAGCCGGTAGCCGGTAGTCCCATGGGCCGGGTGACGGGAGCCACGCCCCGTCACCCGGCCCCTTCGAAACCCCAACCGCCCACCCCCAAGGACCACACGTGACCTTCTCCGACGCCCGACGACAGGGCACGGCCGGGGACGCACCCGCGCGCCTCAGCCACCGGCAGATCACCGCCGTCATGTCCGGGTTGGTGCTCAGCATGTTCCTCGGGGCACTGGACCAGACGGTGGTCTCCTCCGCGCTGCGGACCATCGCCGACGACCTGCACGGACTGACGTCCCAGGCATGGGTGACCACCGCGTACCTCATCACCGCCACCCTCGCGACCCCGCTGTACGGCAAGCTCTCCGACATCCACGGCCGGCGGCCCGTGTACTTGGCCGCGATCGCGCTGTTCACGGCCGGCTCACTGCTGTGCGGCACCGCCGGATCGATCTACGAACTCGCGGCGTTCCGCGCGGTCCAGGGCATCGGCGGCGGGGGCTTGATATCCCTGGCGATGACGATAGTCGCCGACATCACCACCCCGCGCGAACGGGGCCGCTACCAGGGCTACTTCATGGCCGTCTTCGGCGGCGCCAGCATCGTCGGCCCGCTGGTGGGCGGCGCCTTCGCGGACCGGGCCACGCTGCTGGGCATCGCCGGCTGGCGCTGGATCTTCCTGATCAACGTGCCGCTCGCCGTCGCGGCCGCCGTCGCGATCGTCCGCGTGCTGCGCTTCCCCCACCGACCCGTGCGGCACCGGCTCGACTACCCCGGCGCGCTCGCCCTCGCCGTCGGCCTGGTGCCGCTGCTGACCGTCGCCGAGCAGGGCCGCACCTGGGGGTGGGACGCGCCCCCGGCGCTGCTGGCCTACGCGATAGGCGGGTTGGGCCTCGCCGCGTTCGTCGTGGTGGAGCGACGGATGGGGGACGCCGCACTGATACCGCTGCGCCTGTTCCGCATCCGCACCTTCCGGCTCGGCGTCGGGCTGCACTTCGTCGTCGGCATCGGCATGTTCGGCGCGATGACGACGCTGCCGCTCTACCTCCAGCTCGTCCGTGGCATGACGCCCATGGCGGCCGGTCTGGCCACCCTCCCCACGGTCGCCGCCAACCTCGCGATCACGCTGCTGGTGGGGCGGCTGATCGCCCGCACCGGCCGGTTCAAGGTCCATCTCGTCGCGGGTGCCGGCTCGTTGACCGCCGCGATGCTCGTCTTCGCCACCCTGCGGGAGGACAGTCCGCTGTGGCAGGCGATGGTCGGCATGGCCCTGATGGGCGCGGGGCTCGGCGCGTCGATGCAGACGCTCACCACGCTGGCGCAGTGCGAGATACCCCGCACCGACATGGGCGCGGCCACGGCGTCGGTGAACTTCTTCCGCTCCAACGGCGGCACGATCGGCACCGCGGCCTTCCTGTCGATCCTGTTCAGCACGGCGGCCGGCCAGATCGCCGACCGGCTCGCCGCGGCCCGGCACGACCCCGCGTACGGCCGACTGCTCGCCCGGCCCGACAACGCGCACGCCCTGGCGGGGGTCCTGCGCCCGGGCGGCGGCGTCGAACTCCAGGACTCCGCCTTCCTACGCGCCCTCGACCCCGGTGCGGCGCTGCCCTTCCTCCAGGGGTACGTGTCCTCGATGCGCCTGGTCTTCCTCACCGGCGCCGCGGTGACCCTGGTCGCCTTCCTGATCGCGGCCTGGCGGGTCCCGAAGCTCACGCTCTCCGACGAGTAGCGACGGCCGCCGGCCGACCGCGGGGCCGGCGTGCCCGTCGCGTCGGGCTACAGGTTGACGCCCCCCGTGACGTCGAGCTTGGTGCCGGTGACCCAGCGCGCGTCGTCGGAGGCCAGGAAGGCGACCGCGTCGGCGATGTCCCGCACCTGGCCGATCCGGCCGAGGGCGGTCAGGCCGATGTTGCGCTCCTGGTTGGCCGGGTCGGCCAGCACCTCGGCGGTCATGTCGGTGTGCGTGAAGCCGACGGAGACGGCGTTGACGGTGATCCTGCGGGGGCCGAGGTACTTGGCCAGGGTCTGGCTGAAGACCTCCAACGCCCCTTTGGTGAGCGGGTAGCCGATGCCGTGGGCCGAGGCGATGCGGGTGGAGACGGACGAGATGTTGATGATCCGGCCGCCGTCGCGGAGGCGGGGCAGCAGCCGCTGGGTGAGGAAGAACGGCGCCTTGACGTTGACCGCGACCATCTGGTCGAACTCCTCGGGGGTGAGGACCTCGATCGGCCGCCCCATGAAGTTGATCCCCGCGTTGTGCACCAGGATGTCGATCGCCGCTTCCCCGTGCGTGTGCAGTCCGGCCTCCAACCCGGCCACGAGCGTGTCCACGTCGCCGGGGACGCCCAGTTCGGCTCCCACGACGAACGCCCGGCCCCCGGCCTCGGCGATGGCCGCCGCGGTCTCCGTGGCCGCCGCCTCGTTGCGGCCGTAGTGCACGGCGACCAGCGCGCCGTCCCTGGCCAGGCGCTCGGCGATGCCCCGCCCGATGCCCCGACTGCTGCCGGTGACCACGGCGACCTTTCCGCTGAGGTTTCCCATCGTGTGCTCCTCGATCGTGTTCCGTAGAGCCTTCCCCCAAGGTCAAGTGAAGTTAGCCTAGCCTAAGTTGGACTTCGTGGTCCGGTCGCGAACGGGCGGGCGGAAACTCGACGGGGCGATGCGGGTGGGGCCCTGGAGAGGACGGCCCGCCATCTGGTTCGATCGGTTTCGACGCCCACCGGATCGCACTGGGAGGAGGTGCCGCACACGTGGTGTCCACGGAGAACGTGCTCGTGTTCGCGGCCATGTCGCTGCTGGTGATCGTGATTCCGGGGCCGAGCGTGCTGTTCGTGGTCGGCCGGGCCCTCGCGCACGGCCGCCGCACGGCGCTCGCAACGGTCCTCGGCAACCTCATCGGCTCCTACGCCCTCGTGTGCGCCGTGGCCTGGGGGCTCGGTGCGCTGGTGGAACGTTCGGCGGCGGTGTTCACGGCCGTGAAGCTGGCCGGCGCGGCCTACCTCATCTACCTGGGCGTGCACACGTTCCGGCACCGCGGCGACCTGCGCGCGGCCAGTGCGGACGCCCCGGTGGGGGAGCGGCGCGGCGATCTCCGGACGGTCCTGGACGGCATCCTCGTGGGCGCCACCAACCCGAAGGGCATGGTGTTCTTCGCCGCGGTGCTGCCGCAGTTCGTGAACCACGCGGCCGGCCACCTCCCCGTCCAGATGATGGCGTTGGGCCTGGTCCCGGTCGTCATCGGCCTGATCACGGACACCCTGTGGGGCTTGGGCGCCGCGGCGGCCCGCTCCTGGCTCACCCGCTCGGAGCGCCGCCTGTCCGGGGTCGGCGGGGCGGGCGGCCTCGCGTTGATCGGCCTGGGCGTGACGGTGGCGGCCACGGGGCGCGCGGACTGACGCGCACCCGCACCACTCGCGGCCGGTCCGCGTTCAGCCCCGTTGTCAACTGTGCGGTGCAGGCCGCGCGTTCGTCACGGGTGCCCACGAGGGCGAGTGCCGACCCCCGGATGCGGTGCGGCCGTTGCCCGGGTGACCGCGAGCAGCGCCATGTCGTCGGTGATGCGCCCGCCGGTGTGCCGGTTGACCCGTGCGAGCAGGCCGTCGAGCAGCGCCTCGGGCCCGGGGAAGTCCGTCCCGGACAGCCCGGTCGCGGGGTCGTAGAAGTCTCCCGTGCGGTTGCGGGCCTCGTTCAGGCCGTCGGTGAACAGCAGCAGGGTGGACCCCGCGGGGAAGGGCACCGTGTCCGCCCGCTCCTGGACGGTGCCCAGCTCCGCCAGGCCCAGCGGCGGGGCGGGCTCGGGCGGCTCGGCGCTCCGCACCTCACCGGCGTGCAGCAGCAGCGGCGCCGGGTGGCCGCGGTTGACCAGCCGCAGTTCACCGTCGCGGTACGGGATCTCGACGAGGATTCCGGTCACGAACCCCTCGATGCGCTCGGGGCCGGTGCGCCGCCCCCGTTCCCGCAGCAACGCCCGCTCCACCCGCGTCGCCACCCCGACGAGCGTGGCCTCCTCCTCGGCGGCCTCCCGGAACGCCCCCATGGCGACGGCCACCACCTTGACGGCCTCCAGGCCCTTGCCCCGCACGTCGCCGACCAGACAACGCACGCCGTACGGGGTGTCCTGCGCGCTGTACAGGTCGCCGCCGATCTGGGCGTCCTTCACCGCCGCCTGGTAGCGCACCGCGATCCGCAACGGCCCGATCGCGGACGGCGGCTGCGGCAGCACGGCGCGCTGCGCGGCGAGGGCGATCCGGCGCGCGGACTGGAGCCGCACGTGGCTGTAGTACATGAGGCGGTTGACGACCACGGCGAGGGCCGAGACCGTCACCACGGCCGCCAGTTCGCTCCACCCACCGGAGTCCGTGATGAGTCCGAAGTGCGTGAGCAGCGCGATGTCGGTGGCGCAGGCTCCGATGCCGGCGAGGACGGTCGCGCGGAGCGACAACAGGGCGGCGGCCGTCATCGGGGCTGCCGTGTAGAAGGCTTCCGCGCTGATGTGCGGAGACGTGGCGTAGTCGAGGAGGGCGCCGACCACGAGCAGGACGACGGGCAGCAACTGGAGGTGGCGCAGGCACCAGCGCCCGAGGGCCGGGCGCCCCGCGCGCGAGCCCCTCACGTCCCGGCTCCCGCTCCGTCGCGCTGTCGCACACCACAAGCATCCCCGCGCCGGAGGGGGCTTGCCAGTCGTGGCCGGGCCGGCGGTCGACGCCGTGCACAGGACGGCGGACGGAGCCGGCGCGCGGCAGTCCGCCGCAGCGCGTACGGCCCGTAGCCGGCCGGTGACGGGATCAGGCGCAGTCGGGGCACACGCCCCGGTACGTCATCTCGACGCCGGAGACGGCGAAACCGAACCGCTCGGAAGCGGGCAGGTCGGCCAGCGGGTCGCCGTCGGGGTGGACGTCGCGGATCGCGCCGCAGTGCGAGCAGACCAAGTGGTGGTGCGGACGGTGGGCGTTCGGGTCGTAGCGCTTGGCGCGGCCGTCGGTGGTCACCTCGGTCACCTCACCGAGCGACACGAGTTCGCCGAGGGTGTTGTAGACGGTCGCGCGGGAGATCTCCGGCAGCCGGGTGGTGGCGCGCGCGAGCACCTCGTCCGCAGTGAGGTGGATGTGTTCGCCGTCGAGCACCTCGGCGACGACCCGGCGCTGGGCGGTCATCCGCCAGCCGCGTCCGCGAAGCCGTTCCAGCAGGTCGCTCATGGTCACCGGCCTCACAATGCATTGTCTGGCTCATGAACTCGTATGGATCTGGTTGCTGTATTGACTTGGACCTGGTCCATCGTAGGATCTGTTCCTGCGATAGCCAAGGGACGAGACAATCGCAGGGAAAAGCACGTGACGGTTCACCAGACGGCTCCGCTCACCACCGAATCCTGTCGTGTCGGTAGCGGACAGTCACCGCAGCCCGTGGGCGGGCGTCAGCCCGGGTGCGTCTGCCACGCGTGCGGCGCCGGTGCCTGGACGGTGACCACGTCCGCGTCGCGGAGCTCACCCCCGGAGCGCGGTCGGGTGGGCCGCGTCTCCCCGCACACCGTGACCGGGCCCGCCCCGCTCCGTTCACCATGGCGGGAGCCCCACGCAGCATCCAGCCGGCCGGCGGTGGCGACCGCACGGCGGGTGGGGCCCCGGGCCCGACCGCGTCCGTCCACAACAGCTTCCCGGTCACCGAGGCCGAGGTCGTCCAACTGGGGCATGCGCCCCGAGTGTTCCACTGCTGGCGGTTGCTGAGCACGGTGATCCGCCTCATCCGGAAGGATTCCCATGTCTGAGATCCACGAAGCACAGGCCGTAGACGGCGAAGGCGGCTGTCCGGTCGCGCACGGGCGCGCCGCCCACCCGACCCAGGGCGGTGGAAACCGCCAGTGGTGGCCGGAGCGGCTCAACCTGAAGATCCTCGCCAAGAACCCCGCGGTGGCGAACCCGATGGGCGAGGAGTTCGACTACGCCGAGGCGTTCGAGAGCCTGGACCTCCCGGCCGTGAAGCGGGACATCGCCGAGGTGCTGACCACCTCGCAGGACTGGTGGCCCGCCGACTTCGGCAACTACGGCCCGCTCATGATCCGGATGGCCTGGCACAGCGCCGGCACGTACCGGATCAGCGACGGCCGCGGTGGCGCCGGCGCCGGCCAGCAGCGGTTCGCGCCGCTCAACAGCTGGCCGGACAACGCCAGCCTCGACAAGGCCCGCCGTCTGCTGTGGCCGGTCAAGAAGAAGTACGGCAAGAGCATCTCGTGGGCCGACCTGCTGATCCTCACCGGCAACGTCGCGCTGGAGACGATGGGCTTCACGACCTTCGGCTTCGCCGGCGGTCGCGAGGACGTCTGGGAGGCCGAGGAGGACGTCTACTGGGGCCCCGAGACCACCTGGCTCGGTGACGAGCGCTACACCGGCGACCGGGAGCTGGAGAACCCGCTCGGCGCGGTACAGATGGGCCTCATCTACGTGAACCCCGAGGGCCCCAACGGCAACCCGGACCCGCTCGCCGCGGCCCGCGACATCCGTGAGACGTTCCGCCGGATGGCGATGAACGACGAGGAGACCGTCGCCCTGATCGCCGGTGGCCACACCTTCGGCAAGACCCACGGCGCCGGCCCGGCGGACAACGTCGGCGCCGACCCCGAGGGCGCCCCGATGGAGCAGATGGGCCTCGGCTGGAAGAGCTCGTACGGCACCGGCGCGGGCCCCGACGCGATCACCAGCGGCCTGGAGGTCACCTGGACCACCACCCCGACCCAGTGGGGCAACGGGTTCTTCACGAACCTCTTCGAGTACGAGTACGAGCTCACCCAGAGCCCGGCCGGCGCCAACCAGTGGGTGGCGAAGAACGCCGAGGCGATCATCCCGGACGCGCACGACCCGTCGAAGAAGCGCCTGCCGACGATGCTGACCACCGACCTGGCGCTGCGCTTCGACCCGATCTACGAGCCGATCTCGCGCCGCTTCTACGAGAACCCGCAGGAGTTCGCGGACGCCTTCGCCCGCGCCTGGTACAAGCTGACCCACCGCGACATGGGCCCGGTCGTGCGCTACCTCGGGCCGGAGGTCCCCTCCGAGGTACTGCTGTGGCAGGACCCGCTCCCGGAGCGCACCGGTGAGCTGCTCGACGCGGCGGACGTCGCCGCCCTCAAGGAGCAGGTCCTCGGCTCCGGCCTCACGGTCGCCCAGTTGGTGTCGACCGCCTGGGCCTCCGCCTCCACCTTCCGCGGCGGCGACAAGCGCGGCGGTGCCAACGGCGCCCGCGTCCGGCTGGAGCCGCAGCGCAACTGGGAGGTCAACGACCCCGACGAGCTGGCACAGGTGCTGCGCACGCTCGAGGGCATCCAGGGATCCTTCAACTCCGCGGGCGGCAGGCAGGTTTCGCTGGCCGACCTGATCGTGCTGGCGGGCGGCGCGGCCGTCGAGAAGGCGGCCAAGGACGCCGGCTTCGACGTCGAGGTGCCCTTCGCGCCGGGCCGGGTGGACGCAGCCCAGGACCAGACGGACATCGAGTCGTTCGACGCGCTGGAGCCGGCCGCCGACGGCTTCCGCAACTACGTCGGCAAGGGCAACCGCCTGCCGGCCGAGTACCTGCTGCTCGACCGGGCGAACCTGCTGACGCTGAGCGCCCCGGAGATGACCGTCCTCGTCGGCGGCCTGCGGGTCCTGGGCGCCAACCACGGCCAGTCGAAGCACGGCGTCCTCACCGACCGTCCGGGCACCCTGACGAACGACTTCTTCGTCAACCTGCTGGACCTGGACACCACGTGGACGTCGACGTCCTCGGCGCAGGACGCGTTCGAGGGCCGCGACGCCAGCGGCGCGGTCAAGTGGACCGGCACCCGGGCCGACCTGGTCTTCGGCTCGAACTCCGAACTGCGGGCCGTCGCCGAGGTCTACGCGAGCGACGACGCGCAGGAGAAGTTCGTGACCGACTTCGTCGCGGCGTGGGCCAAGGTCATGGACCTCGACCGGTTCGACCTCGCCTGATCTCCGACCGTCCGGTGACGTCCGGGTCGACCCGCCGGGGTCGGCCCGGACGTCCTCGTTCCGGCGTGCTCCGGTCGAGCCCCGCCTACCGGCCCGCCAGGAACGCGTCGAACGTCCGCGGTGCACGCCCGGTCAGGTCCTGCACCGTCGACGTCACCCTGAGGCTTCATCCGCTTCGATGGCTTGGCGGATGGAGGTGGCCCCGGCCTCGTCGGGCGGGCACTCCGCTCCGGAGTTCGCCGGAACTGCGGGTGGGTGATTGCCGGTTCGCCTTCGCGTGGCCGTGTGGGGTGTGGCCGCGCAACACGGCAAGCATTCCGCGAGGCACGAGCCAAAGGTGGGGGAGGGGCGCTGAAGAAGGGATGCGTCGTGGCGGAGGCGTGAAAGGCCGACGGGCGTCGGTGCAGGGGGTCAGTGCCTTCGTCGGGCGTGGTAGACGAGCCGGTGGGGGGAGCTGTCCCGGCCGTATCCCCGGTCGATTCCCAGGAGTTCGAAACCCGTGCGGGCGAGAACTTCGGCGAGGTCGAGGGCGCGGTGGTAGACCCAGCGTTCCGTCACCTCGGTGAGGACCCGACCGGCCCGGCGGAATTGCTTCTCGATGGCCACGTGGTCGGCGTGCGGGCGGCTACGCTCCCATTCTTCCACCGGCCCGCCGGCCTCCGGGCAGGTCTCGGCGAGACTCAGCTGCCAGTCGGTTTCGGTACGGGAGTCAAAACTCTCGCTGACGTCGATGTGGACCGAACCGCCCGGTGCGAGGACGCGGGCGGTTTCCGTCAGGGCCCGTTCCCGGTCCTCGGGCGTCAAGAGCAACTGCAGCGTCGAATAGGGGATGACGGCGGCTGAGTGCGGTCCTTGGAGCGGAAGCCTGCGCATGTCTCCGCAGACCGGGTGCAGACCGGGAGTGCGGGGAATGCGCGCGAGCCGTTCCCGGCTGAGGTCCACGGCGGTCACCCGGCGCTCCGCGCTCCGGGCCAGGGCGCCCGCCACGCGGCCGGTGCCGGCTCCGAGGACCAGCACGGACTCGTGCGGCTCGGTCAGGCGGGTCCAGTAGGGCGTGTCGTCGCGTTGCCGGCGCAGTCGGTGGGTGTTGTGCCAGTCGTAGAGCAGGGCCTCCCACTGGGCGGGTGTCACGGTGCCGGGCTCCTCGTGGTGTGGGGCGGTCGGTGGGGGCGCCGTCCGGACGGGCGGACCGGTGCGCGGGCGAGAGCTCCCGCGACGTCGGGTCGGGGTGTGTGTCCGCTGGGTCGTCGTCCGGTCCCGCGCCGGCCTGCTGGGGTGCCGGCGGCATGGGACGGGGGCCGGGAAAAGTCGGCGTCATGCTACCCACCGGCCTTTGCGCTACCCGCCGCCCTTTACGGCTCCGGCGTACGCCGAGGGAAATCAGCCAGTGCCGGGACGCCTTTTTATTGGTCGCCGAGGTCGGTTTCGAAGTCCTTGGTGGGACGCATCAAGGGGTGCCGTACGAACCTCCGAAATTTTTCCTCCGGTTCGGGAAGGCGCGATATCTCCGCCCTTCTCGTGAGCGTATGAATATCCGGTCATGGGTTGCCCTCGGGGGCATTCTGACCTGATTCGATCGTCCCGGTGCACCGGAGGGGCGCCCTTGAGGCGGCCGCGACCGGCCGTGAATCCGGCTTCTCGACGAAGTGTCACGGTGGCTTTACGCGGGTGTCGTCCGGAGTTCTTCGGGCCGGCAATTCAAGGCGGAGGGCGCGCGGGGCGGGAACCCGCGGCGGTGGCACGGCATTGTTTCCGATGGTGTGATGAGTGGGGGTCCGGATGCCGGCGTTTCAGCCAAAACCCTTGGTGCGGACTGGACTTGGTTGACCGTTTCCGAGAAATCATGCTTGGGTTTTCGGGAATCGCTGCATGTCTGTTTCTCCGTGCCGTGACCGAAGGGGTGTTGGCGTCCTGGACGGCCTGCTGCCGTTAAGCACCCCGCCGTGCAGCGCTGCGCATCGAAAAGAAATCGGAATTGGGGAGGTGGGTTGAGTGGGACACGCGTCGGTACGCACCCGTTCCCGATCCGAGATCTGGCAAGGGTTCGAAGCCACCGAACGGCGCGAGGTGGGCACGGTCATCGTGTCGACGTTGCAGAGCCAGAGCACCTCCGCCCTGCTGCTCCTCCTGCTCTCCCTGCTCGCGCTGCGGGTGACGGGTTCGCCGGCGAGTGCGCCCCTGGTCGTGGCGGTCGGCGCGCTGCCCGCGCTGCTGCTCGTCCGGGCCGTCCGGTTCGTCAACCAACTCGTCGACCACCGCTGGGTGATGCTGCTGTCCGACGCCGGCGCCTTGGTGGTCGCCGTGACGCTCTGGCAGCTGGTGCGCGCCGGCGGCGTGCACGCCTGGCAGATCTACGCCGGCATGTTCCTCTTCGCCGCCTTCGGGGCCTTCTACCTTCCCGCGATGCGCGGCTGGGTCGCCGGCCAGACCACCGGCCTGGAGCAGTTGACCTGGCTCAACGCGATGCTGGCCGTCGCCACCCAGGCGGCCGTGGTGGTCGGTTGGGCCCTCGGCGGAGTGCTGGCGTCGTCGATCGGCATCGAGGGGTCGCTGGGGCTGTGCGCCCTGTCGTACGCGGTCGGCCTGGTGTTGCAGTTCGTGGTGTTCGTGGTGATCAACGGGGCGTCGTTCCGCAAGCCCGCGGGCGCGCCGGGGACGGGCGCGTCCGGGACGGTGGAGCCGCACGCCGCCGCCGCGGACCGGGCCTCGGCCACCACCGGCGTGTGGCGGGACGTGTTCTCACCGCGGCGCCTGGGGCTGTTCACCGCCGCACTGCTGCTGATGGAACTCACCCACACCCTCGGCTTCAGCATGTTCGTCCCGCTGCTGACCGGCGGTGCCGCCGACCGTTCCTGGATCGCCGGCACGGCGAACGCCTGCTTCGCCCTCGCGGCGATGATCAGCGGGGTGCTGGTCTCCGGCGGCGCGCTGGGCCAGTGGACCAGGGCCCGGGCGCCGCAGGTCGTCCTCGTCGGCTTCTGCGTCCAGATCGTGTTCGGCCTGAGCGTCGCGCACCCGGTGTGGGCGATCGGGCTCTACGCCGTGGTGGGCCTGCTCAGCGGGGGCGACGCGGCGTTGCAGAGCGAAGTCCAGGACCGCTGGCGCCCGGCCGGCTCGTCCCAGGCGTTCGCCGTCTTCGGCGCGGTGCAGGGGCCCGCGCAACTGGTCGGGTCCCTCGCCGTCGCCGCACTGTTGACCTGCCTGTCCGTGGGGACGGTCTACCTCGGCACCGTGGTGGTGCTGGGCCTGGGCTCGGGGCTGGTGCTGATGCTGGCCCGATCCCGGGCCGAGGCACCGCCGCCCCGCGTCGAGGCCCCCGTTTGACGCCCCGGTGCCTCCGGTTCCACCCCCGGACCGGCCTGCCGAAACCCGATGGAATTCACGAAAGGAACCACGACGTGGCCAACCTTGCCTTGTACGGTCTCGGCGAAATGGGCGCGGACATCGCGCGGTGCCTGGTGTCCCGCGGTGTCGCACTGCACGTGTACGACCCGGTGTCCGACGTGACGTTGGCGGCGGGGAACTTCCACCGCTGCTCGACGGCGGCGGAGGCGGCCCGTGCGGCCGCGGTCCACCTCGTCGTCGTCAAGCGGCCGGACGACGTGCGCGCCCTGCTCTTCGGCGCCGACGGGCTGTGCGCCGCGGCGCCCGCCGGCTCCCACGTGGTGCTGCACACCACCCTCACCCCGCAGACCGTCCGCGAACTGGCCGAGGAGGTGCGGCGGCAGGGGCACGTCCTGCTGGACGCCGCCCTCAGCCGGCGCAACGGTCTGATCCGCGAGGGTTCGCTGTCCCTGTTCGTGGGTGGGACGGCCGAGGAGGTCGCCGCCGTGGGACCCGTCCTGGACCGCTACGCCGACAACGTGGTGCACGCCGGGCCCACCGGCGCCGGGATGACCGTCAAGCTCTGCAACAACTGGCTCCTCTACAGCAACCGGCACGCCGCGCTCCAGGCGCTCGGCACCGGACGGGCGCTCGGCGTCGACCCCGACGTCCTGCGCGGCGCGCTGGCCTCGTCGACCGGTTCCAGTTGGGCCCTCGCGCACTACTCGGACCTCGACGAGGCGATCGTCACGGGCCAGGGCGCCCCGGCCGTGGTGCGCGACCGGACCACGTCCGAACTGCACATGGCCCGGGACATGGCCGCCGCCAACGGCCAGGTGCCCACCAGCCTCCAGGAGACCTTCGCGCTGCTCGACGCGATGTGAGCCCCCGTCCCGCCGGCGCCGGGAAGCCGGCCCCGCCCGTCCGGAAGGGCGCCCATGCACACTGACACCGTTTCCCCCGACGAGCTCGACAAGGCCGTCGCCGGCCTGCCCGTGCAGGTGTGGAACGCGCCGACGGCGGCCGAACTCTACGGACAGACCCTCAACCTCGTCTGCCGGACCCGCGGCGGCCGCACGGCGGGCGCCTGGGTGGTCCCCCTGGACGACGACGGAACGGCCGCCCGCCGTCCCTTCCGACTCCTGCCCTACGCCTCACCGTGGGTGGACCCGGAACTGCACCCCGTCGACCGCCACCGGGCGGTGCTGTCGATGACCCAGGCACTCATGGACCGGGTGGAGTCGGCGGAGATACCGATGGACCCGCGCTTCGGAGAGGCGGCCGCCCTGGCCGAGGCGGGGGCCGAACTCCTCTGCCGGCACACCCGCGTCCTGGAACTGCACGCCGACCGCGACCCCCGCACGGGGTACGTGGCCACCGCCCGGAACCACATCCGGGCCGCGGCCCGGGAGCACACCGTGCGGACCGCCCCGCTCGACGCGTTCGACTTCTCCCGCGCGGTCGTCGGCCAACCGCCGGACGCCGTCGCCGCGCGGCGCAGGTCCGGGCTGCGCGTCGGCGGTGTCGAACCGGCGCTGTGCCTCGCCGCGACGGACCCCGACGGGACCTGCCGGGGCCAGGTGTTCGTCCTGCTCTGCGACGGCGCCGCGGTCCTCATGCACTCGTGGTTCGACCGGGCGGGCGCCCGCGGGGTGCCGAGCCTGCTGGTGGACGAGGCGATCGCGTGGGCGGGCCGGCAGCCCGGCACCGACGTGTTCGACTTCGAGGGCAGCGTGCTGCCCGGCGTCGACCGCTTCATGACCGGGTTCGGTGCCCGTGCCTGCGCCTACCCGCAACTGCGGTGGCGCCGCTCGACCGAACCGGGCGCGGGAGCGGGGGAGTTCGGATGACCGCCACCGACCGGCCGACCGAACCCCACCCCGGCACCGACCCGCCCAGGGCGGCCCCCGCGGCGCGGCACCGCCCCGCGCCGGCCCGGGCCGCCCCGCCCCCCGGGCCGGTCCACGACCTCAGGATCGTCGACCTCGACGCCCTCACCCCGGCCCAGGAAGGAGCCTGGACGACGGCGTACCGGCGGCACGGCACACGGTTGCAGCAGTCCCCGGGGTACGCCCGCGCGGTGCGCGCCGCAGGCCATCGGGTCGTCGTCGCCCTCGCGCCCGACGGCATCGCCGCCTTCACCGACGAGGGCGCGGTGCTCACGGCGGTCTGCGCCGACGAGCCCGTGCTGACCGAGCACGGCCAGGCGGAGCGCCTCGCCCGTCTGGTGACGGCCGTCCACCGGGCCACCGGCGCGTCCGTCTACCTGCCCCTGGTGGCCGCGGCGCACGCCGAGTCCTGCGCCCGCGCCGGGTGCACGGTCTGGCGCCGCCCGCCCAACTCCCTGATCGACTGGTCCCGAGACGGCGCCGACCTGTGGGAACGCGCCCTGGCGCGCGGCTCCTCCCAACTGCGCCGGAAACGACGCCTGGTGGAGCGCGACGGCCTGACGCTACGGCCCGGAACGTCCGGTGCGGGCGCCTTCGCACACGTCCTCGCGGTCGACGACCGCTCGTGGAAGGCCCGTCAGGGACAGAGCATGCGGCTGCGCGGCGGCCAGGACGCGCTCTACGGACGCCTGGTCGGCACCGGCGAGGTCACGGCCGCCCTGCTCCTCGACGGCGAGCGGCCGGTCGCCTTCCGCCTGGACGCCCGGGTCGGGGACCGGCTGGCGAGCCTGAAGTGGTCCTACGACGAGGACTACCGGCGCTACTCGCCCGGGCTGTACCTGCTGACGGAGGGACTGCGGCAGGAGTGGGCGGGCCGCGGGGTGCGCACGGTGGACCTGCACGGCAGCCCCGACGCGCTGAAGGACCTGCTCCACAGCGAACGCGTGCCGCGGGCCGACGTGTGGTGCGGCGCCGCGGACCGGGCCGCCCTCCGGGCACGTGAGCGCGCGGACCTGGACGCCCGGGTGGCCCGTGCACACGAGGCGGGGAAGGGGCTGCGCCATGCCTTCGACTGACCCCGTGGTGGACGCCGCGGTCCGGGACCTGCTGGACCGTTGGGGGCAGCCCGCCGCGGCGTTCTGCGCCTCCGGCGGCGCGGCGCTGGAAGCGGCCCTGGAAGTGCTGGAGGTGGGCGCGGGCGCCGAGGTCGTGGTGCCCGACGTCGGCTGCCACTCCGTCGCCGCGGCCGTCGTCCGGGTCGGCGCGGTGCCGGTGTTCGTCGGCGTCGGCGAGGGCTTGACCCTGCACCCGCCGGACGTGGCGGCGGCGTGCTCCGCACGGACCCGCGCGGTCATCGCGGTGCACCAGTACGGGCTGCCGTGCGACGTGCCCGGCATCGTCGCGGCCGTCCCGCGCGGCGTGGCGGTCATCGAGGACGTGGCCCAGACCTGGGGCTCGACGACCCGGGGCGTGCCGGCCGGCTCCACCGGCACGCTCACCGTCACCTCGTTCGGGCCGTCCAAACCGGTCGCGTTGGGGGCCGGCGGTGCGCTCCTCGGCCCGGCCGACCTGGTGTCCGGTGCCGTCGCGCGGGGCGACACGTCGGACCGGCACCGGCCGCGTCCCCCGTCACCCGCGCGCTTCCCGGCGCCCCTGTACCCCCTGCTCCCGGCCGCCGTCGCCGAGGCGGACCGCCAACTCGCCAGTCGCAGGGCGGCGGTTGAGCGCTTCACCGGCGGTGACTTGGCCAGGCACTTCCGCCTCCCGGGTCTGCTGCCCGGCTCCAGCGCCGGTTGGACCCGCGTGCCGCTCTACCCGGCAAGGTCCGCAACGCCCCACCACATCGCGCAGCTGACGGACGCCCTGGGGGCCGCCCAACGGATGCATCCGCGCCCGCCGTCCGCCCTGCCGATGTTCCGGGGCCGCGACACCCGCGTGGTGACCGGCACCCGGCGGCCCGTGGAACCCCTTCTCGTCAAGATTGGACGACCCTCATGACGGTGATCAATCCGCACCAGTTCTTCGACCTGTCGCGGGAGGACCAGCAGTCCCTCACCCACTTCCGGGCCACCCTCGCCGACGGCCAGCTCTTCCGCTACGTCGAGGGGGACCGCGAGTCCGCGAACACGCTCATCGAACGCCACTTCGCCGGGTACTTCCGCAAGGAGGCCGCCACGGCGGTGGCCAACGGCACGGTCGGACTGCGCCTGGCGCTGCGGGCCCTGGGCATCGGCCCCGGCGACCGCGTCCTGGTCAGCGCCTACTCCTTCATCGCCTGCGCGATGGCGGTCTCCGCGGTGGGCGCGGTGCCCGTCCCCATGGACATGGACACCGCCCTCACCCCCGACACGGCCGCGCTGGAAACGCCGGACGAACCGGTCGCCGCGGTGATGGTCGTCCACGTGCAGGGGCACGCCGTGCCGGCGGGGCGGCTGCGGGAGCTCTGCGACCGGTTGGGCGTCCCGCTGATCGAGGACGTCTGCCAGGCACTCGGGGCGGCGTCCGCGGACGGTCGGGCCGGTGAGCTCGCCGACGTCGCCGTCACCAGCTTCCAACAGTCCAAGCAGATCTCCTCCGGCGAGGGCGGACTGGTCGCCGGTGGCGCCGAGGTCGTGGAGCGGGTGTACCGGATGGCGGACCTGGGCGCCGTCCGGCACGACGGCGGCCTGCCCGACTGGGACGACGAACGGGCCCTGGTCGGGGACAACCTGCGGATGACCGAACTCCAGGCGGCCCTGGTGATGGACCAGGCCCTGACGCTCCATCAGACGCTGGCCCGGCAGCGGGGCCTGCGCAGCAGCCTGCGGGAGCAACTCGGCGCCGACACACCGGTCCTGGACAGTTCGCGCCCGGAAGGGGACGCGGCGTCACACACCCTGTTCGTGGCCCGCAGCACCGCCGACGCCGCGGAGTTCTGCACCGGGCTCGCGGCCCGCGGCGTCCTCGCCCGCGTGGTCTGGAAGAAGACCTACCCTGAGTACGGATTGTTCCGGCGCGTGCTGCCGAGCGCACCACACCCGTGGCCGAAGAAGGCAGAGGCGCTGGCGCCCAGGATCCTCAGCGTTCCGACCTCGAAGTACCTGACGGATGCAGCCGTTTCCCAGGTGGCCGAGGCCGTCGTGGCGCACCGACACCATCTCGTCCAGGAAAGGTAACCACCCCGATGAACCGCATCGCGCTGCTGCTGCGCGGTCTGCCCGGCTCCGGCAAGACCACCACCGCCGCCCTGCTGCGGGACTCTCTGGTCCCCGCCGTCCGGATCTCCAACGACTCCGTCCGGTACATGGCCCGGCCCCGGGACTTCAGCGACTTCACCCTCGTGGCCTCCGAGCTCGGCTGCCTCGACCTGGCCCTGTCCTACCTCGACAGCGGCTTCACCCCCGTGATCGACGGCGTCTTCGAGGACGTGGACTTCCTGGCCGCCCAGGAACTGCGCTTCCAACGGAAGGGCATGCGCCTGGTGACGATCACCCTGGACGGCACGCTGACCGACCTGCTGGACCGCAACAACGCCCGTGACCCGCTGGCGCGCATGGACGAGGACCGGGTCCGCGAGCTGCACCAGCAGTTCCGCCCCGCCGGCCTGCTGCTCGGCATCCACGACAAGCAACCCGAGGAGGTCGCGGACGACGTCCTGGACCTCCTCGAACTCACCGCGCAGGAAGCCGGGACCGAGCCCGAGGCCACCGAGGACGTGGACGTGCTGTTCCTTCGGCACGGCGCCCCGGACTACCCGAGCGACACCTACCCCGACCCGTACGCGATGGGGCTGTCCGCCCGCGGACGCGACGAGGCGCGGTCCGCCCGAGGAGCCGTCGAACGGTTCGCACCCGACGCGGTGTACGCCTCCGACTTCCTGCGTGCCCGGGAAACGGCCGCGCTGGTCACCGCCGCACTCGACGTCGAGGTGCAGCAGGAAGCCGCCCTGCGCGAACGCGTCTTCCACGGCTTCGCCGGCGTCGACCTGGACGACGTACGACGACGCCTCGGCCCCGAAGCCGACCGGGTCCTGACCGGCAACAGCGACCTGTGCACGGTCGACGGCGAGGAGAGCTACGAACAGGCCCGCGACCGGGTCCTGGAGTTCTTCGCCACCCTGGCCGCCCGCCACCCCGGCCGGCGCGTGCTGGTGGTGGGGCACGGCGGACCGCACCACTGGCTGCTGGAGCGGGCCTTGGGCGCGGACCTGCGCGGAGTGCGCGCGCTGCGCTGGGAAACCGGCCACTTCTCGCGCTTCCGGATCGCCCCGGACGGAGTCTCGGTGGACTTCGTCAACCGCTCGCCCGAGGACGTCGCCCGCAGCCCGCAGCCCGCCAAGGAGGCCCCATGACCCTGCGCTCACCGCTCGTCGGCGGCCGGGCCCGGGTGGCGGTGGTGGCCACGCCCTTCGGCTTCGGGCCCTCCTCGAAGGCGTACAGCATCGGCCAGGTGCTGGCCCGGGACCACCACCTGGACGTGGCGTACTACGGCACCGACTCCGCGCTCGACTTCTTCGCCGCGCAACCGGACGCCGCCGCCCGCCCGTTGGACGACCCACCGCCGGGACAGGACCCACCGGCCCTGCGATCCGCGGACGCCGTGGTCAACGTGCTGGCCCCCGAGCTGATCGGCACGGACCGCCTGGCCGCCCGCACGTACTACGTCGACAGCCTCGGCTTCATGTGGACGGCGGCCGACGTGCCGCCGGACAGCCCGCTGCACCGGGTCCGCGCCTACCTCGCGCAGGACCTCTTCGGCAGCGTCGCCCACCTGGCCCGGCTCGGCCTGCGCGACGTGATCCCGGTCTCCGGGATCGTCGCCCGGCCCCCCGCCGCGCCGCCGACGGTCCCCGCCCCGGCGGGCCCGCCCGGAGGGACCGCCGCGCGGGGCCCGGGCCGCCCCCGGGTGCTGGTGCAGCTCGGCGGCCTCGGCAACCCGGCCGGACACACCTCCGGCCGGGTGTACCTGGCACTGGTGGAGCGGCTGCTGGCCGCCGTGCGGGACGACTCGGCCGTCGAGATGACCGCCGCCATGAACCACGCCAACGGCGCGTTCACCCTGCGGGCCGGGGTGCCGGTGCGCCAGCTGTCCGCCGCGGACTTCCACACGGCGCTGGGGCGGTGCGACGTGGTGCTCAGTTCCCCCGGGATGACCACCCTCGTCGAGGTGTCCCGAGCCGGCCGGCCCTACATCCCGCTGCCCCCACAGAACTGGAGCCAAGTCCTCATCTGCCGACACCTGTCCGCCCGCTCGGCCCACGACCTGTGGCCGTTCCTCACCGCGCCCTACGACGGCATCGCCGAGGGGGCACCCGAGGCGGCGAAGGCCGTCGCCGTCCAGGAGGTCAACCGACGGCTCGGCCGCGACGACGGATACGCGGCGCGTTACGCACGACTGGCCCGGCACGCGGTGGGAAACCCCGAGACGCCGGACCTGGGAGCCCCCTTCGACGGGGCGCACGAGGTGGCCGCGGTCGTGGCCGCGGACCTGGCCGCTCGCCGCAGCGCGGTCGAGCCGACGACGGAGGCAACAGCGTCATGACCGAACCGACCACCGCACGCACCCGATCCGCCCTCCTCACCACCCTGCACTCGCTCGCCGGCGAGGTCGACGGGGCACGGGAGTGGAGCCGGACCTCCCGCACCATGGCACCGGCGCGCGTCGCCACGGTGTTCGGCTCGGCCCGCGCCGAACGGGACGAGCCGGCCTACCAGATGGCCAGGGAACTGGGCGCCGCCCTCGCCGCCCGGCGCTGGACGACCGTGACCGGCGGCGGCCCCGGGATCATGCAGGCCGTCCGGGACGGCAGCGGCACCACGCTGTCCCGGGCGGTGCGCATCGAGATCCCCGGCGAAGTGCCCGACACGGTGCTCGACGAGGACCGTTCGCTCACCGTCGGCACCTTCGCGCTGCGCAAGCTGCTCCTCACCCACGACATCGACGCGCTGTTCGTCTTCCCCGGCGGGGTGGGCACGTTCGACGAGCTCTTCGAGGTCCTGGTCCACCACGACACCGACCGGCTCGACCGCTTCCCCGTGGTGCTCGTCCAACCCGAAGGCACCGGCCTGTGGCAGGCGTTCGTGCAGTTCGTCCAGGCGCACCTGGTGGATGCCGGGCTCGCCAGTCCCACGGTGGTCAAGGAACTCGTCGTCGCCGAGTCGGTGGAGGCGGCGCTGGCGGCCGTGGGGGCGCAGCCACCGGCCACCGTCCCGCAGCCGGGGACCGCCACCGCGCCGGACGCCACCGCAGACCTCGGCACGGAACGGCGGACGGCATGACCGAGCACGCCCGGCCGCCGGCCACCGAGCACCGCCCCGTCGACGTCAGCGTCATCATCCCCGCCTACAACGCGTGCGCCACGCTGGAGGCGTGCCTGCTGTCGCTGACGCACCAACGACCGCAAGGAAAAGGGTCGTTCGAGGTGCTCGTCATCGACGACGGTTCCACGGACGGCACCGGCCCGATGGTCGACTCCTTCGCCTCCCGCCTGGACCTGCGCTACGTCCACGAGCCCCGTACCTCGGCATCGGGACGCGCCCGGGCGCGCAACATCGGACTGGCCCTGGCCACCGGCAGCCTGGTCGTGACGCTCGACGCCGACCAGGTCGTGGGCCCCGACTTCCTGGCGGAGCACGTCCGCGCGCACGGCACCGCCGACGACCTGCTGGTCGTCGGCCGGCGCCACCAACTGGGGGAGGGCACGTTCGACCTGGCGCGCCTGGCCCGCGGGTTCAGCCTCGGGGCGCTGCCGGAGGTGGTGCGCGGCGACGAACGCGAACCGGTCCTCGCGGCGCTGGGCGGCGAGCTGAGCGACCTGCGCACCGCCTGGCACTACCTGTGGACCTGCAACGCCTCGGTGCGGCGCGACCGACTGGCCGCCGTCGGGGGCTTCGACGAGGAGTTCCACGGCTGGGGCCTGGAGGACGCCGAGCTGGGGTACCGGCTCGTTCAGGACGGCGTCCGGATGCGCTACAGCACCCGTGCCGCCGTCTACCACGAACACCGCTCCCCGGTCTCCGCGTCGATGTACCGCGAATGGCGCGCGAACCTCGCCCACTTCGCCCGCAAGCACCCCGCCCCCGTGGTCCGGCTCCAGGAGATGTTCGCGCCCGCCATCGATCCGGCCGCACCGGCGGCGGAGGCATGGGTGGACACCGCCGTGCGGTTCGAGCACCGCGCCCGGGCACTGGCCGGCGTCCCGCAGCCGGCCCACCACGGGTGAGCCACCCCCACCCCTTCCCACCGACGTCCTGAGAGGCTGCGTCACCCACCATGCACACCCCACCGGAACCGAGGGCCGGGAGCGGCGCGCCGCGCCCCGTGCGACGGCTCGTGTACCTGCCCACCAACCGCCCCTTCGAGGCGGCCTTCCGCTCCGTCGCCGCCGAGGTCGCGGCGCTACCCGAGGCGGCGCGCCAGCAGGTGACGATGCTGGTGGTGGACGACTGCCCGCCGCCGGTCTCCCGGGCCAACCGCCAGGTCGCCGAGGCGGCCGCCGCGACCGCCGGCGTACCGGTGCACGTGCTGGGCGCGGACGGATGGACCCGCTTCGTCCACGACCTCCTCGCGACCGCCGCGCTCCCGCCGGCCGAACGCACCGTGGCGGAAGGCGCCCTGTGCAAGCCGACCGGTTCCTACGGCGCCGGCCCCAACAAGGCCGCACTGGTCGCCGCGTACCTGGGCGCGCGGACCCTGCACCGGCGCGACAGCGACCAGGTGACCCACGTCGACCCCGCATCCGGCGCCTCTCCGCTGCGGATCGAGGCGGAACTGCTCGACGGGGGCGACGCGGCCGGGAGCAAGGGTGCGTACTGCGTCGGCTCGTCCCTCACCGGCCGCCCCACCCGCGACCGCCGCGACCTGCTGGACCGCTCCGAGGAGTTCGTCGACCGCATCGACGCCCTGAGCCGGCTCTCCCCGGCCGAGACCCGGGTGGCCCGGCCCGCGGCCCCGGCCCGGCCCGAAGAGGTCGTCGCGCACGGCGGGGTGCCGGCCCACCGCGACCACACCGGCGTCGTGGAGATGGGCATCGCCGCCCTGCGCCGCGTCCACGAGTGGATCCCGGAGATGCCCGCGGTCGGGGTGCTGGGCAGCGACTACTTCCAAAAGGGACTGCTCTACCAGCTCGAACTCCCCGTCTGGCACCACGACCTGACCGCCGACCACCACTACGAGCCGTGGCGGGCGGAACAGAGCAGCGCCGCACACCTCGGCTGGTACGCCCGCGCCGAACTGCGCTACGCCGTGCTGCGCAAGCACTGGAACGCCTTCAACGAGGCCCTGATGACCCAGCGCGACCTGCTGCTGCCCGACGGGCAGCACTTCGACTCGGCGGCGTACGCGGAGTTCCTCCTCGACACCGTGGAGCGCGGCGCGGAGCGCACGGCGGCCATCCCGTCCGCGTTCGTCGAGATCTACCGCGAGGCGGCCGCCGCCGCGTCGGGCGACGTCCGGAGCCGCCTCGACGTCCGCGTCGCGGCCCTGGAGGAGGCGGCGGACACGACCGGGCAGTACGTGGCCGACGCCGTGCGGGAGTTCGCGGCGCTGACCCGCAGTTGGCCCGCGCTGGTGGCGGCGGCGGGCCGGCTCGGCGCCGACGGCGACCTCGGACGGTACGCCTGACCCGCGGGGTCCGCCCGTCCGCCCACCCCCGAAAACGTTGCGGAAGAGCGCTGCGGCCCGCCAAGGAAGCCGCACTCACGGACTGACAAGGAGATCACCATGTGCGGCATCGGCGGCATCCTGCTGAAACGACGCCCTTCCCTCGACCACCGGGCCATGGCCGTGCCGCTCGGTGCATCCCTGGCCCACCGGGGCCGGGACGGAACGGGAGCCTTCAGCGACGACTGGATCTCCCTGCACTCCGCCCGGCACGCCGTCATCGCCGTCGACGACGCCCGCCAGCCGCTCTTCGACTGCGAGCGCGCGCTGGTGATGGTGGGCAACGGCGAGGTGCTCAACTACCGGGAACTCAGCCACCGGCTGCCCGCCGACCGGCGCCGCCGGATGCCCCCCGGCGACCTCCAGGTGGCCCTGGAACTCTGCGCCGAGCGCGGCACCGCGGCCTTCGAGGACCTGCGCGGGCCGTTCGCGCTGGCCGTGTGGGACTCCACCGCCCACGAACTGACCCTGGTCCGCGACCGGCTCGGCGAGCGCCCCCTGTACTACTACGACTCGCCCGACCTGTTCGCCTTCGCCTCGGAGCTGCGCTGCCTCACCGCGTGCCTGCGCGGCGAAACCCTCCGCCTCGACCCGGCCAACGCCCTGGCCTTCCTGGGCCTGGGCCGCCTCCCGGGGGACCGGACGCTGTACCAGGACGTCCGGTCCGTGCCGGCGGGCGGCGTGCTCCGGATCGCCCCCGGCGCCGCCGGCCCGCGCGCGGCGGCCCCGCTCACCCCGGTGTCCGGCCTGCGGGCCGCCCCCGCCGACGAGACCGAGATCGGCCAACTCATCGACCAGGCGCACCGCCGCGCCCTGGTCGCGGACCGCCCGGTCGCCGTGGGGTTCTCCGGGGGCATCGACTCCTCCGCGGTGCTCAAGGCGGCACTGGAGCACGCGGAGCCCGCGGCGGCCGTCACGGTGTTCTCGGCCCGCTGCCCCGACGAGGACGAGAACCTGCGTCGGGCCCGCGCCCTGGCGCGGAAGTTCGGCGTCGACCTGCACGAGGTGCCGTTCCGCATCCCGTCGCTCGACGCCACCGCGGACCTGCTGAACGACACCCTCGACGCACCCGCCGCGGAGCCGCTGGTGCTGCACAACGACGCCCTGCACCGCGCCGCGCGGGAGCACTCCGCCGTGCTCCTGGGCGGCCACGGCGCGGACGAGGTGTTCGGCGGCTACGTCCGCTACGCCGCGCTGCGCGCGGACGCGGTGGACGCCACCACCGAGGAGTGGATGGCCATGTCGCTGTGGGAACGCTGGAACCGCACCGCCGGCTGGCACAAGTTCGTGACGGACTTCGGCAGCGACGCCGTCGCGCCCCGCACCGCGGCGCTCGGCGACGTCCTGGACCGCCCGTTCCCCTACTCGACGGCCGAGCACCGCGACCCGGTGCTGTTCGGACAGGCCCTCGACCTGTTCCGGCTGATGACCTACGACAACTTCCGCGCGACGGACGAGAACGGGATCGCCCGCGGCGTGGAGGTCCGCTCGCCGTTCTTCGACATCGACCTGGTGGCGGGCGTCTTCAGCCTGCCGGTGGAGCGGCGCATCCGCCCGGACGCGCCCAAGCACCTGCTCCGCGGCGTCTTCCGCGGCACGCCACTGGCCGGGGAGTTCACCGAGCGCAAGGTCGGCTTCGACGACCACTTCTCGTACTCGGACTGGATGACCGACAACTGGCCCGACTTCTCCGCCGCCATCGTCGACGGCCCGCTGACCGACCTCGGAATCCTGCGCGACGGGGCCCTCGCCGACCTGGAGAAGTTCGACTGGCGCCTGCTGTGGCGACTGTTCAGCCTCTCCACGTGGCTGGAGCGGGAGGGCCGCCCGCCGGTCGCCGGGAACTGAGGGAGCACCGGGACCCCCGCCGCCCGCCCGCCGTAGGCGGTCAGCCGTTCGGCAGGATCACCGCACGACCGTCGATCAGACCGGCGTGCAGCCGCTCGTAGGCCAGTGGCGCGTCGTCCAGGGAGAACGTCTCGGTGTGGACGGAGACCGCACCGGAGCGGGCCAGCGCCAACACCTCCAGCAGCTCGCCCCGGCTTCCCCAGTACGGTGCGCTGACCGACACCTCGAAGGGCAGCTGGCCGAAGCCGACCGGCAGGGCGGCGCCGCCGATGCCGACCAGGCTGACGTCGGCCTCGATGGCGGCGACCGCCGCGGCCGTGGCCACGGTGGGCGCCGCCCCGACGAAGTCGAACACGGCCTGCGCGCCGATCCCGCCGGTGAGTTCGCGCACCGCGTCCGCGGCCCCGGAGTCGGACCGGACCGCCTCGTGGGCGCCCATCTCGCGGGCCAGCCGCAGCTTGTCGTCGCTCACGTCGAGGGCGACGACGCGGGCCGGGGTCAGGGCGCGCAGCAGTTGGATCGCGACGTGCCCGAGGCCACCGGCGCCGATGACCACCGCGGTGGACCCGGGCGTCAGCTTGGGCAGCGACCGCTTGATCGCGTGGTACGGGGTCAGCCCCGCGTCCGTGAGCGGTACGGCGGCGACCGGATCGAGTCCGCCGAGCGGCACCAGGTGCCGAGGGTCGTCCACCACCAGGTACTCGGCGATGGCTCCGGGCGCGCCCAGACCCGGCGGACGGATGCCGAGTTCGTCGGCGCGCAGGCAGTAGTTCTCCTTGCCCTCCGCGCACTTGGCGCAGGTTCCGCACCCCCACGGGCCGTACACGGCGACGGCGTCGCCCTCCTGCACCGCGGTGACGCCCGGGCCGAGCGCGGCGACCGTGCCGACGCCCTCGTGGCCCAGGGTGAGCGGGAGCGGGTAGGGGAAGCCCTCGGCGGGGCGGTTCATGACGGCGAAGTCGGAGTGGCACACGCCGGCGGCGGTGACCTTGAGCAGCACCTGGCCGGGGCCGGGCGTCGGATCGGGAACGTGCACGACCTCGGGCGGAGCGCCGATGGTGCGGTACTGGAGGGCCTTCATGACGGGGTTCTTTCCTGCGTGGTGGTGCGGGGGAGGGGAGGGGAGGGGAGGGGGCGGAACGGGCGCCCGCCCAGGGGCGCCCGCACCGCTACGGGAAGTCGGTCGGCCGGCCGCCGGCGGCGGCCTCGTGGGCCAGGGCGTCGTAGGCGCCCTCCACCAGGGCGGCGAGGTCGTTCGCGGGCGGCTCGCCGGCGTCCGCGGCGTGGGCCCAGACGCGCAGGGCGGCGCTGAGGACGCCGGCGGACGCCTCGACGACCACGGCCGGGCGCATGTCGTGCTCGTCGGTGCCGAGGCGGGCCGCGAGGATCCGGATCGATTCCCGGTGCGCGTCGACCCGGATGCGTTCGTACGCGGCGAAGAGCGCCGGCTCGCGGTCCACCAGGGCGAGCAGGCGCCGCGTCTTGGGCTGGAGGTGCCAGCCGGGGCTCTGCTCGTCGGCGAGCCAGGCACCGACGGCCCTGCGGTAGGCCAGTAGCGGCGGCTCGGCGGCGGGGCGGATGCGCAGCAGGGCGTTGATGCGGTCGCCGTCGCCCCGGACGAAGTCGAGGGCGGCGTCCTCCTTGCCGGCGAAGTGCCGGCTGAAGGTGCGCCGCGTGACGTCGGCGCGTTCCGCGATCGCCTCGACCGTCGTGTCGGCGAGGCCGCGCTGGAGGATCAGGTCGAGTGCCGCGGTGGCCAGTGCCCTGCGGGTCCGCCGTTCCCTGCGCCGCCGGCGGTCCTCGGCGGGGGCGCCGGCGGCGTCCGGGGAAGGTTCCGGCACCGTCATGTTTGCCACGGTACACCCGTTGTGTCCCATCGGGACATGTGTCCCATGGGGACATTCCGGGAGGGGGCGGCGCGGCACCCGGCGCCGCGCTACGCCTGGGTCCGGCGGGCCCGGGCTTCCAGGTAGCGCTGTTCGGCGAGGCTGGCGGTGGACTTCGCGGCGCGCCGGTAGTGCGCGTGCGCGCCGGCCGTGTCGCCGGTCTGCTCCAGCAGGTGGGCCCGCACGGACAGCAGCCGGTGGTGCCCGGCCATCCGCGCGTCGTCGTCCAACGTGGCCAGCAGGGCCAGACCGGCCCGCGGCCCCTCGGTTTCGGCGAGTGCGATCGCGCGGTTGAGGGTGACCATGGGGTTGGGCGCGATCCGTTCCAGGATCAGGTAGAGCGCGTGCACCTGCGGCCAGTTGGTCTCGTCGGCGGTCGCCGCGGCGGCGTGCGTGGCGGCGATGGCGGCCTGGAGTTGGTACGGCCCGAGTGCCGGGCCCGCGAGCGACGCCTTGGCCAGCTCCAGCCCCTCGTCGATCAGCGCCCGGTCCCAGGCCCCGCGGTCCTGCTCGGCCAGCGGCACCAGGTCACCGGCCGGCGTCGTCCGGGCCTCCCGACGGGCGTGGGTCAGCAGCATCAGCGCCAGCAGCCCGGTCACCTCGCCGTCGTCGGGCAGCTGCGCGTGCACCATCCTGACCAGGCGGATCGCCTCGTGCGCGAGGTCCGCGCGGTGCAGCTCGCTGCCCGAGGAGGCCGTGTAGCCCTCGTTGAAGATCAGGTAGAGCACGTGCAGGACGACCCGCAGCCGCTCCTCCCGCTCCGCGCCCTCCGGCAGGACGAACGCGCTGCCGGCCGCCCTGATGCGCTGCTTGGCCCGGCTGATCCTGGCCGCCATCGTGGCCTCCGGCACCAGGAAGGCCCGGGCGATCTCGGCGGTCGTCAGGCCGCCGACCGCGCGCAGCGTCAGGGCGGTCTGGGAGGCGGCGGTCAGCGTCGGGTGGCAGCACAGGAACAGCAGCACCAGCGAGTCGTCGGTGTCCGGCACGTCCTCGGGCACCACCTCGGTGGCCGTCGCCGACTCGCGCTCGCGACGGGCGCGGTCGCTGCGCAGCTGGTCGATGAGGCGCCGGGAGGCGACGGTCACCAGCCAGCCGCGCGGGTGGGTCGGCACGCCGTCGGCCGGCCACTGCACGGTGGCGGCGAGCACCGCCTCCTGCACGGCGTCCTCGCACCCCTCGAACTGGCCGTACCGACGTACCAACGTGCCGAGGACCTGCGGCGCGAGCGCACGCAGCAGGTCCTCGAAGTCGTGCGCTGTCATGCCTCCAATTGTCCGTCGGCGAACATCACCTGCCGCACCTCGACCCCCAGCCCCGCGATCGCGGTGTCCGGGATCTGCGCGGCCAGCTCGATCGCCCGCTTTTTGTCCTCGCAGTCGATCAGGTAGAAGCCGCCCAGGTACTCCTTGGACTCCAGGAAGGGGCCGTCGGTCACCACCGGCTGGCCGTTGCGCACGGACACCACCACCGCCTGCGACGGGTCGACCAGCGCCTGCGTGGTGATCAGTTCGCCGGACTCCTTCAGGGCCGCGATGAACCGGCCGTGGCCTTCGCCGATCGCCGCCTTCTCCTCGTCGGTCAACGCGTCCAGCACGGCCGGGTTGATGTGCATGCTGATCAGGAACTGCATGTCGTACTCCTCGTACTCCTGGTGGGTCGCGAGCCCCGTGCGGGGCCTGCCACCGGTCGGTCGGAGCCGCCGTCGTCTTCTTGACGTCCCCCGCCGGAACTTTTGCACGGGATTTCGCAGCGGCCCCGCACACACCGCCCGCACCACCCGCATGGCGCGCATCCACGCCGCCGCTCCAAGGTCCGCCCCCGCCCCGACAGGCGCGGCGGAAAGTCCCGTCCGCGGCGATGTCCGTCCGCAGCGATGTCAAGAAGCTGCCGGCCGCTCCGACGGACCGGCGGAACCACGAGAGAACAGGGAGTTTCGAACATGCGAGTCAACCGGGCGTGGCTGGGACTGGTCGTCCTCATGCTGCCGACACTGCTCGTTTCCATGGACATGACGGCATTGCTCCTCGCGCTCCCACAGCTGAGCGCCGACCTGGGCGCCACCAACATCCAGCAGCTGTGGATCAGCGACAGCTACGGACTCATGGTGGGCTCCCTGGTCATCACGATGGGGACGCTCGGCGACCGGATCGGCCGCCGCCGGTTGCTCCTGAGCGGCGGAGCGGCGTTCGCGGTGCTGTCGGTCGTGGCCGCCTGTGCGACCAGCCCGCTGATGCTGATCGTGGCACGGGCCCTGCTGGGCGTCGCCGGCGCGACCCTGACGCCGTCCACCCTCGCCCTGCTCACGAACATGTTCCGGGACGGACGGCAGCGCGGGCGGGCCATCGCGATCTGGGCGACCTGCCAGTTCACCGGCGGTGCGCTCGGGCCGGTGCTCGCCGGATTCCTGCTCCAGCACTTCTGGTGGGGATCGGTGTTCCTGGCCGCCGTGCCGGCGATGGCCCTGCTGCTGCTCGCCGGGCCGGTCCTGCTGCCGGAGTTCCGCGACGACCGGGCCGGCCGGCTGGACCTGCCCAGCGTCGGGCTGTCGCTCGTGGCCGCGCTGCTGGTGGTCTACGGCGCCAAGCAGCTCACCGTCGAGACCCGGCCGGTCGTGCCGGCGCTCGTCCTCCTCGTCGGCGCGGCCGCCGGAGCGCTGTTCGTGCGCCGTCAACTACGGCTCCCCACCCCGCTGTTGGACGTGCGGCTGTTCCGCAACCGTCCGGTGGCGGCCGTCCTCGTCGCGCTGGTCCTCGCCGGCGTCGCCATGGCCGGGACGGGCCTGCTGGTGACCCAGTACCTGCAGAGCGTGCTGGGTTTCTCGCCGATGGCGTCGGCGTTGCTGTTCGCGCCCATGGGCCTGGGGGTGGCGGTCGGCACCACGCTGGCACCCGCACTGGCCCGGCGGATGCCGCAGACGACCGCGATCGCCGGCGGGTTGGCGGTGTCGGCGCTCGGCGGCCTGCTGCTGGTCGGCGTCGACGGGGCGCGCGCCCTGCCGGTGGTGATGACCGCCATCGCCGTCCTGGCGTCGGGCACCGGTCCGCTCTTCGCGCTGGGCACCGGGCGGATCGTCGGCTCCGTACCGCCGGAGCGCGCCGGTTCGGCGGCGTCGCTGTCGGAGACCGGGAACTACTTCGGCGGATCGCTCGGCTTCGTGCTGCTCGGACTGGTGGCCGCGGGCGTCTACCGCAGCCGGACGCACGGGAGCTCCGACTCGCTGGCCGGCGCGGTCGCCGCCAGCCGGCACCTGCCCGCAGGCCAAGGCGCGGACCTGCTGCACACCGCACGGGCGGCGTTCACGGCCGGCCTGCACGTCACCGGCGTCATCGCCGCGGTCCTCTTCGCCGGGCTGGCCGTGCTCATCGTGGCCACGCGCCCGACGTCCTCGCCGGCCACGGTCGCGCCGGTCGACGTCCCCGAGCACGAGGCCAACCACGCGTAGGGCCGTCGGGGGCCGGCCCGCGTGCCGGCCTGGTCGAAGCCCGGCCGGCAAGCGGGAAACCGCGCGGCTCAGGCCCTGCCGGAACTCTTGTGGAAGTCCGCGTCGAATGCCTTCTCGATTCCGCTGACCACCGCGGAGTCGCTGACGATGAGGCCGAGTTCGCGATTGTTGTTGAGCGAATTGTTGGAGAAGTTCTCCGACCCGGCGAACACCTTCGCGGCGGCCGTCCCGTAGTCGGTGACGATCGCCTTGGCGTGGATGTAGTAACCCGTGGAACTCGTGTAGGTGGTCACCTTGCCGCCCGCGGCGGTGACCTTCTTCAGCTGCTTGCTGTACTTCGAGGACTGGTTCTCGGCGACGACGCGCACGGCGACGCCGCGCTTCGCGTCCGCCACGACGGCATTCACCAGGGCGGCGTCGCCGAATTCCTCCTGCTGGACGTCGAGGGTGTGCTTCGCGCCCTTGATCAGGGCCAGGAGGTGGCTTTGCGAGTCGGTCGGCGACCAGACCAGGTCGGTGCCGTCGGACGGAGTGACGGAGGACTTCCGGAAGTCGGCGTCGAAGACCTTCTCGATCGCCGCGACATCGGCCTTGTCGGCGTCGAAGACCCCGTAGTCACGCGAGGTCGCGTAGTACTTCGTGTCGAAGTTTCCGGTACTGACGTACGCCCTGGTGCCGTCGACGGTGATCGTCTTCTGGTGCGTGTACACGTACGCCGAGGACGAATACGTCACCCCGGCGCCGGCCGCGGACAGCGCCTTGTAGGCGGCGCCGTCGATGGACTTGTGCTGGGAGTCGAAGACCACCCTGACCTTCACGCCGGCCTTTTCCTTCTTGACCAGGGCGTTGACGAGGGTGGTGTCACGCAGTTCGTAGATCGTCACGTCGACCGACTTCTTGGCCGAGTTGACGAAGTCGTAGATCGGGCCCTCCTTCTGGTCCGGCAGGATCACCAGGGAGAAGGGGCTGGCCGCATGAGCGGTGGCGGGCACGAAGGCACCTACCGCGGCCAAAGCGCCTGCGGTCAGGGCGGGCACGAGACGGCGAGTGGGGCGCACCGGGACTCTCCTGACGTGGTGGGGGAAACGCGCAACGCGCGTAGTGCACCCCAGTAAGGCACAGCCCCGAAGCCCACTGAAGCCCAGTTGAGTGAATAGCAGGGCAGCTTTGTGCAAAGCCGCGCCATACCTGATGCCAAGTCAAATGAGGTGAAAATTCTGGTGGTTATCTCCCCTCAATTCGGCGAGGGTGAGAGAGCGGGGGTGTTCGGTCGCAACCGGATTGCGCACCCTTTGCCGGGCCGCCGTGGTCGGCCGGTGGGCGTGCGGCGTGCCGGGGCGGCGCCGCGACAGCTGACGTGCGTTCGGCGCCGCACGAAAATTGCGTTGTCGGCTCGCGGGCGCGGCCGTAGCGTCACCGGCATGTCCCTCCGTTCTCGTCTGCGTCAAGCCCTCCCCGAAGCGATGCGCGCCCGCGACAAGGTCGCCCTCAGCGCGCTCCGCGCCACGCTCTCCGCGCTGGACAACGCCGAGGCCGTACCCGTGGCGGAAGCCGAGCTGCGCGGAGTGGCCCTCGAAGCGGCACCGGTCGGCGCCGGCGCCACCGAGGCGCTGCGGCGCGAGCTGAGTGACCGCGAGGTGCTGGACATCGTGCGGGCGGAAGCCGGCGAACGCCTCGACGTGGCAGCGCAGTTGACCGGCCCCGCGCAGGCCGACCGGGCCGCGCGGCTGCGCGCGGAGGCCGCGGTGCTGCTCCGCATGGTCGACGGTCCCGACGCCGTTTAGGTACCGCGTCCCGCGCCGAGGAGATCGCCGCCGGACGCGGTGTGCTCGTGCCGGGCCCGGCGGTTATGTGAAATTCGGGTCAGTCGGTAAATGGGTCATGCCAGTTCGTGACCATCATGGGATGCGGCGCGTCATTCGATGAGTGTGCAGCATTTTGCATTAATCTCCCTTCACCGTATGAAGTCGATCAATCGCTGATCGTATCCGCGCGAATTTCGGAGATGACATGCGCAAGCTTCGCAAGGCTTCCGTGGTGGTGGCCCTTATCGGCAGCATCAGCCTCCTCGGTGCCGGCACCGCCCAGGCCAATGCGGGCCCCGACCACGGCGGCCCCCAGGTGAGCCAGAAGACCACCTTCCAGCAGCAGTCGAGCGGCCGGCACCACGGCAAGCGCGGTGGCCGAAAGGTCATCATTCGGCAGAGCACCCGCTGCCGGACGTTCGAGAACAACATCGATGTCCTCGGCGGGTTCGGATTCCTCCACCACTGGGGCCACGAGCACCGGGGCTGGGACCGTCGGGGCGTGCGGGTCAACAGGATCGGATCGACCGTGGGGTGCAACAACGTCATCCGCCTCTGACGGATCGGCATTGCGGTGGCGCGGGCGGCGCACGGGTAATTCCCTGGCCGCTCGGTGACCACGCACTCACGGTGGCCGCCGGGGCACCGTCCACTTCCCGGACGGTGCCCCGGCGGCATTTTCGTGCGCCCGTCGCGGCCCACCGGATCCAAGGGGAAGCGCGCGTCCGGCGTCGGCGGCGGGGTGCCCGTCGGCGCGTATCGGGCGGCGCGGCTGTCCGCTCGGGCCACCTTGGAATCCTTCGAGATTTTGGGTGATTACGAGTTCATGCCCAGGGGAAGTGGCGCATTTCCCGGTGTTTATGACGAACCAGCAGGTCGGCGGGGAGTGATCCACGATTCGTTGACATTCGCTCGGCGGGGATGGTTGAGTCGAATGCGCCGGGGAGACCACCCCGGGTTGCCGAACAGTGCGGACGCCGGTGTCGTCACACGATTCCACTGTGTCCACGCGTGTCCAGACCCCCTTCCGGAAGGGGGTTTCTCCTCTCCTCATTCGGCGACCGCTTCGGAGTGCTGGGTGCGCAAAGCGCAGGTGTGAATCGACGCGGGGCACCGTGCGGTCGACTGCCCGGGGCCGTAAGGGCCCAGGAAAAGGAGCTTGGTGTGCCTGAAACCGGGAAGGGCGTGCGCGAAGCGCCCCAGGAAACCGTCTACGACGGTCCTGGGGAATTCGACAGACCGGCCACCAATGCCGCGCACCTCGTGGTCGACGGCGGGCGTGCGCCACACCACTCCGGTCCATGGACCGTCACGGTGCCGGGCGACAAATCGGTGAGCCACCGGGCGCTACTGGCCGCCCTGCTGCCCGGTGCGCCCGCCCATCTGACCGTGCGCAACGCCAACTTGGGCGGCGCCGTCCGGGCGCTGCTGCCCGCGCTGCACGCGCTGGGACTGCGCGTGGACGACGTGGACGACGACGGCGGTGGCACGCTCGTCGTGCGTCGGGGCGCCGCACCCGTCCCGCAGGAGGTGCGCGACCACCCCCACCGCATCTCCTGGCCCGCGGACATGCCGTATCTGGAGACCGGCGGATCGAGCGCCGCGGCGCGGCTGCTGATCGGGATGCTGGCCGGGACCGGAACCCGGGCGGTGGTGGACGGCGACGACGTGCTGCGCCACCGGCCGATGGAGTGGATCGTCGAGCCGCTGCGCCAACTCGGCGCGGTCATCGACTACTTGGGAGAGCGCGGACGATTACCCGTGGTGGTGCGCGAACCGGTGTGCCGGCCCGGGACGGTCGAGCTGACCGTGGGCAGCGCGCAGGCCCGCTCCGCGGTGCTGCTCGCGGTGGCCGCAGCGGGCCTGGCGGCCGCCGTGCGCCATCCCGTCCGCTCGCGCGACCACACCGAGCGGATGCTCGCCGCCTTCGGCGGGGGGCTGGACGAACACGGGCGGACCCTCACCTGGGACGGCGGACCGTACACCGTCCCGCCCGTCATCGACGTCCCCGCCGACCCCTCCCTCGCGGCGTACCCCGTGGCGGCCCATCTGTTGTGGGGCGACGGCAGCGAGTTGCGCGTGCCGGGTGTCGGTCTCAACCCGACCCGGTTGGGCTTCTTCGAGGTGCTGCGGCGGGCCGGCGCCGGCATCTCCTACGAGGACGAACGCAGCACCAGCGGCGGTGAACCGACCGGCACGGTGGTCGCCAGGGGCGGCCTGGACGGTCTGGAGTCGGTGCGGGTCGACGAGCCCGCCGTGCTGCACGCACTGATCGACGAGGTCCCGCTGCTCGCCGCGGTCGCCGCCCGCCTGCCCGGCACGTCGTGGATCGGGTGCGCCGAGGAACTGCGCTTCAAGGAGACCGACCGGCTGACGACGACCGCCCGCATGGTCGCCGCGTTCGGGGCCCGGGTCGAGGTGGCGGCGGACGGGCTGACCGTGACCGGCGGCGCTCCGCTGCGCGCCGGGACCGTGCCCGGCTTCGAGGACCACCGCATCGCCATGGCCGCCGCGACCCTCGCGACGAGCCTGCCCGGGCACACCACGGTGCACGGCGGCGCCTGCCACCACACGTCGTTTCCCGACTTCGCCGATGTGCAACGGGCCGTCGGCGCACGGATCGTGGAGGACAGCCAGCAATGACCGACTTAGCGTCCGACGCGGCGACCGGCTCACCCCAGAGGGCGGACGGCCGCCCCGGCGCCGTGGAGGCGCGGTCCACCGGCAGCACCCTCGGCCCGGACTTCAGCACCGGCAGCGGCCCCTGGCTGCGCACCGAGGACGGCACCGCCTGGTTCGACGGCACCTCCGGCAGCGGCGCGGCGACCCTCGGCCACCAGCACCCGGACGTCACGGCCGCCGCGATCGCCCAGCTCAACCGCCTGACCCACACCGGCTGCAAGGTCGGCTCCGACGCCCGTACGCGGCTGGTCGAGCGGATCGGGGCGCTGTCCCCGTACCGGGAACCGGCTGTCCTGCCCACCGCGACCGGGGCCGAGGCGGTGGAATCCGCGTTGAAGATCGCCCGGGCCGCCACCGGGCACCAGGCGGTGGTGACGTTCCGGCACGGCTACCACGGCAAGACCGCCGGCGCACTGGCCCTGACCTGGCGTTCGGAGTTCAAGACCTACAGCGCACCGCAACCGGACCACGTCGTCACCGCCGCACTGCCCGATCCGCGCACGGGCGAGCCGGCCGACGGCCCGGCCCGCTTCGCCGCCGACCTCGCCGCCGCACTGGACGCCGCCGACGCGCACGGGGGCACCGCGGCGGTGGTGCTGGAGCCCGTCCAGGTGACCGAGGGCGTACTCCCGGTGGCCGTCGGGATCCTCGACGAGATCGCCCGCCAGGCGCACGCCCGGGGCGCGTTGCTCGTGCTGGACGAGATCTACACGGGCCTGGGGCGGGCCGGGCGGTTGTTCACCGCCGAGCTGATGACCGAGCGTCCGGACCTGACGCTGCTCGGCAAGACCCTCGGCAACGGCTTCCCGATCGCCGCGGTGGTGGGGGAGCGGGCGGTGCTGGACGCGCTGCCGCCGAGCGTGCAGACCTCCACCTTCTCCGGCCACCCGCTCTCCTGCGCCGCGGCCGCGGCCGTGGTGGACGTCGTCGTGCGACAGGACGTGGCGGGCCGGGCGCAGGCGCTCGGGGAACGGCTGCGGGCCGACCTCGCGGCGCTGGCCGCCGACGATCCGTGGATGAGCGCCGTCCGGGCCGTGGGGGCGCTGGCCGCCTTCGACTGCGTGCGCGACGGGCGGTTCGACCCGGCACTGGCCAAGGCCGTCACCGGTGCCGCGCTGCGGGAACGGCTGCTGCTGTTCGGCGGCGGCCCGGAGGGCGCCACGGTCAAGATCGTGCCGCCGGCCCTGTTGGACGAGGCGGAATACCGCTGGCTGACCGAGCGGATCGGCGCGGCCGTGGCGCAGGCCGGGCGGCACGACGGGGGCGGGCGAATATGACGTTCCAACAGCTTGCGCAGGACGTGCTGGAGCCGGGCCTGTGCACCGTGTGCGGGGCCTGTCAACTGGCCTGCCCGGCCGGGGTGATCGGGTTCGACGGGCTGGACCCCGTGCTCACCGCCGATTCCTGGACCGCCACCGACTGTGCGGACTGCTCCGACTGCCTGGACGTCTGCCCGGGCGCCGACCCCGGGACCGCGGAGAGCGAGGAGCGACTGTTCGGCCGCACCCGCACCCCGGGCGAACGCTGGGTCGGCGTCTTCTCCGAGGTGGTCGCCGGCCATGCCGTGGACGCCGACGTCTACGAGGCGTCCGCCAGCGGCGGCAGCCTCACGGCCTTGTTGCAGACCGCGATGCACCGGCTGGACGTCTCGGCGGTGCTCTCGATGGGACGGGACGAGAAGGAACCCTGGCGGGCCGCACCGGCCGTCCTGCGCGATCCGGCCGAGCTGGTGGAAACCGCCCAGTCCACCTATCAACTCGCCCCGTATCTCGGGGCGTTGCGTCCGCTCATGCTGGAGGAGCCCGAGACCCGGATCGCCATGTCCGGGGTGGCCTGCCACATCCAGGCGATGCGCAAGCTCCAGGCGATGGACACCGAGGCGGGGCGGTGGGCGCGTGCGCGGGTGGTGCTACTGGTCGAACCCGCCTGTTCCTCCAGCACCCGTCCCGAAGGCACCGCCGACGTGATCCGCGAACGGGCGGGCGTCCCGCTGGACTCCGTGGTCCGGCTGCGTTACCGCGAGGGCGCGTACCCCGGCGACATCGCCGTCCGCACCGACGACGGCGCCGACCACCGGGTGGAGTTCTGGCGCGCGGTGCGGGACTTCGCGGGGAACAAGACGCACCGCTGCCTGTCCTGCGGCGACTGGATGTCCGGGCTGGCCGACGTCAGCGTCAGCGACGGCGACCCGAACATCTTCGCCGCGAGCGTGACCGGCGCCGAACAGCCCAAGCACGGACGGGTGTTCATCCGCACGGCGGCCGGCGCCGAGGCGGTCGCCGAAGCGCGGGAACACGGGCTGCTCAGCCACACGCCGGTGGACCTGGCCGGGCTCAACCTCGGCCTGGAGCGCAAGCGCAACCGGCGGGCGACCTACGAACGGTCCGGCAAGCCGGTTCCGCTGGGGCCGATACCGGGGTATCAGGAGGAGCTGGAGATCGTGCCGGACGAGAAGTGGATCGCGGCTCCGGAAGGGGAGGGGGACAGGTGACGGCGGTGCGGGGAACCCCGGCGGGCAGCGCGGCATCGAAGCCGCAGGTCGCCCCAGGACCGGGGGAACGTTCCTTATCCGTAAGGCAGTTGGTGGCGGACGGGGCCGCCCAGCCCATCATGGAACGGGTGCGGCGGGAGCCGCCGGGCCGCGGGGAACTGCGCGTGCGCGCCGAGTGGAGCCTGGTCAGTCCGGGCACCGAACTGCACTACCTGGACCGCAGCGCGCGGACCGGCGAACGGTTCCCGCTCGGCTACTGCTCGGCCGGTGTGGTCGACGCGGTCGGCCCGCAGGCACCCGGCTTCGCCCCCGGGGACCGGGTCATCGCGATGGGCTGGGGCGAGGCCGTGCACAGCGAGGCGGTCACCGTCCCCTACCGGCTGTGCCGGCGCGTCCCGCACGACCTGGACCTGGCTGACGCCGTCGTGGCGGGCCTGGCGGCCACCGCCGTGCACGCGGTGGACCGCGCGGTGCTGGCACCGGACGACGAGGTGGTCGTGGTCGGCGCGGGCATGGTCGGGCAGTTGGTCGCCCAGACCGCGGCGGCCCGCGACGTACCGGTCACCCTGATCGACCTCCGGCCCGAGCGGCTGCGCACCGCGGCGGCACTCGGCCTGGCCGCCGCCGACGGTGACCACTTCCGCGCGGCGGAGCCGCACCCCGCGCCCACCACGGGCGGCCGGTGCGTGTTCCTCTGCGGGACCGGCGACGCGGGCGCGGTGATCGCCGCGGCGGCCCGCTGGGCGGACCGGGCGCCGGGCCGGCCGAGACTGGTCGGCGTGGGCCGCTTCGCCGCCCACATCGACTTCAGCGTGGAACTCGGCAACCTCGACATCCGCTACGCCGCCCGCTGCGGCGCCGGCTACCGGGACGCCGCGTACGCCCGCGGGCTGCGCGACGTGACCGCCCCGCCCGGCGAGGGCACGGTCACCGAGAACCTCCAACGGGCCCTGGACCTGATCGACATCGGAGCCGTCCGCCCCCGTGCGATGAACCTGCCGCGACTGCCGCTGGAGCGCGCGGCGGAGGCGTACGCGGGACTGCGTGAGCGGCCCGCGCACCCCGCCGTCCTCCTCCACTACGGCCCGCACGAGGGGAGCGGGACGTCGTGACGCCCGCCGCCCTGGTGCCCGAAGCGGGCACGGGACACCGGCCGTTCCCCGCCGCCGAGCAGGCGGGCACCCTCGTCCACCGCTTCCTGGAGCAGGTCGCGGCGCACCCCGCGCGCGAGGCCGTGGTCACCCCCGAGGCCCGTTGGACCTACCGCGAGACCGCCTGGCGCGCCGCCCGGGTCGCCACCGCGCTGACCATGGCGGGCCTGCGGCCCGGTGACCGGATCGGCCTGCTCTTCTCGCACGGTGCCGAGATGATCGCGGCCCTGCTCGGCGTGCTGAGGGCCGGCATGTCCTACGTACCGCTGGACGCCTCCTACCCCGAGGACCGGCTCCGTTTCATGGCCGACGACGCCGACGTGCGGGCGCTGGTCGCCCTGGCGGACAACGCGCCGCTCGCCGGTCGACTGGCCGGCCAGCGGCCGGTGCTGGCGTACGAGGACCTGGTCCCGACGGACGCGGATGCCCGGGCGCGGGCGGACGGAGCCGGCGCGGCCCCCGCGCACGGGGCAGCGGAGGTCCCGGTACGGCCGGACGGCGAGGCGTACGTCCTCTACACCTCCGGTTCCACCGGGCGGCCCAAGCCCGTCGCGCAGCTCCACCGCAACGTCCTGCACCACACCCGGGTCTGGACCGACGGCCTGGGCATCGGCCCGCTGGACCGGGTCACCCTCCAGTCCGCCTACAGCTGGGACTCCGCGGTCCAGGACACCTTCGCCGCCCTGCTCAACGGGGCCGCGCTGTACCCGGTCGACCTGAAGTCCCTCGGCATCACCGGGCTGCTGGACTGGATGGCCGCCGAACGCGTCACGGTCTACCACTCCACGCTCCCCGTCTTCCGCGCCCTGGTGCGGGCCATGGAGTCGCGCGCCACCGAACTCCCCGCCATGCGGATGCTCGCCCTCGGCGGCGACACCCTGCACCTCGCCGACCTCGACGCCGCCCGACGGTCCTTCGGGGCGCACTGCCGGGTCGCCGGGGCCTACGGCTCCACCGAGTGCTCCTGCGCCCTGCTGCGCGTCGCCGACCGGAACTACCGCCCGCCCACCGGGGTGTTCCCGCTCGGGCACCCGGTCCCGGAGACGGAGGTGCGCCTGGAGGACGCCGAGGGGCGCACGGTGCCGGGACCGGGCGAGGGCGAGATCGTCGTCGCGAGCCGGTACCTCGCGCCGGGCGCCGTCACGGACGGCCGGACCTACCGCACCGGCGACCTCGCCCGGCGGCTCGACGACGGCACGCTGCTGCTGATCGGGCGGCGCGACTTCCAGGTGAAGATCTCCGGGATCCGGGTGGAGACCGGGGAGGTGGAGAGCGCGCTGAAGGACCTCCCGCAGGTGCGCGAGGCGGTCGTGATGCCGTTCGACGACCGGCTGGGCGAACGGCAGCTCGCCGCCTACCTGGTGACCACCGACGCCACCCGCCCCGAGCCGTCCGCACTGCGCGCCGCACTGCGGGGCGTGCTGCCCGCCCACGCCGTCCCCACCGCGTACGTCTTCCTGACGGCCCTGCCGCTGACGCCCAATCACAAGATCGACCGCGCTGCGCTGCCGCATCCGCACCGTGCGACGGACCCGGGCCGGTCAGCTCACCCGGGCGACGGTCCCGCACCGGCGGGCGCCGGTCCGCTGACCCGGGCGGTGGCCGCGGCCTGGTGCGAGGCACTGGACGTCGGCACCGTCGGCCCGGACGACAACTTCTTCGACCTGGGCGGCACCTCGCTGCGGATGGCCACCGTGCACGAACGCCTCACCCGCACCGTCGCACCCGACCTGCGGATGACCGACCTCTACCGGGCGCCCACCCTCCGCAGCCTGGTCGCGCTCCTCGGCGGCGCCGAGCGGTCGGACTCCCGGGCGGGCGCCGCCCGCGGGGCCCGCCGCCGCGCCGCCCACGGCGGCCGTCGCGCCGCCGCCCGTACCCGCACGGCCCCACCGACCCCGAACGACCGGCAAACAGGAGGCACTTGTGACTGACCGTCCCCGCGGTGCGACGGCCGCCACGGCGACCCCCGCCGACACCGCGCCCGACGGCCGGATCGCCATCGTCGGCCTGGACTGCCGGCTGCCCGGAGCGCGGAACCACGACGAGTTCTGGCGCAACCTGGTGGCGGGCACCGACCACCTCACCGACGTCGACGAGGAGCGGCTGCGCGCCTCCGGAGTGGCTCCGGAGACGTTCACCAACCCCCGTTACGTCCCGCGCGCGTCGGTCCTGGACGACGTCGACCTCTTCGACGCCTCGTTCTTCTACCTCAGCGCCCGCGAGGCCGAACGGATGGACCCGCAACTGCGGCTCTTCCTCCAGTCCGCCTGGTCCGCGCTGGAGCACAGCGGCCACGACTCCGAGCAGTACCCCGGCCGCGTCGGCGTCTTCGCCGGCGCGCTGACCAGCACCTACCTGCTGCACAACGTGCTGACCGGCGAACGCGGCTTCAACGGCTCGCTGCCGAAGATGCGCGAGGACCTCGCCACCCTCATGGGCAACGACCCCAACTACCTCGCCACCAGGGCCTCGTACCACCTCAACCTCACCGGGCCGAGCATCTCGGTGCAGACCGCCTGCTCCACCTCGCTGGTCGCCGTCCACCTGGCCGTGCAGAGCCTGCTGGCGCAGGAGTGCGACGCGGCGCTGGCCGGCGGGGTGGCGCTGCGCTTCCCGCAGGACGCCGGCTACCTCCACGAGACCGACGGGATCACCTCGGCGACCGGCAGCGTCCGCCCCTTCGACGCGGCGGCCGACGGCACGCTGTTCGGCAACGGCCTCGGCGTCGTCGTCCTCAAGCGCCTGGAGGACGCGCTCGCCGAGGGCGACACCGTCTGGGCGGTGCTGCGCGGCTCCGCGGTCGGCAACGACGGCGCCGACCGGGTCGGCTACCCCGCACCGGGCGTCGCCGGGCAGGCCGCCGTCCTGGCCGAGGCGCTCGCGGTGGCCGACGTGGACCCCGCGACCGTCAGCTACCTGGAGGCCCACGGCACCGGCACGACGATGGGCGACCCCATCGAACTGGCCGCCGCGGCACAGTCCTACGACGTGGCCGACGCGCCACCGCTGACCATCGGATCGGTCAAGGCCAACCTCGGCCACCTCAGCACCGCGGCCGGCGTCACCGCGCTGATCAAGTGCGTCCTGATGCTGCACCACCGCACACTGGTCCCCACCCCGCACTTCGCCGAGTGGAACCCGCAGTGCGCCGTGGCGGGCACCCGCTTCCGCGTCGGCACGCGCACCGAGCCGTGGCGGTCCGCGGACGGCGGACCGCTGCGCTGCGCACTCACCTCCACCGGCATGGGCGGCACCACCGCGCACGTCGTCCTGGAGGAGGCCCCCGCGGCGGACCCCGCCGCCCGGGACGCCCAGCCCGCACCGCCGGTGGTGCTGCTGCCGGTCTCCGCCAAGTCCCCGGCCGCGCTGGAGACCGCACGCCAGGCGTTGGCCGACCACCTGGAAGCGCTCGCCCCGGAGCCCGGTCCCGCGGACGACGACGCCGCGCCGGACGACACCGCCCTCGACGACACCGCGCACACCCTCGCCACCGGCCGCCGCACCTTCAACTACCGCGCCGTGGTCACCGCCCCCGACCGGGCGACCGCCGTTCGCGCCCTGCGCACCGCCGATCCGCGCCACACCCACCAGGATTCCGGCCAGCCCGCCGACCGCCCGGTGGTCCTGCTCTTCCCGGGCCAGGGCGCCCAACACCCCGGCATGGGCGAGGGCTGGTACGCGCACCTGCCGGTCTTCCGCGCCGAACTGGACGCCTGCGCCGAACTCCTCGCCCCGCACCTCGGCCTGGACCTGCGGGACGCCCTCTACCCCCGCCTGCGCGGCTACCGCGGCGCACCGCACGACCTGGGCCGCACCCGCCTGACCCAGCCCGCCCTGTTCGCGGTCGAGTACGCGCTCGCCCGGCAGTGGTCGGCGTGGGGCGTGCGCCCGAGCGCCCTGATCGGCCACAGCGTCGGCGAGTACGTGGCCGCCACCCTCGCCGGGGTGTTCCGGCTGCCCGACGCGCTCCGGGTCGTCGCCGAGCGCGGCCGGCTGATGGACGAACTGCCCGGCGGGGTGATGGCCGCGGTGATGCTCTCGCCCGCGGAACTGACCCCGTACCTCGAAGGCGGCGACATCGCACTCGCCGCGGTCAACGAACCGGCCGTGTGCACCGTCGCCGGCACCAAGGACGCCGTCCGCGAGCTGACCACCCGGCTGACCGCCGACGGCGTCGCCCACCGCAAGGTCGTCACCTCGCACGCCTTCCACTCGGCGATGATGGACCCCGCGGTCGGCCCGTTCACCGAGGTGCTGCGAGGCGTCGAACTCCACCGCCCGCAGATCCCGTTCCTCTCCAACCGCACCGGGACCTGGATCCGCGACGAGGAGGCACAGGACCCCGAGTACTGGGGCGGGCACCTGCGTGCGACGGTGCAGTTCGCCGACTGCCTCGGCACGGTCCTGGCCGCCGCCGACGAGCACGTCTTCGTCGAGGTCGGTCCCGGCCAGACGCTGGCCACCTTCACCCGCCGGCACCCGGACCGCGAGACCGGCGTGCCGGTCCTCACCTCCGCCGCCCGCGGCCGGGACGCGGGCGCCGACCTGACGGCCGTGACCGCCGCGCTCGGCCGGCTGTGGGCCGCCGGCCTCACCGTGGACTGGCAGGGCTACTACGCAGACCGCGGCCGGGCCCGGGTTCCGCTGCCCACCTACCCGTTCGAGGGGACCCGCTACTGGGTCGAGCCCGGCAGCGGCCCGCTCACCGGAACCGGCGGCACTCCCGGGGCGGTGCGCAAACTGCCGCTCGACCAGTGGTTCTCCACCCCCGTGTGGCGGCAGGCCGTCGGCACCCTCGACGCGACCCCCGAACCGATCGCCGACCCGGTCCTGCTGTTCGCCGACGCCGGCGGCACCGCCGCGCGGCTGACCCGGCACGCCTTCGCCGGCGAGGTACTCACCGTCACCGCAGGCACCGACTACGCCCGCGACGGCGACACCTGGACGATCCGGCCGGACTCCGAGGAGGACCACGCCCGGCTCGTCGGCGACCTCCTCGCCGAAGAACGGCTCCCGGACCGCATCGTGCACGCCTGGTCCACCGCCCCGCTGCCCGCGGAACGCGGCAAAGAGCGCTTCGAACAGGCCCAACGGCAGGGTGTCTACAGCCTGATAGCCCTGGTCAAGGCGGTCAGCGCGCACGGCGTCACGCACCCCCTGCAACTCGACCTGATCAGCGCCGGCGCCTACGCCCTCAGCCCGGCCGAGCCCGAACCGGCCGCCGAACTGGCCCCGCTCGCCGTCGCCGCCCGGGTCATCGGCCAGGAACACGGCAACATCGGCTCCCGCCACTTCGACCTCCCCGGCACCCCCGACGACCGGTCGCTGCGCACCCTCGCCGCCGAACTGGCCGGACGGCGCCGCCCCGAGGTCGCCACCACCCTGCGCGGCGCCACCCGCTGGATCGCCGACCTGGAACCCGTACGCGCCGACTGGACCGCCAAGGCCACCTCCCGGCTGCGCGACGGCGGCGTCTACCTGATCACCGGCGGGCTCGGCGAGATCGGCTCCACCCTCGCCCACTGGCTGCGCCGCGAGTGCCCCGGCGCCCGCCTCGCGCTGCTCACCCGCGATCCGCTGCCGCCGCGCGAGACGTGGGACGCCTGGCTCGCCGAGCACGAGGCGGACGACCCGACGGCCCTGCGCATGTCCCGGCTGCGGGCGCTGGCCGCCGAGGGCCCCGAACCGTTGCTGGTCCACGCCGACGTGGCCGACGAGGACGCGCTGCGCACCGCCGTGGAGCAGGTCACCGGTCACTTCGGCGCGCTGGACGGGGTGGTGCACGCGGCCGGCCTGCCCAGCGAGCAGTGGGACCGGGCGATCACCGCGGCCAGCGTCGAGCAGTGCCAATGGCACTTCGCGCCCAAGGCACACGGCCAGATCGCCCTGGAGAAGGTCCTCGCCGACCACCCGGTCGACTTCTGCCTGCTGCTGTCCTCACTGGCCGGCGTGCTCGGCGGGCTGCGGCTGCTCGGCTACGGCGCCGCCAACCACTTCATGGACGTCGCCGCGGAGCGCGCCAACCGCGGTCTGGACCGCACGGTGTGGATCAGCGCCGCCTGGGACGTCTGGCAGCACCACCAGGACGAGAAGCGGGCGATCTCCGCGATCGGCCGCAGCATGGACGACAAGGCGATCCAGCCCGAGGAGGGACTGGAGGCCGTACGCCGGCTGTTGACGCTGCGCGACGTCTCCCACGTCGCCGTCTCGACCTGGGACGTCGCCCACCGGCTGGACCAGTGGGTGCGCGACGAGCGGATCGCCCGGCCCACCGCCGGCGGCACGGCGGCCGCGGCCGCGGCCGGCGACGGACCGGATGGCGGCGCGGACGATCTGACCGAACAGGTCGCGCGGTTGGTGCGCGGCGCGCTGGGCCGCGAGGACATGCCGCTGGACGGCGACATCTTCGAGTTCGGCGGCGATTCGCTGCTGATCGTGCGGTTGCTGTCGGACGTCCGGGACCAGTTCTCGGCCGAGGTGCCGCTCGCCGACGTGCTCAGCGAGCCGACGCCCAGGGCGCTGGCCCGCTTCGTGCAGGAGCGGATCGACGCCCGCACCCAAGGAGCGGCGGCGGCCGACGACGACGTCGAGGCGTTGGCCGCGGAGCTGGCCGCGCTCGATCCGGACGAGGCCGAACGCCTGCTGGCCGAGGCCCAACAGGCAACCGCCCAGCAGGAACAGGAGCGCTGACCGTGGACTTCAGTCTGATCTTCTTCTCCGGTGACGAGAAGAACAAGTACCGCTTCGTGCTCGACGCGGCCCGCTACGCGGACGAGAACGGCTTCACCGCGATCTGGACCCCGGAGCGGCACTTCCACCGCTTCGGCGGCCTCTACCCCAACCCCTCGGTGCTCGGCGCCGGCCTGGCGATGACCACCCAGCGGTTGCAGATCCGGGCCGGCAGCGTCATCCTCCCGCTGCACAGCCCGATCCGGGTCGCCGAGGAGTGGTCGGTGGTCGACAACCTCTCCCGCGGCCGCGCCGGCATCGCCCTGGCCACCGGCTTCAGCCCGCTGGACTTCGCCATCAAACCGGACGGCTGGCAGGACCGCAGGCAGCGCACCTTCGACGCGGTCACCACCCTGCGCGAACTGTGGGAGGGCGCCCCGGTCTACGTCCAGGACGGCCTGGGCAACCACGTCGAGGTGGAGCTGCACCCGCAGCCCGTACAGCCCGAACTGCCCATCTGGCTGACCTGCACCAAGAGCGCCGAGACCTTCGAGACCGCGGGCCGGCTCGGCTGCAACGTGCTGACCGCGCTCATCGACATGACCAACGAGGAGCTGGAGGAGAAGCTCGCCCTCTACCACGCGACCCTCGAACAGTACGGACACGACCCCGAGGGCACCACGGTCACGCTGATGCTGCACACCTTCATCGGCACCGACCTGGAGGAGGTGCGGGAGACGGTCTGGCCGCCGTTCAGCGACTACCTGCGGTCGTTCTTCACCGTCATCGACTCCCAGAAGAAGAACCTCGCCCCGGGCGCGGGCGTCCGCGACATCTCGGCCGGCGACCAGGACGAACTGATCAAGTTCGCCTTCGACAAGTACTTCGAGAAGGGCGCGCTGCTCGGCACGCCGGACTCCTGCACGAAGGTCGTCGACCGCTTCCAGGGCATGGGCGTGAACGAGATCGCCTGCCTGATCGACTTCGGCGTCGACGAATCCCTCGTCGTGGAGAGCCTCAGCCACCTCAACGAACTCCGGAGGCGCTACGCATGACCGCCGACCTCACGGCCCGCCTCGCCGCCCTCACCCCCGAACAACGGGCCCTGCTCCGCGCCCGACTGCCCGAAGCCCGCCGCGCCGCACAGCAGTTGACGCCCGGTCAACTACGCCTGTGGCGCACCAGGCAGTGGGTGGGCGAACGCCCGGTGGACGTGGTCTGTCAGGCCGTCCACCTCACCGGCGCGCCCGTCGACCTCGACCTGCTCGCCGAGCGGGTGCGCGGCTTCGCGGCCGCCCACGAGGCGCTGCGCACCACCTTCGACGGCACCGCGGCGGACGGCACGGGCGTCCGTCCGGTCGTGCGGGAGGAACTGCCGCCGCGCCTGGTCCGCACCCGCTGTGCGGGGGCCGACGCCGCCCACGCGCTCGCCCGCGAGCTGGCCGCCGAACCGTTCGACCTGGCGCACGGCCCGCTGCTGCGAGTGGCCCTCGCCGAAGGGGCGACGGCCGACGAGGCATGGCTGCTGGTCGTGGTGCCCAACCTCGTCTTCGACGCCTGGTCCTTCGAACTGCTGCTGGACGAACTGGCCCGGCCCGCGGACACCGACCCGCCGCCGGCACCGCCCTTCCGCGACGCCGCCCGCGACCAACGCGGCTGGCTGGCGAGCGCCGCGGGCCGGGCGGCCGCCGCGCACTGGGCGTCCGAGGTCGCCGACGCCCCGCCGCCGCTGCCGGCCGACCGACCGCGCTCCGCGGGCACCGGCCGGGCGGGCGCCCGGGTGGACTTCGCGCTCTCCCGCACGGTCGCCGACGGCATCCTGACGGCGGCCCAGCGCGCGGCGACCACCGCCTACGCCGGCTGGCTCGCCGTCGCCTGGGCCGCGCTCGCCGAGCACGGCGGCCGCGACGACGTGCTGCTCGGCACGTTCACCGCCGGCCGGGACCGGCCCGGCAGCACCGACGTCGTCGGCTACCTGCTCAACGTGCTGCCGGTGCGACTGCGCGACGCCGGGGACGGCTCGCACGCCGCGCGCACCCGGGCCGCCGGCGCGGCCACCAGGGCCCAACTCGCCCACGCCGCCTACCCCGGCGAGCTGATCACCGAGCGGCGCCGGGTGCCGGGCACCCACCCGCTCCTGGACGCCGTCTTCGTCTTCGACAACCTGGGGGAGGCCACCCGCGAGATCCAGGGCGCCCGGGTGACCACCGCCGACCTGGACAAGGGCACCGCGCGCTACGACCTGACGCTCGCCGTCTACCCCGGCCCGGACGGGGCACAGGGCTGGCTGGAGTACGACACCGAGCTGTACGAGGAGGGCACCGCGCGGCGCATCGTCGAGCGGTTCACCGCGCTCGCCGAACAAGCCGCCGAGGAGGCCGCCCGGGCCGAACCGGGCAAGGGGGGACCCGCATGATCACCCCACGGCTCTGTGCCCCGGCGTACGAGCTGGGCGAGTACGCCGAGCCCGTGGCCGACCTCCCCGAGCTCCAGGCGGATCCCGCGATCGCCGCCGAACTGACCGCCCCCGCGGCCGGGTTCGACACCTACCGCTGGTCGGACGCGCCCGTCGTGGAGCTGATGGCCGCCGCCGTCCAACGCACCCTGGGCGAGGCCGGCGTCCCGGGCGACGAGGTCGACCTCGTGCTGCTCGCCACCGACTCGCTGCCGCAGGGCCGCGCGGCGCAGCGCGACGTCGCCGAACTCCTCACCGAGACCGGACTGACCCGGGCCACGGCGAGCACCCTCGGCCTGATGGACTGCGCCACCGCCATGGCCGCCCTCGGCACCGCGGCGTCCCTCGTCCGGGACGGCAGCGCGCGACACGTCCTGGTCGTCTCCGGAGACCTGGCCGACCTCGCGGCAGGAGGCGACCGGGTGGTGGCCGGCGGCGTGGCCATCGCCAGCGACGCGGCCGCCTCGGCACTGGTGTCCGCCACCGCCGCCGGCCTGCCGGTGCTGGGAATGGCCCATCACACCTCGCCCCCGACCGCTTCCGGCGGCGGGGCGCGGAAGGAGCTGACCGCGAAGGTCACCGCCCACCGGGAGCTGTTCGCCCGCCTGGCGGCGCACCACCCGCACCGGCCCGAGGACGTCCGCGCCGTACTGCCCAGCCACTTCGCCCGCATGGTGCTGGAGATCTACCTCTCCGACGTCGGCCACGGCGGCGACAAGCTGGCGCTCGACAACGTCGGACGGATCGCGCACTGCCTGGGGAGCGATCCGCTGATCGACCTCGCCGACCGGCTCGCCGGCACGGACCCGGCCGGTGCGCGGACCGCGCGCGGCACCGACGACGGCCACCTGGTGCTGCTCGGCGCGGGCATCTCGCACCTGGCCGCCGTACTGCTGGGCGCGCGGCCCCTGCCGGACGCCTCGGAGGGAGCGCTCTGAACGGCCACGGCCCGGTCGGCCGCGCCTACCTGAACGGTTGCGCCGCCGCACTGGGCGAGGAGCGCCGCAAGGTGGCCGACCTGCCGGAGTACGCGGCCGAACCGCCGCGCCGCGCCTCCGCGTTCGACGAGTACCGGCTCGCCCGGGGCGGCGTGCTGGACCTGCTGCGCCCGGCCCTGCGCGACGCGTTGGCCGCGGCGCGGACGCCCCCGGCGGCGGTGGACACCGTGCTGTTCGCCACCGAGTCGCTGCCCGGGGGCGACGCGTCCCAGACCGCCGTCGCCGCACTGCTGGACGAGCTGGGGATGCGGAACGCGTACCCGCTGGCGCTCGGGCTCGCCGACTGCTCCACCGCGACGGCGGCCCTCGCCGTCGCCGCGGCGCTGGTGACGTCGGGGGCGGCCCGGACCGTGGCGGTGGCCTCGGGTGACCTGGTGCGCACGGCGGAGCCGGGCAGCCGGGTCCTGCTCGGCGGTGCGGCGGTGGGGAGCGACGGGGCCGCCGCGGCCGTCGTCTCCGGCCGTCGGTACGGGTGGGAGGTCGTCGGCGGCGCCCGCCAGGTCTGCTACGACCTCGTCGGACCGGGACCGGCCGCCGAACGCCTGCAAGCCCAACTGATGACCTATCAGGAGCTGTTCCGGGAGCTCTGGTCGGCCACCGGGCTGACGCCGGGCGACGTCTCCGCGGTCCTGTCGAGCAACCTCGCAGCGGACGTCCTCCAGGCGTTCCTGGGCGAGGCCGGCTTCGCACCCCGCCAGCTCTACCAGGACAACGTGGGCCGGATCGCGCACTGCCTGGGCAGCGATCCGCTGATCAATCTCACCGATCGTACGAAGGCGGGCACCACGAGGTCGGCGTACCCCGTGGTCGCCCTGCTGGGCTCAAGTGCGGCACACCTGGCCGCCGTTCTGCTACGCGCCGTGGAGGAATGAAACAGCATGTCACCTGTCGAGGAGAGGATCGCCGCGATCTGGCGGGAGATCCTGGGCCCGGACCTGGCGCCCGACACGGCGATCGGCGTCGAGGACGACTTCTTCGCCCTGGGCGGCACGTCCCTCCAGGCCATGGCCCTGGTGCAGCGACTGCGCGAGGAGTTCGGGATCCCCCTGGGGCTGAGCGCGGTCGTGGCGGACGCCACCCTGGGCGGGGTCGGCGCCGCGGTCACCAGCGGCGGGGGAGCCGTTCGGTCATGAAGTGGGAGTCTGTGGCCGCCCTGGGCACACTGCCGCCCCGCACGCGGGTGGTGATGGGCGCCAACCTGATCAGCTCGGTGGGCACCGGACTCGTACAGCCCTTCCTCGTCCTGTACCTGACCCGGGTGCGCGGCCTGTCGGTGGGCACCGCCACCGCCGTCATCTCGGTCATCGCGCTCGCGTCGCTGGTCGGCGGCCCGCTCGCGGGCCGCCTCGCCGACGGCTTCGGCATCCGCCGCACGGCGGCCCTGGCCATGGCCACCGCCGCCGTCGGCACCAGCGGCTTCGCACTGGTGACGACGGTGCGGGGCGCCGTCCTCGCCGGCTCGCTCTACGGGCTGGCCTACGGCGCGATGCTCTCCGTGTGGAACGTCGTCATCGCCGGCAGCACCGAGGGCCGGACCCGCTCCGCCGCCTTCGGCCTGCAGTTCGTCGCGCTCAACGCCGGCGTCGGACTCGGCGGCGTGCTGGGCGGTCTCTTCGCCTCGACCGCCGACCCCGGCCGTTTCCAGTGGCTGTACGTGACCGACGGGCTGTCGTTCCTGCTGGCCGGGGCGTTGCTGGTGGCCGCCGTGGGCAGGCCGCGGTCGGCGGCGCCGACCGGCCCGGTCCCCGGCCGCACGGCCGACGTCGCCGGGCGGGGCTACGGTGCGGTGCTGCGCGACCGCCAGTTGCTCAAGGTCCTGGCACTGACCCTCGCGCTCATGGTGGTCGGCTACGGCCAACTGGAGTCCAGCATCCCGGGACTGGTCGCGGTCCAGGGCCTGGACGCCCGCGTCATGGCCTGGGCGTTCGTGGCCAACACCTGCTGCATCGTGCTCATCCAGGCCCTGGCCGTCACCCGGATCTCCCGGACCGGGCCCGCCGCACTGCTCGCCGCCACGGCAACCAGCTGGGCCGGCTGCTGGCTGCTGCTCCTCCTGGCGATGACCAGCGGACGGCCGGCCCTCGAAGCCGCCCTGGTCGTCGGCGCGCTGGCGGTCTTCGCCGTCGGCGAGGCGCTGCTGGCCGTCGCACTGCCCACGCTCGTCAACGGCCTGGCCCCCGAAGCGCTGCGCGGCCGGTACAACGGCGCCTACTCGGCGGCGATGTCCGCGGGCCTGGTACTCGGCCCGCTGCTGGGCGGACGGCTGCTGGCCGGCACCCACGCCTGGCTGCTGCCGGTCGTCCTGGGACTGGGCTGCCTGGCGTGCGTCGGGGGCGCGCTGCGCCTGGGGCGGCAGGCGTCGACGGCGCCCGTGGCGCCCCGGGCGACCCCGGACGCGCGCACCGAGGAGACGCCCGGGGCACCGGACCTACTGGAGCACGTGGAAGGTGGAGGGGTGCGATGACGGACCGACCGGGCAGCGGACACGGCGGGGGCACGATCCACGGGGTGTTCCGGCAACGCGCCGCCGAACGACCGGACGCCCCCGCGCTCATCCACCGGGACACCAGCGTCAGCTACCGGACGCTGGACCGGGCCTCGGACGCCTTCGCGGCCGAACTCGCCCGCGCCGGCGTGGGCCCCGGTGACGTGGTGCCGGTACTGATGCCGCGGTCACCGCGGTGCGTCGCGACCGTGCTCGCGGTGCTCAAACGCGGTGCCGCCTACGCGGCCCTGGACCCGCGCTGGCCCCGCTCCCGGGTGGCGCAACTGGTGGCGCGGACCGACGCCCCGCTGCTCGCCGCGGCCCCGTCCCACGCGCAGGGCTGGTCACGCCCGGTGTGGGTCCCCGAGGCCGATCTGGGAGAGGTGGCCGCCCGGCCCGCCGTGGACCTCGACGCGCCGCCGGTCCGGGAGACGGACACCGCGTGCCTCTTCTTCACCTCGGGCAGCACCGGCCGCCCCAAGGGAGTGTTGTCCCCGCACGCCGGCACGGTCCGACTGTTCGCCCCGGCCCGCTTCATGAGCGTCGGCCCCGGCACGGTCATGCCGCAGGCCGCCCCGCTGCCCTGGGACGCCGCCTCGCTGGAACTCTGGTCGATGCTGCTGGGCGGCGGCACCAGCGTGCTGGTCGACGAGCCCTACCTGACCGCGGACGCGCTCCGCACCCTCGTCCGGAACGCCGGACTCAACACCCTCTGGCTCACCGCCTCGATCTTCCACATGCTCGTCGAGGAGGACCTCGGCTGCTTCGACGGCGTACGGCAGTTGTTGGTGGGTGGCGAACGGCTCTCGCCCGCGCACGTCCACCGCTTCGTCGCCGCGCACCCCGACACCGCGCTGGTGAACGGGTACGGGCCCGTCGAGTCCACCGTCTTCACCACGACCCACCGGATCACTCCCGCCGACTGCGCCGCGGGTGGTGAGATCCCCGTGGGCCGCCCGGTGGCCCGTACCGAGGTGTTCGTCCTGGACGAGCGGTCGCGGCCGTGCCCGCCGGGCAGCACCGGTGAGATCTGCGTGGCCGGCGCCGGCCTCGCCAACGGCTACCTGGCCGATCCCGCCCAGACCGCGAAGAGCTTCACCGAGATCGAGATCGCCCCCGACGGCCCGCGCCGGATCTACCGCACCGGGGACCTCGGCCACTTCTCGGCCGACGGCGTGCTGCACTACGCCGGCCGGGCCGACCGGCAGGTCAAGGTGCGCGGGCACCGCATCGAACCCGGCGAGGTGGAGGCCCGGATCGCCGCGCTCCCGGGCGTCGGCCGCTGCGTCGTCGTCCCCCTCATGGAACGGGGCGTCTGCGTGGGGCTGGCCGCGGCGTACACCCCGGCGGCGGGGGCGCCGGTGCCGGCGGACACGGTCCGCGACGCCCTGGCCGCCCGGCTGCCGGAGTACCTGGTGCCCCGGGCCCTCGCCGCCGTGGACACGTTCCCGCTGACCCGCAACGGCAAGTTGGACACCGACGCGCTCCTGGAACTGGTGACGCGGCGCACCGGCCCTCGCCCCCCGACCGCCCCTGGCCCCCGCCCCGACGACGCCTCGGTCACCGGCCAGGTGGCGCACGCCTTCGCCGAGACCCTGGGAACCGGGGGAGCCGTTCCGCACGACGCCTCCTTCTTCGCACTGGGCGGGGACTCACTGGACGGCGCCCGCCTGTGCGTGCGGATCGGCGCGCGCACCGGCGTCCCGGTCCCGGCCTCCGTGCTCATCGCCGGCCCGACCGTACGGGAGTTGGCGCACTGGATCGAGGCCCGGGCGGGCGACGCGGAGGACCCCGACCGGCCGGCCCCCGGGGAGCCGCTGCCGTTGCTGCCCGCGCAGCACGGCTTCCTCTACGCACAACAGCTGGACCCGACCGACACCTCGTCCCACTGCGAGCTGATCTGGCGGGCGAGCGGGGACTTCGTCCCCCGGGCGTTCCGGGCCGCGGTGGCGGACGTGCACCGGCGCCACCAGGCCCTGCACGCCCGGTACGTCTTCGACCGACGGCCCGTCGCGCTCCTCGACGGGCCGCCCACGCCGGTGCCGACGATCCAACTGGCCCCGGCCGCCGACCAGGAAGCGGGCCTGCTGACGATCCGCAGGGAACTCGCGCGCCCCCTGGACATCGCCGCCGGCGAGAACTGGCGCTGCGCCGTCGCACCCCTGGCAACCGGCCGCGAGTGGCTGCTGGGACTCGTCCTCCACCACATCGCCTTCGACGGCGGTTCCGTCCGCCCCTTGGCCGACGACCTGTCGGCGGCCTACGCCGCCCGCCTGCGGCACCGGGCACCGGACACCGCGCCGCCGCCCGCGCTGGCTGCCGTCCTCGCCGGCGCCCGGGCCCAGGTGAACGGGGCCGCGCTGGCCGAGCAGCGGGCCTTCTGGCGCGCGGAGTTGACCGGCGTGCCGCCGCTCACCGTCCCGGAATCGGCCGCCGCCGACGAGGCACCCGGGGCCGCCTTCCGGATTCCGGCCGCCGACTGGGCCGCGCTGGAGGCCCGCGCCCACGGCTGGGGCAGCACCCGCTTCGCGGTCGCGCTGGCCGCCTACGCCGAGGCGCTCGCCGCCGTCTCCGGCGACCGCGACCTGGCGATCGGCGCCCCGCTCGCCAAGCGCTACCACCCCGACACCGCCGACGCCGTCGGCTGCCTCATCGACGTCGTCTGCTTCCGGATGCGCCCGGCCGGCGACGGCACGGCGGACCGGGTGCCCGCCCTCCTGGCCGGCGTGCACGCGGCGCTGGCCGCGCAGGACGTGCCGTTCGAGGAGGTCGTGCGGCTGGCCGCCGACCCGGCCCGGGACCGCTCCCGGCACCCGCTGTTCCAGACCCTGTTCGCGGTGCAGAGCGCCCCGCCCCAGCACCTCGCGCTCGACGGCTGCCGGACGGCCTTCGTCGGGCCCCGGTCCGACCGCGCCCTGCACGAACTGGAGGTGGAGGTGTGGCCGGAGGACGACGGCGGCGCGGAAGTGCTGCTCGGACACCAACCGGGCACCCCCGCCCGGTTCGTCGCCGAGGTGGCCGCGGCCTACCGGCGACTGCTCCGGGAACTGGCCGGCGGGGCGGACCCCACATGAGCGAGCGCCCCGCCCCCGCGCGCCGCGAAGCCGCCGACCAGGACCCCGAGCGGCACGGCGAGCGCCTGCGCGAGTTGGACCGCGACATCATCAGGCTGATCCAGCTGCGCGTCCGCGAGGACCGGCTGCTCCAGGGCGCCCGCCGCACGGCCGGCCTCCCGCGCACCGACCTGGCACGGGAGAACGCCGTACTGCGCGGCTACCGCGAGGCACTGGGGCCGGCCGGTGCCCAACTGGCCCTGCTTCTGATCGGCATGACCCGCCGCCCGGACCAGACCGCGGGCGGCCGGGAGGAACGCACGTCACACGAACCCTGACGCCACATGGAGGAGCACGCATGGCAGAGTCCCGCACCGGATTCGCGGACTACCAGTTCGAGATCTACCTGAGGGGGCTTCAGGACCAGGTCCCGCCGTTCACCACGGACCTGTCGGCCCTGGAGGAGGTGGCCCGCGACCGGATGGGCCCCCAGCCCCACGGGTACGTCGCCGGAGCGGCCGGTACCGGGGCCACCGCCCGCGCCAACCGCGCCGCGTTCGACGGCCACCGCCTCGTTCCGCGCATGCTCCGCGACGCCACCGAACGCGACCTGCGCACCACCGTGCTCGGCAGCGAACTGGCCGCCCCGGTACTGCTGGCCCCCATCGGGGTGCAGACCGTCGTGCACCCGGACGGCGAGTTGGCCACCGCCCGGGCGGCGCAGGCCACGGGCGTCCCGATGGTGTTGAGCACCGCCTCCTCGCACACCATCGAGGAGGCCGCCCGGGCCAACGGAGACGGCCAGCGCTGGTTCCAGCTGTACTGGCCGCACGACGACGAGGTGACCGCCAGCATCCTGGCGCGGGCCCGCGCCGCGGGTTACACCACCCTCGTCGTCACGCTGGACACCTGGCAGTTGGCGTGGCGCCCGCGCGACCTGGACCAGGCGTACCTGCCGTTCATCCGCGGCAACGGCGTGGCCATCCCGTTGTCCGACCCGGTCTTCCGCTCCCGGCTCGACCGCCCGGCCGAGGAGGACCCGCAGGCGGCGGCCCTGCAATGGCTGCCGATCTTCAGCGGCAAGGCGCACACCTGGGACGAACTGGGCTTCCTCCGCGAGCACTGGGACGGCCCGATCGTCCTCAAGGGCATCGTGCACCCGCAGGACGCCCGCCGGGCCGTGGCCGCGGGCATGGACGGCGTGCTGGTCTCCAACCACGGCGGGCGCCAGGTCGACGGCGCGGTCGCCGCCCTCGACGCGCTCGTCGACGTGGTGGCCGAGGTCGGCGACGAGACGGAGGTGCTCTTCGACTCCGGCGTCCGCAGCGGCGCGGACGTCGTCAAGGCGCTGGCGCTTGGCGCCCGGGCCGTCCTGCTCGGCCGCCCCTACGTCTACGGGCTGGGCCTCGGCGGGGCCGACGGCGTCCAGCACGTCGTGCGCAGCCTGCTCGCCGACCTCGACCTGACGATGGGCCTCGTCGGCTGCACCCGGGTGGCGGAGATCGGCCCGGACCTGCTGCACCGGCCCGCCCCGGCGACCGGGGGGAGCCGACGGTGAAGCGCCGCTTAACCCGCTCCCGCCGGCCGGCGGCGACCGCCACCGCCGCCCTCGCGCTGGCCCTGACCCCGCTGCTCCTCGCCGCCCCCGCCGCCCCGGCCGACGCCGCCCGCTCCGCGAGCCGCACCACCACCGGCGCGCCCGCCGCCGCGACCACGACCGGCCAGTGGCCCCCGTCTACCGGCCGGGGCCCGTGCCCGGTCCGCAAGACCACCGACGTCGGCGCCACCATGCGGGACGGCACCGTCCTGCGCGCGGACGTCTACCGGCCGGTCACCGGCGACAAGGTCCCGGTCATCCTGATGCGGACCCAGTACGGCAAGGCCGAAGCCGAGGTGCAGCCGTCGAGTTACCAGTCGCCGGAGTGGTTCGCCTCGCACTGCTACCTCGTGGTGATCCAGGACGTCCGCGGCCAGTACGCGTCGGACGGCGACTTCTACGAGTTCGCCAACGAGGGCCACGACGGCTACGACAGCGTGGAGTGGGCCGCCCGGCTGCCCGGCTCCAACGGCCGGGTGGGCATGTACGGCTCCTCCTATGTCGGGGCCACCCAGTGGCTCGCCGCCCAGGAGCGCCCGCCGCACCTGAAGACCATCGTGCCGGCGCTGACCTCCGACGACTACTACGAGGGCTGGAACTACGAGGGCGGCGCGTTCCGGCTGAACTTCGTCATCCCGTGGGCGATGCGCAAGATCGTCCCGTCGGCCGCCGCCAACCGGGGCGACCGGGCCACCTACGACCAGGTCAACCGGGACTACCAGGACGTGAGCAAGTGGCTGGCCACCGCCCCGTACGACGCCTTCCGGCCCTTCCACCCCGGTGACCCGAAGGTCGCCCCGTACTTCTTCGACTGGATCAAGCACCCCACGTACGACGACTACTGGCGCCGATGGGCCCCCAAGGAGCACTACGGCAAGGTCGACATCCCCGTCCTGAACTACGCGGGCTGGTACGACGCCTTCCTGGACGGCTCGGTGAAGAACTACCAGGGGATGGTGGCGCGGGCCGGCTCGCCCGGCGCCCGGGACAACCAGCGGCTGGTCATCGGCCCCTGGGACCACACCGGCTGGGGCCGCCCCACCAGCGCCCCCGCACCCCTGCTCAAGGCGATCGGGCCGGCCGGGAACAGCCCGATCGACGAGATGATGCTCGCCTGGTGGGACCACCACCTCAAGGGCAGGGACAACGGCGTCGGACGGCGCGGCGTCGACTACTTCGTGATGGGCGCCAACCGGTGGCGCACGTCCCCCGCCTGGCCGCTGCCGCAGACCCGGTGGCAGGACTACTACCTGGGCAGCACCGGCCACGCGGCGGGCAACACCCAGGACGGCACGCTCTCCACCGCGCCACCGAACTCCGGCGCGCCGGCCGACCACTACACCTACGACCCGCGCAACCCGGTGCCGAGCGTCGGCGGCCACTCCTGCTGCACCGCGGCGATCAGCACCCAGGGCCCGTACGACCAACAGCAGATCGAGCAGCGCCCGGACGTCGCCGTCTACACGGGCGCGCCGTTGACGCGGGACACCGAGGTCACCGGACCGATCACCGTCACGCTGTACGCCGCGACGTCGGCCCCGGACACCGACTGGACCGCCAAACTCGTCGACGTGCACCCCGACGGCACCGCCGTCAACCTCAACAGCGGCATCGTGCGCGCCAGTTACCGCGCCTCGACGAGCGACCCGCAACCCGTCGTCCCGGGCAAGGTGTACGCGTACACGATCAAGGTGTGGCCGACCAGCAACCTGTTCCGCAAGGGCCACCGCATCCGGCTCGACATCTCCTCCAGCGACTACCCGCAGTTCGACCCGAACCCCAGCACCGGCAGCTGGCTGGGCCGGTCCACGGCCCGCCGGACCGCGCACCAGACATTGCTGCACGACGCGGCGTACCCCTCCAAGGTCACGCTGCCGGTGATCCCGGACGGCGGCGCGGCCGTGGGCAGCACCACGCCGCCGCAAAAGTAGAGTCGGCGCCGACCGCGCCGCCGCAGACGGAACCCACGACGACGACCGCACCGACGGAAAGGCAGGGCATGTACCACGTACGCCGGGCCCGCACGGCCGACCACTCCACGCTCGTGGAGTGCGTCCAGAAGTGGTGGGGCGATTCCCGCACCCCCGAACAGGCGCGGGAGCTGTCGCTCCTGCTCCCGCGGCTGTTCCTCCAGCACTTCGCCGGGACCAGTCTGATCCTGGAGGACGAGACCGGGATCCGGGCGTTCCTGGTCGGCTTCCACTCCGCCGACGACGGGCACCGGGCGTACGTCCACTTCGTCGGCGTGGACCCGCAGTTGCGCCAGCAGGGCATCGCCCGCCGGCTCTACACCCGCTTCTTCGAGCGGGCCGCCGCGGCCGGCCGCACCGAGGTGTCCGCCATCACCTCACCGCACAACACCGGCTCCATCGCCTTCCACAAGGCCATGGGGTTCGAGCTGGACCCCGGTGACCACGAGGTCGACGGTGTGCCCGTGCACCGCGACTACGACGGGCCCGAGCAGCACCGGGTGGTCTTCCGCAAGAAGCTCGACGCTCCGACCGCGGCGGTCCTGGAGCCGTTCACGACCCGCGCGGCGAAGCCGGAGGACTTCGACGCCCTCGTCGGTGTGGTCGACGACTGGTGGGGCCGCCCCGCCTCCCGCGACCTGACGCGGGTCTTCGTCAGCCACTTCTTCGAGACCAGCCTGATCGCCGAGCGGGACGGCGAACTGGCCGGATTCGTCATCGGATTCCTCTCCCCGTCCAAGCCCGAGGAGGCGTACATCCACTTCACCGGCGTCGCCCCCGCATGGCGCCGCACCGGCCTCGGCCGCCACCTCTACGAACGCTTCTTCGAGCGGGCGCGTGCCGACGGCCGCACCCTCGTCAAGGCGATCACCTCGCCCCAGAACGCCCGCTCCATCGCCTTCCACAACGCCATGGGCTTCACCAACTCCGCCCCGATCGCGGACTACGACGGCCCCGAGCTGGACCGGGTCACCTTCACCCGCCCGCTCTGAACGAGCGTTCCGGGCCCGCCGGGCCCCGCCGAGCAGCACCTGTGACGTGCCGCTCCGCGGGGCCCGGCGGCGCGTTCCGGACGGGAGCGGCGCAGCGGCGGTTCCCTCCCGTTGGCATGGGGTCACACATACGACCCATAGCCGGAACGAGTGGAATAACGGATACTTTCCCCTCTCTCCCGAATGTCCCGATCTCTCCCAGGGGATCCCTTCCCCGGAAGAGCGTTGGGAGATCCGCATGCGTGACACCGCCAGCACCGGCCGCTCAGCGGCGACCGGCGGCTGCCGCATGCTCCTCCTCCTGGCGCTGCTGGCCCTGCTCTTCACCGCCCTGGCCGCCGGCTACGCCGACGCCACGGCGTCCGGAGCCGGCGCCTGTCCCACGCGGATCAGCGCCCCGGCTCCCGAGGACGCCGCGGAGCGGACCTGCGACACCACGGGCCACGTACTGGCGCCGTCGCGGGGCGACGCGCACCACCCGCCGGGCAACGGCTTCCGGCGGTTGTGCCACGCCACCGCCTGCCATCTGCGCCCGCACGTCCCGACCGGAGCGAACGGCAAGGCCCTGCGGGAATCGTCGGCCGCGGAGTGTCTGGACGCGCCGGGCCAGGCCGGCCCTTGGGCCGTGCTCCCGGCCGCAGCCACCGGCCTGCCCACGCGGATGACCGTGCTGCGCTGCTGAGCGGACCTGGTCGCGCACCCCACCCCGACCTCCCCGCAATGCGGCGGACGGGGCACGCGCGGCCCGTCGCACCAGCATCCACGCCATCCGCACCGCAGGAGTTCCGGCATGCCCGTCGACGTCTTCGCCGCCCTCAGCGCGCTCGTGCGCGCCGAGGCCCGCCGCAACACACCCCGACCCCAGCCCCACCCGCCGACCCCGTCCGCACCGGCCGACGAGCCGGAGCCGCCGGGCCCGGCGGCCCCCGTCCCCCCGCAACACGCCACCCCGCCCGCCCGGCCGCACCCCGAGCCCACCGCCCCCACCCCGCTCCGCGCAGCCTCGCCCTCCGTACCCGAAGCCGACCTGTCCGCGGCGGGGCCACCGCGCCCCAAGCTGCTGCGCAAGCTGTTGGCCCTCGTCGCCGCGTGGGTCCGCCGTCGCCGGAACGGTTCCGCCGAGCGTCGCCCGGCGCCCGAATCCTGACGGACCGGCGCGCCCGCCACGCGGGCGCGCACCGCGCCGGATGAGTGCCGGCGCGGCGGGACGGACGTCCGGTGTCCCGGTCGCCGAACCGCCGCGCCCCCGGCCCGCCCCCGTCACCGTGAGACGGTGCAGACCTGGCCGAGCGGAGTAAATCCGCTGCAATCAGGGGGAGTTGTCCGGTCCGCTCGCAGCTCCGTCCGGGCCGGACCTCCCCGTGGGGCGTGCCGCGACGGCCGTGACCGGGGGCGTTCCGTCGCTCCGTCGTTCGATAGCCTTCCGGGCATGACCAACAAGGGGGAGGGGTTCGACCTCGACGGCAGCGGCGCGGAGCCGCTGGGCGAGGCGGACCCGCAACGGATCGGCACCATCCGACTGGTGGGCAAGCTCGGCTCCGGCGGGATGGGCCGGGTGTACCTGGGGTTGCTGGACGGGCGCTACGCGGCCGTCAAACAGGTCCTGCCGCTGCTCGCCGAAGACGAGGCGTTCCTGCGGCACTTCGGGCACGAGTTGGACAACCTTTCGCGGCTGCCGGCGGAGGCGACGGCGCCCCTGCTCGCGAGCGACCGCGACGCCCGACCGCCGTGGTTCGCCACCGCGTACGTCCCGGGGCTCACCCTGAGCGAGGCGGTCGAGCGGCACGGCGGCCGACTGCCCGCCGACGCCCTGTGGCGGCTGCTGCGTGCGGCGGCCGTCGGCCTGAAGAGCGTCCAGACCCACGAGATGGTGCACCGGGACCTCAAGCCGTCGAACGTCATGCTGACCCTCGACGGGGTCACGCTCATCGACTTCGGGGTCGCCCGGGCCGTCGACCAGAGCCGGTTGACGCAGACCGGCATGATCGTGGGCACGCCCGCCTACATGTCGCCCGAACAAGCCTCGGGCAAGCGGCGGTTGACCGGTGCGACGGACGTGTTCGCGCTCGGGTCGCTGCTCGCGTTCGCGGCCAGCGGCAACCCGCCCTTCGGGGACGGGGCCGGTCTGGGCACGCTGTACCGCATCGTGCACGACGAGCCGGACCTCGACCCGGTGCGGGACCTGGACCCGGAACTGGCCCGCGTCGTCGCCTCCTGCCTGGACAAGGATCCCGAGGCACGCCCCACGGCGGCCGAGCTCCACCAGCTGGCCGTGGAACGGCAGGCGTCCGGGGCCGCCTGGCCGTCGTCGGTCGCGGAACGACTGGCCGAACGTGCCGCCTTCGCGGCCGCGGTGCCCCGGATCGAGGACGCCGAGACCCCGGCCGAGGACGCCCGGACCACCGTCCTCGCGGCACCCGGCAGGCCCGCGGGGACCGTGCCCGCCGCGCCGCCGGAGCCGGTGGTGCAGGGCCCGCACACCCCGCCGGCGGCGTCCACCCCGCCCCGACCCGTCCGCGAGCGGCGACGCAAACGCCTCCTGCTCGCCGTCGTTCCGGTCATCGTCGTGGGCGGCGGGACCACCCTCGCCCTGCAACTCCTGCCGAACGCGTCGACGCTGCACGACGACGGCCGGCCGGCGCCGTCCCCGTCGGTCTCCGCCCAGCTCCACCCGACGGCCCCCTCCTCGGGGGCCGGCCGAGCCGGCGGCCCTTCGGGTCGGCCCACGCCGGGGCAGTCTTCGCAACCCGGCGGATCGGACGGGACCACCGGGGCCGCCGGCCCAGGAGGCGACCAGGGCGCCTCGTCGGGTTCCCGGCAGGACCCGGGTGGCGGCGGTGGTGCGACGGGCGGTGCCGGGGGATCGGCCGGTGCCGGCGGGACGGCGACCGGGCAGCCGTCGCAGGCCCCCGCGCCGGCCGGGTACCAGCGGCTCAAGAACGGCGGCAACGGCCGGTGCCTGATCGAGACGGCCTACGGCAACACCCCGGCCATCGGCGACTGCACGGGCGACCCGTCCGCCTCGTGGACGTACCACCGCGCATCGGCCGGCACGTTCACCGTGGTCAACCGGCGCACCGGCGACTGCCTGACGGCGGGGATGCCCGGCAACAACGCCCTGTCGGTGACCTGCGGCGGAGCCGGCCAGGTGTGGCGCACCGGCGCCGGAGGGTCGCTGTACAGCGTGTCCAACGACCAGTGCCTCGACATCGTCTTCGGCGGCGGCGTGGCGACAGCGGCCTGCGAGCCCGGGAAGACGTCGCAGCGTTGGGGCGCTGCGTAGGCCGGTCCTCGGGCCCGGCCTGCCACTGCTGCGCCGACCGGGACGAGGCGCTCACGCACGCCGGCGACCGCGTGCACGAGCGGTCGGGCCGGGAGAGGCGTCAGTGGCGCCTCTCCCGTGGGCCGGAACTCCCCGTGACGGCAGGGGCGTTGCCTCGGCGCGGCCACTGTCAGTGGGCCGTGCCACGATCAAGAGCGACAGGGCCGGCGCGTACGGGGACCGATCCGTGCGGCGTGCGTTGCCGCGCCGGCCGTAGCCCCGCCGTGAAGGGACCGACCGTGAGCGACAGCTCCCGCTCCGCGCTCCGCCTGGCGCTCGGCCTGGCCGAGCCGGCCACCGCCGACGCGCTCGCCGAGCGCCTGCAGCGACACCTGCTCGCCCTCCTCTCCGACCGGTTGGGACTGCCCGCGGAGATCGTGGACGACCTGATGGGCGGGGACGCCGCGCGGATGCGTGCCGCGCTGGAGGCGGACCCCGTGGAGTGGCTCGCCGCGGCGGCCCGGACCGGTGATCCGTCGGTCGGCCGGGCGCTGTGGAACGCCGAGTACCGCGCCGACGACGGCAGTGCGGTGCGCGCGCTGGTGGACGCCCCCGGACTGCTGCCCGTCCTCCTGGACGCCGCCGACTTCTGGGACGCCCGTTGGTACGCCGACGACGGCATGCTGAAGATGGCCTACGACGCCGACGGCCCCCTCATGTCCCTCGCGTTGGCGCACGGGTTCGCGGGGCTGTCCGTCCTCGGCCTGGGCGCCTTCAACGCCTACCTCCCGCCACCCGCCGTCGTCGACGCCTGCCTGGACCTCCTCGGCCTCTGGGGCACCGTCGAACCCTTCGCCGACTTCCTCCAACTGCACGACCAGGCACCCACGATGAGCGCCTGCCACCCCTGGCTGCCGGACCTGCTGCGGGCGGCCCTGACCGCCCCCGACCCCGAGGCGCTGCTGCGGCGGCACCGGCCCACCGACGAGTGGGCCGACCCCGAGCACCGCTCCGCCCTGGCGGCGCTGCGCTGCGGATACGACGCGTTCCCGACCAAACCGGACGGCCTGGACTGGGAGCTGATCCGGCGCGAACACGCGCGCCTGCCGTTCTGCCGCGCCAACCTCCCCACCCACGACCAGTGGGCCGAGGATCCGCTGCTCCTGCTCGTCCGGTGGGAGGGCTGCCCGACCGAGCTCCTGGAGGAGAGCCTCCGCAACGACCCGACGGAGACCGCGCGGTGCGCCGCCGAGCTGCCGTTCGAGGTGTTCACCAGGCCCTGGGAGGGCGACGAGCGCAAGGCGCTGTTCCTCTACGGCCTGGAGCCCGGAATCCGTGCCGGCCGGCTGTCCGTCGAGCGGGTACTGGCCGAGGTCGGCCCGGCCGAAGCGGTGCTGACCTACCTGCCGCTCGACCACGAGCCGACCCGCAAGGCATTGGCGCACCACCTCGACGCGCTCGGTGCCGACCCGGCCAACTGGCTGACGTTCTACGCCCGTTTGAGCACCGCCCGCGGCAGCGTCACCGAGCTCATCGCCGACGCCACCGCGCCACACGGGCCCCGGAAGCGCCACACCACCTGGCCGCGAGCGGTCCCGGCGCAGTTCCCGCCCGAGGCGCCCGCGCACGCCCGGCCCACCTTCTTGAAGGCGTTCGCTTCCGTGCCCGAGGAAGTCCAGTGCGCGGTCGTCCCGCACTTCGACGCGCGGGCCGTCCAACAGCTCCTCGTCTTCCACGATCCGTCACCGACCGTCCGGGCCGCCGCGGTCTCCGCCCACGGCACGTCCGCGCAGGTGGCGATGGCCGCTTGGTACGCCCTTGCCGACGAGAAGCTCCAGTACCTCCTCGACCTCGACGACCCCGCGGTGGACGCGACGTTGTTCCGGTACGGCCGGCTCGACCGGGCCGAGAGCGCACGGATCCTGTCCGGTCGGCTCCGGTCCGGCGGCAGCCGGCCGGTCCCCGCAGAACTGCTCGCGGCCCTCGACGACCCCGACGCCGACCACGCCCGGACACGGTTGACGGCCGGCCTGGGCTCGGGCGACGTCCGTGTGGCCCGGCGGATCCTGGGCCGGCTCCGGACCCTGCACCTCCCGGCGTCCCGACTCCGGGTCCTGGTCGCCGTCTGGGAACACGGCGGTCCCGAGGCCGTCCGTGAGCTCCTGGCGACGGGCCACCTCCCGGTGACCCTCCGCCGCCGCACGCAGAAGCTGCTGGACGAGCCCGACGGCCTGGAGCGACTGCGCGCCGAACTCGCCGCGGCGGAGTCCCCGGCGGCCCTGCTGGCGTACCTCGGCGAGCCGACCGCCCGGCCCGGGGATCGGTTGCGGCGGCTGCGCAGCGAGGGCCTGGCACCGCCCTGGGGCGCCCTCGTCGCGGCGCGGGCCGCCGGCACCCTCGACGGTGCGTTGCTGGCCGCCCTGTTGCCGGCACCGGATTGCCCCCGCCCGCTGCTCCTGGCAGGGCTGGAAACCACCCCGGTCCACGGAGCGGACTGGCTGCGGCACGCGCTGGGCGATGGCCGCCTCACCCACACCGACCTCCTGACCAGGTCCGCACCGGCCCGCGCCGCCCTGCACAACCTCCAGCAGTACGCCGACCTCCACCGCCCCGACGAGCCCTCCGACGAGCCCTCCGGCGAGCCGCGGCGGCCCGTGTGCGCCCGGGCCGCGGACCTCACCCAGGAGCATCTGGGCGCGCACGTCGACGCCTGGGCCGGCTGCCTCCAGTTGCTGCCGACCTTCGCCGGGACGCTCCCCGAACTCCTCGTGAAGGCAGGTGAGTTGACCGGGTAGTCGCGGTGCCACCGCGCGCCGCCGCGCCGGTCCGCGGGCCGCCGGGTGGCGTCACGCGCTGGGGTGCCGGACCGCGACGGCCCCTTGGTCCCTGCTCGCGCGCACGAGGAATCCGCTGGACAGGGGCCCGGGACTGACCGATAGTCCGCCGCATGGCATCTCTCGTGCGACACCTCACCATCGACTGCTCCGACGCCTACCGCCTGGGACGGTTCTGGGCCGCGGTCCTCGACGGCTCGCTGGCCGACGACGACTTTCCGGGGGACCCCGAGGCGTTGGTCACCGCTCCCGGCTCCGCGTTGCTGTTCGTCACGGTGCCGGAGGCCAAGGCCGTCAAGAACCGGCTCCACGTGGACCTGCAGCCCGAAGACCGCTCGCGGGACGAGGAGGTGGAGCGGATCCTCGCCCTGGGCGCCTCGCTGGTGGGTGATCACCGCCGGCCCGACGGAACCGGCTGGGTGACCCTGGCCGACCCCGAGGGCAACGAGTTCTGCGTCGAACGCAGCGCCGCCGAACGGGCCTGACGCGGCGACGCCCGTCGTGCGACCGACGCCGTCGGCCGGGTCGCCGGCCGCGCCGTTCGGATTCCGTTAGGGAACGGGCGCCGGCCTGCACACCGGGCGGCGCCGGCCGCCACCGTGGAGCGGACCGCATCGGACGAACGCACGAGGAGACCCGTGGTGCAGAGCCGTGGTGGGACCGGGCCGGGGGTGGCGTGGTGAGCGCGGAGCGAATCGTGGGGGTGTTGGTGGCAGTGGCACTGGTGGGGTTGTTGGTGCTCGGCGTCAAGTTCCCGGACCGGTTCTGAGGTTCGCCCCGTTCGAGCGGGTCAGTCCTCGCCGAGTCCGGCCTCTTCGAGGTCCAGGCTCCGTTGCAGCCGACGCCGGGTGGTGTCGCTGATCTGGTGGTCCGCGTACAACCGCTGGAGCTGCGCGGATTCCGCGGCTATCACCGTGCGGCGCAGCGCCCGATAGGTGCTGGCCGAGGCCCAGGAGGACGGCGTGGCCTCGTCGTCCTGGCCGGCGTCGGCCTGGTCCAGGCGGGCCAGCAGCCCGCGGCGCAACTGGTCGACGAGCACGGCGGGTGCCGCCTCGGCCGCGTCGAGGCCGTCCAGGCACTCCAGTCCGGCCTTGGCGAGGCCGGCGCGGGCCCGGGCCTCTTCCCGGGCGGTGTGTTCCGGCTCCAGCGCGATCCCGGACCGGCGCACCACCGACGCGAGGGTGAAGCCCTGCAGCACGAGGGTGAACACGACCACGCCGGTGGTCAGGACGAGCACCAGGGGGCGGTGCGGCAGCGGACTGCCGTCATCGGCGGCCAACGGGATGGACAGCGCCGCCGCCAGGGGCATCACACCGCGGGTACCGGCCCAGGAGACCACCGCGGGAATGCGCCAGGTGACGGTGCCGTCGCCGCGGCGGCGCTGCATGACGGCGGAGAGCGGCAGCACCCCCAGCATCCGCACGGCGATCACGGTGCCGGCCACCGCGAGCACGCCCCACGGCCAACCGCGGTCTTCGGCACTCAACTGCCGTACCAGCGCCGGGAGTTCCAGACCGATCAGGGCGAACACCACACTCTCCAGGAGGAAGACCACCGTGCCGTAGACGGCGTGCACCTGGAGGCGGACGGCGGCAGTGGTCAGTTTGTGCCCGGTGCTGCCGAGGACCACCCCGGCGACCACGACCGCGGTGACGCCGGAGGCATGGACGTCCTCGGCGAGCACGTACGCGGCGTACGGCGTGACGAGGGCCACCACCGTCTCCAGGACCGGGTCCGCGGTCCGGCGCCGGATCAGCGCCACCACGGTGGCCACGGCGCCGCCGACCAATGCCCCGCCCCCGCCCAGGACCAGGAACTGGCCGCCGGCAGCGCTCCAGGAGACGGCGTGCGCCGCCACGGCCGTGCCCACCGCCACCTTGAACAGCACCAGGCTGGTGGCGTCGTTGAACAGGCTCTCGGACTGGACCAGGGCCTGTATCCGCGGCGGCAGCGCGATCTTGCGTCCGAGCGCCGTGACGGCGACCGGATCGGTGCTGGCCAGCACCGCGCCGAGGACGAACGCCATGGTGGGGGAGAGCGGCGTGACCACGGAGGCCACCACCCCCACGGCCGCCGCGGTGACCAGCACCAGACCGAAGGCGAGCACCGTCACCGGCCGCCACACCCGCCGCAGTTCGCGCCACGGCACCTCCTCTGCGGACGCGTGGAGCAGCGGCGGCAGCACCACCACGCTGATCACTTCCGGCGCGACCTGGACGCCCCGGAGCCAGGGCAGCAGCCCGACGAGGAGCCCGCCGACGACCAGCAACGAGGGGGCGGGGATCCGCCAGTGGCGGGCGCCGGTGGCCACCAGCGTGGCGAACGCGACGAGGAGGAGGATGGCAGTCAGGTCGGTCACGCGGTCGTCCCTCGTTGGCTCCGGCTGTCCTTGCACCGTCGCCGACCAGACTTCCCGGCACTCCGCGAGGCAACTTACCGGGTCGGGTCGGGTCCTGCCACCGTCCGTACGCACCCCGTTGACGATTCCGCCGGCGGGTCGACCGCGCGCACCGGACGCGCGGCCGCCGCTCACCCCCGCGCGGCAGCGACCGCGACCAGCGTCAGCGACAGCAGCAGGACGACCGCCCCGCCGGCGGTGAAGGCCCGCTCCAGCCCCAGGCCCTCCCGGCCCTGCACGACGACGGAGCGCGGGTCTTCGGGGTCGTAGCGCAGAAGCACCCGGTCACCGTCGTCGAGCCGGTGGCGGGCGGTCGGCGTCACGGGGCAGACGACCTCCACGACCCGGCCGTCCTCGGTCTCGAACTGGAGCAGCGGGCGAGGCCGGGGCGGCTCGACGGCACCCCGGCCCGGGGGCCGTTTGACCAGCGCCGCCACGCATGCCCCGGTCCGCTGCACCCGTCGCACCTGCCGGAGCCCGTGGATGCCGGCGAGCATCCCCAACAGACCGCCGAACGCGGCGATTCCCGCCAGTACGGCCACGGCGCCCGTGCCCATCGACCCGCCTCCTGTGGTCGGCCTTCCGTCTGGTGTTCCGTCGTGCGCCCGACCGGCGCGCCCGCCGGCCGGGCTAGTCGGCCGCCCTAGTCGGCCTCGACCGCTTCCACCGCGTCCCCCGCCGTCGCGGCGCGCAGCGAGAGGACCATGGTCAGTCCGCCGCCCGGGGTGTCTTCGGGGCTCAGGGTGCCGCCCATCGCCTCCGCCAGGCCGCGGGAGAGCGCCAGGCCCAGTCCCAGGCCGCTGGTGTTGTCGCGGTCGCCCAGCCGTTGGAAGGGCACGAAGATCCGGTCGCGGTCCTCCGGGCGCAGTCCGGGTCCCCGGTCGATGACCCGCAGCTCCACCCGCGGGCCCATCGCGCTGGCGGTGATCAGCACCGACTCCGCCGCGCCGGAGTGGCGCACCGCGTTGGTGACGAGGTTGGCGATGACCCGTTCCAGCAGCGGCGGGTCGGCGAGGACGTCGCAGACCTCCGCCAGGCCGCGGGAGGCGATCCGCACCGGCGCGGCGGCCAGGGTGGCCAGGGACAGCGGCAGTACGTCGGCGAAGGCGGTGGGCTGGAGGTGCAGCGAAAGGGCGCCGGCCCGGAGCCGGCTCATGTCGAGCAGGTTGTCCACCAGGCGGTTGAGTTCGATGAGCGAGTCCTCGGCGGTGGCCAGCAGTTCGCCGCGCTCCGCGGCGGTGAAGGCCACGTCGGTGCTGCGCAGCGAGCTGATCGCGGCCCGGCCGCTGGCCAGCGGAGTGCGCAGGTCGTGGCTGACCGCGGCCAGCAGCGCGGTGCGCAGGCGGTCCGCCGCCTTGACGGGTTCGACCTCGGCGGCGGCCTCCATCAGGCGTGCGTGGTCGAGGGCGGCGGCGAGGTGGGCGGCGAAGGCGGTCAGCACGCGGTGTTCGGAGGCCGGCAGGCGGCGGCCGCGCAGGACGAGGAGGCGATCCGGTCCCGCGGGCACCTTCACCAGCCCTTCGGCCTCCTCCTCCGCCTCGGTCCCGGGCTCCTGTTCGGCGCGCGGTACGAGTTCGGCCGACGCCATGCCGAACGTCTCCCGGGTGCGTTCCAGCAGTACCGAGACCCCCTGGTCGCCGCGGAGGATGGTGCCGGCCATGGAGGACAGCGTCTCGGCCTCCGCGGTGGCGCTGGCGGCGCGCCGGGACAGCCGCAGGGAGCGGTCCACCAGGGCCGCCACGGTGACGGCCACCAGTGCGAAGACCGCGAGTGCCAGCGCGTTGTTGGCCTCGGTGATGGTGAATTCGCGGCTGGGCGGGATGAAGTAGTAGTTGAGCAGCAGTGAGGCGGTGAGGGAGGCGAGCAGCGCGGAGACCACACCGCCCAGACAGGCCACGCCGACGACCGTGGCCAGGAAGAGCAGGGCCTCGCTGGTCAGGTTGAGCGGGCCCCGGATGTGGGTGAGGACGGCGGTCAGCACGAAGGGCAGGACCAGGCCGGCGACCGGGCCGGCGATGCGGCGGGCGTGCGGGAGCTGGCGGCCGGGGATCGACAGGCGCTGGCCGCGGCCGGCCCGCTCGTGGGTGACCATGTGGACGTCGATGTCGCCGGACAGTTCGACGGTGTCCTCCCCGATGCCGCGCGGCGCCACCAGCCGGGAGAACCAGCTGCGGCGGCTGGTGCCCAGTACGAGTTGGGTGGCGTTCTCGGCGCGTGCGAAGTCCAGCAGCGCGGTGGGCACGTGGTCGCCGACCACCGAGTGGTAGCTGCCGCCCAGGCTCTCGACCAGGGCGCGTTGTTTGGCGAGTGCGGCGGGGGAGGCGTAGGCCAGGCCGTCGCTGCGGGCGACGTGCACGGCGAGCAGGTCGCCGCCGGACGAGCGGTCCGCGATCCGCTCCGCGCGGCGGATCAGGGTCTCGCCCTCGGGGCCGCCGGTCAGCGCCACCACGACGCGTTCGCGGGTTTCCCAGACGGTGCCGATGCCGTGCTCGGAACGGTACTTCTGGAGGGTCTCGTCGACCCGTCCCGCGACCCACAGCAGAGCGAGTTCCCTCAGGGCCGTCAGGTTGCCGATGCGGAAGTAGTGCGCGAGCGCGGCGTCCACCTTCTCCGGTTGGTAGATGTTGCCGTGCGCCATCCGCCGGCGGAGCGCCTCGGCGGGCATGTCCACCAGCTCGATCTGATCGGCGCGGCGGACCACCTCGTCGGGCACCGTCTCCCGCTGCGGCACGCCGGTGATCTTCTCGACCACGTCGTTGAGCGATTCCAGGTGCTGCACGTTGACGGTGGTGACCACGTCGATGCCGGCGGCCAGCAGTTCGTCGATGTCCTGCCAGCGCTTGGCGTTGCGGCCGCCGGGCACGTTGGTGTGCGGCAGTTCGTCGACGAGGGCGACCGCGGGGCCGCGGGCGAGGACGGCGTCCAGGTCCAGTTCGCTGAAGGTGCTGCCGCGGTAGGCGCGGTGCAGTCTGGGCACCACCTCCAGCCCGTCGAGCATCTCCTCGGTGTGCTGCCGGCCGTGGCACTCGGCGTAGGCCACCACCACGTCGGTGCCGCGCCGGAGACGGCGGCGTCCCTCGTCCAACATCCGGTACGTCTTGCCGACCCCGGGGGCGGCGCCGAGGAAGACCTTGAGCTTCCCCTGTCGTTCGCCCGCTGCCTCGGCCGTTACTCTCGGCGCCACTGAAGGCCCCTCCCTCACCCTGCCTGCACGGCCCCACGACGCCTGGTTCGGCGAGGGGGACCTCGGGCGGCCCAGCGGACATGGGTTGTCCGACATGGTCACACCGTGCCGGACGGAGCACGGTGGAACGCGGCGATGTTGACGTTTTCCTGATTCGGCCGCGTGGACGGGCCGGCTGGGGAGGCTCGGTGACGGTCCGTCAACGACGGTTGCGGCGCGCCACGTCGAGCAGCAGGACGGCGCCGAAGCCGGCCATCAGCAGCAGACCGAGCAGGACGGCCAGCCATCCGCCGGGCGCGGCGCCGGCGCACAGCGCCACGGCACCGACGAGGAGCACCGACACCACGGACGCGGCGATCTTCCAGTCGTCACCGATGAGGAAGGCGTACCAGAAGCGGGCGAAGCCCTTGACGAGCCGCAGGACGCTCACGGTGCCTCCTCGATGCCGTTCGGCCCGGTGCGGTCGGGGCGGCGGGCGAGGGCGGGCGCGATCCGGATCAGCAGCCGGGTGACAACGAACCAGGCCGCGATCAGCACGGGGATCGCCCAGTCCCGGCCGAACCACGCGAGGCTCGTCCCGCCGGCCGTGAAGACGCCGAGCCCCGCCACCGCCCAGTAGGTGCCGAAGCTCGCCAGCAGCAGCCCGACGCCGTACTTGAGGGTGTTCTCCGGCACCCGGGAGAGCGGGCGGTGGGCGAAGAACCCGGCGACCGCCACGCAGACCGCGGCGGCGGCCGCGGTGCCGGCCGCCACCGGCACGTCGTGGGCGCTGGTCCCGAAGGTGATCACGATGAAGACGATCTCCACGCCCTCCAGGAAGACGCCCTTGAGCGAGACCGTGAAGGCGAACCAGTCCAGTCCGAGGCGGGTGGCCGGCCCGGCGCCGCGGGCCGCGGAGGTCTGCTCGGCGAAGGCGGCCTCCTCGTCGTGCCGCGGCTTGAGCCCGGCGCCGCGCAGGACCGCCTTGCGCAGCCATTGCAGGCCGAAGACCAGCAGCAGGGCGCCGACGGTCAGTTGCAGGGCGGCCTTGGGCAGCCAGGTGGCGAGCGCGTAGCCCGCCGCCGCGGTGAAGGCCGCGAGCGCCACCGCGGCCGCGGCGGTACCGGCCCAGGCGGACCGCCAGCCCCGGGTCATGCCCATCGCCATGACGATGGTCAGCGCCTCCACCGCCTCGACCACCGAGGCCAGGAAGACCGCCACCACCATTCCGTACGTCGCGCCCATCCAGGCACCTCTTCCCGCGGGACGTGCCCGCCCAGAATGCCGGAATGCGGCCGGGCCGCGCAGCGGTCCGCGCGGCGCGCCGGCCGAAGTGCACCGCGCCGCCCGTCACGGGGCCCGTCAAGGCCGCGTCAAAGCCGGACCGCGACCGGTCCGGAACCGGCGGCCGGCGCTTACACCTGAGGTGGAGGTGAGCTTCCATGGTGCGCTACCTCAGCCGCGACCGGGTCGCCCTCGCTGCCGCCCTCGTGCTCCCACCGGCCGGCTGTGCACTGCTGCTGCCGTTCCGCGGTTGGCTGTCCAACACCAACGCGGCCCTGCTGCTGGTCGTCGTGGTGGTGGCGGTCGCCGTGCTGGGCCACCGGCTCGCCGGTGCGCTGGCGGCGCTGTCCGCCGCGGTGTGGTTCGACTTCTTCCTGACCCGGCCCTACGAACGGTTCGCGATCACCAAGTCCGCCGACCTCGCCACCGCGGTGCTGCTCCTCGTGGTCGGCGTCGCGGTCTCCCAGCTGGCCGCCCGCACCCGGGAACTGACGGTGATCGCGATCACCGACGACGACTACCTGGCGCAGATCCACCACACCGCCCGGCTCGTGGAGAGCGCCGCCGGCCCGGACGCCGTCGTCGACCACGTGCGGCACCAGTTGGTGGGACTGCTGGGGCTGAGCGGCTGCCGGTTCGAGTACGGCACGCTCATCGGGCACCCGCCGCGGCTCCTGGAGGACGGTTCGCTCACGTGGGGCCGCCGCCGCTGGGACGCCGACCGGGACGGCCTGCCGGCGGAGGAGGTGGAGTTGCGGGTGAGCCGCGGGGGACGCTTCCACGGCCGGTTCATGCTGCGGGGCGCCCCGGGCAGCGTGCCGCCGCTGGCCGCGCGGCTGGTCGCGGTCACCTTGGCCAACCAGGTCGGGGCGGCCTTCGAAGCCGTCACCCCCGCGCGCTCCTGAGCCCGGCGCCGCCCCGACCGGCCGCGTCGGCCAGCGCCTGGTTGAGCGACACGACGTTGACGTACGGCTGCCCCAGGAATCCCAGGTCGCGCCCGTGCAGGTGACGGCCGACCAGGCGCCGGACCAGGGCGGGGGAGAGCTGCCTGGCACGGGCCACCCGCGGGACCTGCTGGTACGCGTATGCCGGGGAGACCGCCGGGTCCAGGCCGGAGCCGCTGCCCGTGACGGCGTCCGCGGGGACGGCCGCCGAGGGCACCCCGTCGAAGACGGCGACCGCCGCCCGGCGGGCCCGGACCGTCGCGGTCAGTACGGGGTTGGTCGGGCCGAGGTTGGTGGCGCCCGAGTTGCCGGCGTCGTAGCCGCTGGCGGAGGGCCGGGGCTGGAACCAGCGGGGGTCGGGCAGCGGGCCCCGCCGCCCCGTGCGGGGGATGCGCTGGCGCAGGGAGAAGTCCTGGCCGAGCAGGCGCGAGCCCACCACCGTGCCGTGCGCCGTCAGCAACGACCCGTTGGCCCGGTCGGCCAGCCCGGCCTGTGCGATGCCGGTGACGAGGAGGGGGTAGCCGATGCCGGTGAGCACGGTGAACACCAGCAGCATCCGCAGCGCCGCCAGGTGGTGGCGGAGCACGACGGGAAGGGCGGTGCGCGCCACGTCCGTTCTCCTCTCCTCGCCGGCCGCTCAGCGCAGGCCGGGGACGAACTGGATGACCAGATCGAGCAGTTTGATGCCGACGAACGGCAGGACGAGGCCCCCGAGGCCGTAGATCCAGATGTTGCGGCTGAGGAGTTCGGCGGCGGAGGACGGGCGGTAGCGCACCCCGCGCAGCGCGAGCGGGATCAGCGCGACGATGATCAGCGCGTTGAAGACGATCGCGGACGTGATGGCCGATGCCGGGCTGTGCAGCCGCATGACGTTGAGCCGGTCCAGGCCCGGGTAGACGCTCGCGAACATCGCGGGGATGATCGCGAAGTACTTCGCCACGTCGTTGGCGATCGAGAAGGTGGTCAACGCGCCGCGGGTGATGAGGAGTTGCTTGCCGATCTCGACGATCTCGATGAGCTTCGTCGGGTTGGAGTCCAGGTCCACCATGTTCCCGGCCTCCTTGGCGGCCGAGGTGCCGGTGTTCATGGCCACGCCCACGTCGGCCTGGGCCAGCGCCGGGGCGTCGTTGGTGCCGTCGCCGGTCATCGCCACCAGCTTCCCGCCCTCCTGCTCGCGTCGGATCAGCGCCATCTTGTCCTCGGGCGCGGCCTCGGCGAGGACGTCGTCCACGCCGGCCTCCTGGGCGATGGCGTGGGCGGTGAGCGGATTGTCCCCGGTGATCATGACGGTCCTGATGCCCATCCGGCGCAGCTGGTCGAACCGGTCGCGCATCCCCTCCTTGACCACGTCCTTGAGGTGGACGACACCGAGCACCCGGGCGTCCGACGCACCCCCGCGTCGCGTCACCTGACCGACGACCAGCGGGGTCCCGCCGCTGGCCGAGATGGCGTCGACGATGTGCCCGACGTCATCCGTGGGGTGCCCGCCGTTGTCGCGGACCCAGCGCATCACCGCGGTCGCCGCGCCCTTGCGCAGCGCACGATGCTCCTGCGGGTCGTCGAGGTCGACGCCGCTCATCCGGCTCTGCGCGGTGAACGGCACGAAGCCGGCGCCCGCCAGCTCCCCTTCGCTCCGCCCGCGCAGTGCGTGCTGCTCCTTGGCGAGGACCACGATGGAGCGGCCCTCGGGCGTCTCGTCGGCGATCGAGGACAACTGCGCGGCGTCGGCGAGTTCCTCGGCGGACACCCCGGGCACCGGCAGGAACGCGGTGGCCTGCCGGTTGCCGAGGGTGATCGTGCCGGTCTTGTCCAACAGCAGGGTGTTGACGTCGCCCGCCGCCTCCACCGCCCGCCCGGACATCGCCAGCACGTTGCGCTGGACGAGCCGGTCCATGCCGGCGATGCCGATGGCCGGCAGCAGCGCGCCGATCGTGGTCGGGATGAGCGCCACGACCAGGGCGACGAGGATGACCAGGGCCTGCTCGGCGCCGGCGAAGACGGCGAACGGCTGGAGGGTCACCACGGCGACCAGGAAGACGATCGTCAGCGACGCGAGCAGGATGGTGAGCGCGATCTCGTTGGGGGTCTTCTGCCGGGCCGCCCCCTCCACCAGGGCGATCATCCGGTCGAGGAAGGTCTCCCCGGGCCGGGCGGTGATCTTGACCACGATCCGGTCCGAGAGCACCTTCGTGCCGCCGGTGACCGCCGACCGGTCGCCGCCCGACTCGCGGATCACCGGCGCCGATTCGCCGGTGATGGCCGATTCGTCGACGCTCGCGATGCCCTCCACCACGTCGCCGTCGCCGGGAATGGGCTGCCCCGCCTCGACGACCACGTGGTCGCCCGGGCGCAGGTCGACACCGGGCACCTCCTCCTCGACGAGGGCGGTCGCCCCGGGGTGCCAGTCGAGGAGCCGCCGCGCGCCCACCGCGGTCTTGGCCCGGCGCAGGGCCGCCGCCTGCGCCTTGCCGCGGCCCTCCGCCACCGCCTCGGCGAGGTTGGCGAAGACCACCGTCAGCCACAGCCAGGCGGCGATCACCCAGGCGAAGACGCTCGGCGTGCGGAGCGCCGACAGGACGGTCAGCGTCGCACCCACCTCCACCACGAACATCACCGGACTGTGCACCATCACCCGCGGATCGAGCTTGCGCAGCGCGTCGGGCAGGGAGCGCACCAGCTGACGGGGGTCCAGCAGCCCGCCCGAGACCCGCCGCGCCGGGCGGTCGGCGTCGGGCGGGATGGCGGCCGGCGGGGTGGTCGAGGACATCAGCGCAGCGCCTCCGCCAGCGGGCCCAGCGCCAGCGCCGGGAAGTACGTCAGACCGACGACGATGAGGATCACGCCGGTCAGCAGGCCGACGAACTGCGGCCGGTGGGTGGGCAGGGTGCCCGCGGTGACCGGCACCCGCTGTTGCCCGGCGAGCGAACCGGCCAGCGCCAGGACGAACACCATCGGCAGGAACCGCCCCAGCAGCATCACCACGCCGAGGACCGTGTTGTACCAGACGGTGTCGGCGCTCAGCCCGGCGAACGCCGATCCGTTGTTGTTGGCGGCCGAGGTGAGCGCGTAGAGCACTTCGGAGAAGCCGTGCGGCCCCGGGTTGAGCATGGCCGCCCGCTCGCCGGGGAACGCCATGGCCAGCCCCGCGCCGACCAGGACGAGCGCGGGCGTGGTGAGGAGGTACAGCGAGGCGTACCGCATCTCCCGGCCGCGCAGCTTCTTGCCCAGGTACTCGGGGGTGCGGCCGACCATCAGCCCGGCGACGAAGACCGCCACCACCGCCAGGATCAGGATCCCGTAGAGCCCTGAGCCGGTGCCGCCCGGCGCGATCTCCCCCAGCATCATGTTGAAGAGCGTCATGCCGCCGCCGCCCGGGGTGTACGAATCGTGGGCGGAGTTGGTCGCGCCGCAGGACGTCAGGGTGGTGGAGACCGCGAACAGCGCCGAGGCCCAGATGCCGAACCGGGTCTCCTTGCCCTCCAGCATCGCCCCTGCCGCGTGCCCGGCCGGACTGCTGATGCGGTGCAGCTCGTTGACGGTCACCAGGGCGACCGAGGCGGCCCAGAGCACCACCATCACCGCGACGACGGCGTAGCCCTGCCGGTGGTCGCCGACCATCGCGCCGAAGGTCCGCGGCAGCGCGAACGGGATAACCAGCATCAGGTAGATCTCGATCAGGTTGGTCAGCCCGCTGGGGTTCTCGAAGGGGTGGGCGGAGTTGGCGTTGAAGAAGCCGCCGCCGTTGGTGCCCAGCTCCTTGATGGACTCCTGCGAGGCGACCGGCCCGCCCGGCAGGCTCTGGTGGCCGCCGGCGACGGAGACGAGGTCGTGGGCGCCGTGGAGGTTCTGGATGACGCCGGCGGCCACCAGCACCAGCGCGAAGACGAAGGCGATCGGCAGCAGCACCCGCAGCACCAGCCGGGTCAGGTCCGCCCAGAAGTTCCCCACCTGCTGCGTCCGCTGCCGGGTGAAGCCGCGGAGCAACGCCGCCACCACGGCGATGCCCATCGCCGCGGAGACGAAGTTCTGCACGGCCAGCCCCGCCATCTGCACGAGGTGCCCCATCGTCGACTCGCCCGAGTACGCCTGCCAGTTGGTGTTGGTGACGAACGACGCCGCGGTGTTGAACGCCAGGTCCGCCGGCACCGGCTCGTGCCCCAGCGAGAGCAGCAGGTGGTCCTGCAGTCGCAGGAACGCGTAGAGGAACAGCACCGAGACCAGCCCGAAGGCGAGCAGACCGCGCAGGTAGACCGGCCACCGCTGGTCGACGTCGGCGTTCACGCCGCCCGCCCGGTAGACCAGGCGCTCCACCCGCCAGTGGCGCTCGGTGGTCAGCACGTGCGCCAGACCGTCGCCCAGCGGACGGTACGACAGCCCCAACGCCACCACCAGCGCGGTCACCTGGAGCCAACCGGCCGCCGTGTCACCCATGCCGGCCGCTCCCTAGAACTTCTCCGGAAAGAGCAGGCAGAGGACGAGGTAGATCACCAGCGCGGCGGCGACGATCAGGCCGACGACGTTCTCCACGCTCACCTGCGCCCGACCCCCTTGGCGGCCAGGCCGAGGAGGGCGAACACCACGGCCGTCAGGCCGACGTAGGCGACGTCCGACATGGGTGTGACACCCCGCAAGTCATCGGGGACGGGGGAGGGGACCGTCCGGTCGGGCGGCTGCAACACGATTTCTGACGCTACATCAGATCGTGGGGACGAGCCGCCTGCCGCGCCGCGGGCGGCCGACGGGCGCCGGGCCGCCCGACCGGCCGCCTCACGGATGCATCCGCGCGCCCTTGATCACCTTGTCGACGGCGTTCCGCGGCCCGTACACGGCCAGGCCCACCAGATCCAGCTGGTCGCCCGGCACGGCCCGCACCGCCGCGCGGTTGTCCCGGTCGTTGCCGGTGGCGAACAGGTCGGAGGTGAACAGCGAACGGGGCAGGGCACGGCTCAGCGCGCGGCCGTGCGCAGCCGTCAGCGTCTCCTTGCCGGCCTCGAAGACCAGGACGGGCTGGCGGAACATGGGCAGGTACGCGGTGTCGTCGGCGTCCGCGTACGGCTCGCCGATCACCTCGGGCAGCTCCGTACCCAGACCGCTGACCAGGAAGGCGGTCACGTTCAGCCGCTGCCAGGGTTCCAGGTCGTCGCGGAGCAAAACGGCAATCTTGGTGTCGAAACGTACGGGGGCCGGCTCGTGAGAAGTCATGACCCCAGGCTGCCGACCGGCCCGCCGCGCCGTCTTGTACGTTCTTTGCATGGTCGCCCAGCAGCAGGTTTCCGCCTGGCGCCCGCAGGTTCCGGGCGTCGTGGAGGTCTTCCACGCCCACTTCACCGAGCACACCTACCCGATGCACGTGCACGACGCGTGGACCCTGCTCATCGTGGACGACGGCGCCGTCCGCTACGACCTGGACCGCCACCAGCGCGGCACCCCGCACGACACCGTGTCCCTGCTCCCGCCGCACGTACCGCACAACGGCTCGCCCACCACCGCGGACGGATTCCGCAAACGGGTGCTCTACCTGGACCTGACACAGCTGGACAAGAGCTACATCGGGGCCGCCGTGGACGGCCCCGACCTGGCCGACCCCCTGCTGCGCCACCGCGTCGGGCAACTGCACGCCGCGCTGGCCCACCGCGGCGACGAACTGGAGGCCGAGAGCCGGCTCGCCCTGATCGGCGCGCACCTGCGCAGCCACCTGCGCCCCAGGCTGACCGTCCCGCCCCCACCGGCGACCCGGGGCGTGGCCCACGCCCTGCGGGACCTCCTCGACGCACGACTGCGCCAGGGGCTGACCCTGGACGAGGCCGCCGGCCTGCTGCACGCCCACCCCACGCACCTGGTGCGCGCGTTCGGCGCGGCGTTCGGCATCCCGCCGCACCAGTACGTGATGGCCCGCCGGGTGGAGCACGCCCGCCGCCTGCTGCTCGACGGCCGGCCACCGACGACCGTGGCGACCGCGGCCGGCTTCTACGACCAGTCGCACCTGACCCGGCACTTCAAGCGGATCCTGGGCGTCACACCCGGGCGCTACGCCCGCCCGGACCGCACCCGCGACGGCCGCAACGCGACGGCCCCGACACCGCAGTGAGCGGCCCGGAAACGTCCCTCACCCGGCGCCCGCCGCCCCGACGAGCGTCCAGGTCGCCACCGCCCGCAACGAGAGCGCGCTCAGCAGGCCCACCACCAGGCGGACCGTCGCCGCCGGCCCGCCGGCACCCCACACGGCCCCGCCGGCCACCCCTGCGGTGACCAGCAGGGCCGCCGGCACCCGCAACCGCCGCTGCTCGAACACCGCGACCAGCGGCAGGAAGTGCAGCCCCACGACCACCGCGACCAGCGGGCCGACCAACACCGGCACCCCGGTGCGCACGCACACCACCACGACGGCGCCGATCAACAGCCACTGCACGACGTTGACCTGGCGGAACCGTCGTCGGCGGGCCGCGGGCAGGGCGCCGCGGCCCGGCGCGGGCGGGACGCGCCGCGCGGCGAGCATCAGCCATGCTCCGTGACCCTACCGAAGCCGAACGACTGGGCCCGGTGCCCGGCTCACCCGGTGTCCGCGGCGGGCCCGGCGACCGGGCCGCGGATCTCCGCGACGATGGTGCGGGCCCAGTCGGCAGGGGAGTGGTCGCCGAGCAGCGCGGCCAGCGCCGCGGTGTGGGCGGTGCGCTGTCCGGCGGTCAGGGACAGCGCCCGGTGCAGCGTGTCGACCAGGTCCCGGGGGGAGTGCGGGTCCGTCAGCAGGGCCACGGCGGCGAGCTGTTCGGCGGCGCCCGCATGGCGGGACAGCACGAGGACGCCCGGCCGGCCGGTGGCGGCCCGGGCCGTGACGTACTCCTTGGCGGCGAGGTTCATGCCGTCCGCCACGGAGGTCACCCAGAACACGTCGGCGGCCAGGTACTCGTCGACCACCTGCGGGAACGGCAACGCCTGCGGAAGGTAGTCGACGGGCTCCCAACCACCGGTGCGCCAGCGGTCGTTGACGGCGGCCACGGCCGCTTCGAGGGCGGTGCGGGTGGCGTCGTAGGCGTGGATGCCCGGTTCGGGGGGCGGGCACACCAGGCGGAACCGCAGCCGGCCCCGCCATCGGGGTTCCCGTTCCAGGAGCGCGTCGACGGCACGGACCTTGTGGACGGGCGCCTTGGCGTAGTCCAGGCGCTCGACGGACAGGACCAGCCGGGACGGCGCCCCCGCGGTGCGGTGCGCGGCGCCGGCGCCGACCCGCTCCCGGGCCAGGAGGGAGACGGTCGTGCGGTCGATGCCCAGCGGATGGACGCCGGTGCGCGGGACGGGGCCCGAACCGGCCAGCAGCCGACGGAAGTTGTCCGCGAAGGCCGCGGTGTGGAAGCCCGCCCAGTCCAGTCGGGCCAGGGAGCCGATCAGCTGCTCGGCGTCCGGGAGCCGCCGGAAGACGTCCGGCGAGGGGAACGGGGTGTGGTGGAACAGGCCGATGCGCAGGTCCGGCCGCCGGGCGCTGAGCAGGCCGGGGACCAGCCAGAGGTTGTAGTCGTGCAGCCACACCGTCGCGCCGTCCGCGGCGTGCGCGTCGAGGTGCCGGGCGAAGGCGGCGTTGACCGCTTCGTAGTCGGCCCAGTGGGACGGCGCCCGACGGATCAGCTGCGGCTGGGACATCAGCGCCGGCCACAGCGTCTCCTTGCAGGCGCCGTGGAAGTAGCCGGCCCACCGCTCGGGCGTCACGGGCAGCAGGGCGAGCGGAAGCCCGGTGGCGGGGGCCGAGCGGTGCGAGCCGGGAGCTCCGGGAGCCTCCTCGACGAGGGCGGCGGCCCACGTCGCGTCGAGGCCGCCGGTGGCGTCGCCGAGCACGGACGTCAGCGTGGGCAGGATCCCGTTCGGGCTGACGGGCCGGCGCCACCGCCCCTGTGACCAGTGCACCGGCGGCCGGTGGTAGCCGACGACGACGGACCTGGGGGGCCGTGCCCAACCCACCCGCTCCAGGGCGTCCAGGATCGCCGCCGCGCCCTCCAGTGGTGGGCGGTGGACCAGCGCGCTGTGCGGCACCCGGTCGAGGAGCGCGGGTTCGGCGTTGCCCATGATCACGCCGTGCGCACCGAGCTGGAAGAGGGAGAGGTCGTTGAGCGAGTCGCCGGCGACCAGCAACCCGGACGCCGGCCATTGGAGCTTGTCCGCCAACCGCTGGAGGGCCTCGCCCTTGCCGGCGTGCGGTGGCAGTACGTCGAAGAAGCGTCCCGCGGAGTAGGTCCAGGAGCAGCCCAACCGGGCCACGGCCGCGGTGATTTCGGGCGACAGGTGCTCGGGGGCCAGGAAGAAGGAGCAGCGACCGTCCTGCGGCACGCCGTCCTGGTGGACGAGCGCGGGAAAGGGGCGCAGGGCCGCCCGGACGCGCTCCGCGCCGGGCCATCCGGTGCGCAACTCCGCCTCCAGCGCGTCGACGTGGGCCATACCGGCGGCGTCGATGACGCTGGCGCCGACGTCCGCGATGATCCAGCGCGGCCGGGGGAGCAGCGGATCGCGGGCCAGTCGGGTCCGGATCGACGGCAGGCCGCGCCCGGTGGCGAAGACCACGGTGATCTCCGGGTGCCGGTCCAGGGCCCGGCGCAGCCGCTGCCGCGCGGCCCGGTCGCCGCCGAGCAGGGTGCCGTCCAGATCTGTCACCAGGACCCGCAGGTCCGGGCTCGGTGGTCGTGCCACCACCGCGTCGTCCCACGTGCGTTCGGACATCTCGCTCCTTCGCCGCCGCCGAAACCACGCTCGCCATGTCTGCCGCGTCGCCGGCTTCAGGCCGGGAGGCGGGCGAGCCGGGCCCGCAGCCCGGCGGAGTCCAGCGCGGCGCTGGATCCGGGGCCGGTGACCGCGGCCGCGCCGCAGACCACCCCCGCGGCCAGGCAGGCGTCGAGCGAGCCGCCCGCCAGCCGCTCGTGCAGGAATCCCACGTTGAAGCAGTCGCCGGCTCCGGTGGTGTCCACCACCGGCACCGGCAGCGCGGCCCGTGCGGCCCGTCGCCCGCCCTCGGCGGCCACCGCTCCGTCGCCGCCCCGCTTGATGACGGCGACGGGCACCACGTCCGCCAGCACCTCCAGAGCCTCCGCCGCACTGGTCGTCCCGGTGATCCGCAGGGCCTCCGCCTCGTTGGGCGCGAAGACCTGCACCTGGGAGAGTGCCTTGGCCACGTCGGGCATCCCGAGGTGACCGGCGTAGTCCTGACAGTCCATGAAGACCTCGGCGCCGTGCCGGGCGGCCACGTCGAGCGCCTCCGAGACCTCGGGACCGAACCGGAGGTACGGCAGCATGACCACGGTCGGCCGGTGGGTTTCGATCAGCTCCGCCAACGGCCGGGCCGGGATCGGGTCCTCGTACGCGATCATCGCCCGGTCCTGCGGGCCGGACAGTGCGACCGTCACGTTCCGCACGGGTTGCGGATGGTGCCGGAACCCGTGTTCGTCGATCCCCTCGGCGCGCGCGGCGGCCAGCACCTCACGGCTGAACACGTCGGATCCGAAATCGGCCGCCCACACCACGTCACGACCCAGCCGACGCAGCCCCATCGCCAGGGTGAACGCGCCGCCGGGCACCATGCCCAGTCCACCGGCCCACACCTCGGAGCCGAACGCGACCTGACCGGCCAGTTCCCGGAACACCAGGTCCACCGCATAGGCCCCGACGACCAGCACGTGGGCCCCGGTCCGCGGCGCGGTCCGGTCGGCCCGCCCGGCCAGCGGTTCCACCAGCGATGCGTCGTGTCTGGGCGCCTGCGGAACGCCGTGCGGGTGAGCCATGCGGGGAACTGTAAGCGGACGCCCGACGCGGGAGCCCGTCATCGTCACGGCCTGTCCGAAAGTTGTTGCTGACGGTGGCGGAACGAGGTGTTTTGGGCGGCGACATCCGGGCACGCGATCGTGCGTCGAGGAACCACACCAACGAGAGAAGGAGTGCGACCGTGACTGCCCATCAGAAGATGACTGCCAAGACCGAGCAGGCCAGGGGCGCCGCCAAGGAGGCCGTGGGCCGGGCACTGGGCAACGAACGCATGACTGGCGAAGGGCGCCTGGAGCGAGCCAAGGGCGATCTGCGCGCGGCGGTCGCGCGCGGCGGCGAAGCCGTGGCGAAGGGCAAGGACACCCTCCAACGGTGAGGGCGGGCCGCGGCTCGGCGGCCGGGAGCCGTCGGGTGCGCGGAGCGGGTGCCGGCGGTCCGGAGTCCTGCTCCGGGCCACCCGCCCCCGCAGACACCACCGCGCTGCCGCACCGGCCGAACGCGACGGTTGCCCGTCCTGGTCCGTGGACCCGGCTGGCGCCGCGCACCACCGCACTCGTACAGGAGGAGAACCACAGTCATGACCCACGGCTACGAGGAGTGGCGGGCCCAGGAGGTCCGGCGCCCCGGTGACATACCGCCGGCGACCCCGCTGGCTTGGCTGGCGGAACGGCACTCCGCGCACGGCCAACGGCTGGCGGACCGCCACCTGCCCGAGGACTTTCCGGGGCCGGTCGCCCGCGGTGACGCGGGTGACGCCCTGGCCCAACTCGCGCTCGGCACGCAGCTCGCCCGCAGTGCGGCCGCCGGCCAACCGGGCGCGGTGCTGGAAGCCCTCCAACTGGGCGCCACCTGGCGGCAGATCGCCACCGCCTTGGACACCAGTCCCGATCGGGCCCGCACGTTGCTCCGCGACCACGCGGACGCCCAGTTGCGGCTGCACGAGGGGGATCACGACGCCGGTGCCGGGCTGTTGGGATGGGATCCCGCCCAGCGCGACACGGTGCGGGCGCTGACCCTCCTCGGCGATGACGAGCCGGCCGACGCCGTGGGGACATCGGCGCCGGGCGCGACGTGAGCGCGGCACCGGGCGACCGGCCGATCCTCCCGTCCGGGCGGCCCTGCCGGGACGGTCACGATGCTCGGTGCGCGGCGGACGGGGCGACTGCGGGGACGGGCCGGAGTCGGTAGGCGTCCCCGTCCGTGACCACGCGACCGCCGGTGGGCGGCGGGAAGTGCGTGCCGAGCAGCAGCGTTTCGCCGTCGGCGAGCTCCGACAACAGCGCGCGGCGGGTGGCTCGGGCCTGCTCGGGATCGATGTCCACGCAGCTGCCGAGCGTCGGGTGGGCGAGCTGGACGGGGTGGTGGAGGCAGTCGCCGGTGATGAGCGCCGTGGCGTCGCCGCTGCTGATCTCGACCGCGAGGTGCCCCGGGGTGTGGCCGGGCGTCGGGACCAACCGCAGTCCGGCGGCGAGTTCGGTGCCCTCCGAGGCCACGTCCACCAGGTCGAGCAGGCCGGCGTCCTCGACGGGGTGCACCGAGTCGCGGAACATCTGGCGGCGCGGTTCGTCCATGGCGTAGCCCGCCCAGAACTCGCGCTCGGCCCGGGACGTCACGTAGCGGGCGTTGGGGAAGGTGGGGACCCACGCGCCGCCGTGCTCCCGGGTGTTCCAGCCCACATGGTCGGCGTGGAGGTGCGTCAGGACCACCACGTCGACGAGGTGCGGGGCGAAGCCCGCGGCGGTGAGGCGCTGGAGGTAGTCGGTCCGCAGGTCGTGCCAGGCGGGGTTGGCCCGGGTCTTGCCGTTGCCGATGCCGGTGTCGACCAGGACACGGAGGCCGCCGACGGAGAGCGCGAAGCTCTGACTGGCGAGGTGCAGCACGCCCGCGCCGTCCGCGAAGTGGGGTTGCAACCAGCGATGTTGGGCGACGGTGTCCGGGGTGGCGCCGGGCAGCAGCCAGGGGCCGGTCTCCGGCGGCAGGGGGACCTCGTCGATGCGGTGGACGGTGACGTCGCCCACGGTCCAGGAGGGGGCGGCGGGGCTGGTGGACTGAGCGGTTGACGTGGAGCTCGACATCGATCGTCGTTCCTTCGTGCGGTGCGGTGGACAGTGGGCGACGAGGCGGACGGGTGAGGGGTGCGGGGAATCGCTAAAGCAATCCGTTTGCGTTAGCTCGATCGTAGGACCTATTCTCGACTAACGCAATCGATTAGCTTTTGGCTTCCGATGGGTGCACCGCCCCACCGCCACGGCCCAGATCAGGAGACACCCCCATGCCCCTCCCCGACACCGCCCTCACGCCCCAGGAGGCCGCCCGCTGGGCCGAGCGCTCCGGGCTCACCCTGCCGGCGGACCGGCACCCCGCAGTGGCGGCCACCGCGGAGCACATCCTGTCCGTCGTCTCGGTCCTGCGGGAGCTGGACTTCGGCGACACCCCGCCCGCCACCGCCTACCACGCGGGGGAGGCCAAGTCCGATGCAGCCGTATGAGCTCTCCGTGGCCGCCGCAGCCGAGGGGTTGCGCGCCGGCCAGCTGTCCCCCGTCGAACTGGTCGACTCGGTGCTGGACCGCATCGGACAGGTCGAACCGCACCTGCGCGCCTACGTGGCCGTCACCGCGGACCGCGCCCGTCAGGAGGCCCGCGCCGCCGCGCGCGAAACCGCCGACGGGCAGTTCCGCGGGCCGCTGCACGGCATCCCCATGGCGCTGAAGGACCTGATCGACGTCGCCGGCACCGCGACCACCGCCAGCTCCCAGGTTCGCGCCGACCACCGCGCGGAGGCCGACAGCACCGTCGCCGCCCGCCTGGGGGCCGCCGGCGCGGTGCTCGTCGGCAAGACGCACACCCACGAGTTCGCCTACGGACTCCTCACCCCCCAGACCCACAACGCCTGGGACCGGCAGCGCATCGCCGGCGGCTCCAGCGGCGGATCGGCCGTCGCCGTGGCCGCCGGAGCCGCAAGCTTCGCCCTGGGCACCGACACCGGCGGATCGATCCGCGTGCCCGCCGCGCTCAACGGCGTCGTCGGGCTCAAGCCGACGTACGGCCTCGTCCCCCGACACGGCATCACCTCGCTGTCCTGGTCGCTGGACCACGTCGGCCCCCTGACCCGCACCGTCGAGGACGCCGCCCTGGTCCTGTCCGCCCTGGCCGGACACGACCCGCGCGACCCCGCCTCCCTGATCACCGACCCCACGGACCACCGACCACCGCGCGGCGGCGACCTCACGGGACTGCGCGTCGGCGTGCCCCGCAACTACTACTTCGACCGGATCGCCCCGGACGTCGAGGCGGCGGTCCGGGGCGCCATCGACCAGTTGGAGGAGCTCGGCGCGCGGCTCGTCGAGGTCGAGATCCCCATGACGCGCTACCTCCAGGCCACCCACTGGGGCCTGATGGTCCCCGAGGCGACCGCCTACCACGAGCGCACCCTGCGCACGGTCCCCGACCGTTACGGGGACGACGTCCGGATCCTCCTCGAAGCGGGTGAACTCATGCCCGCCGGCGACTACATACGCGCCCAACGCGCGCGCACGCTGATGCGCCAGGCGTGGTCGCGGCTGTTCGACGAGGTGGACGTGATCGCCGCCCCGACCGTCCCCACGGTCGCCGTACCGGCCGGCCAGGAGACCCTCACCTGGCCCGACGGCACCACGGAGGGCGTCCCGGACGCCTACGTCCGCCTCTCCGCGCCCGCCAACGTCACGGGACTGCCGGCCCTGACCGTCCCGGTGGGCCACGACGGGGCGGGCCTGCCGATCGGCATGCAGTTGATGGGCCGGCCCCTCGGCGAGTCCGTGCTCCTGCGCGTGGGCCACGCCTACGAGCAGACCGCACCCGCCCGGGCGCTCGCGCCGGTGGCCTGAGGCCGGGGCACTGCCACCACACTAGAAGCAAGGTCTTTGCGTTAAGGCTTAGGGTGGTGGCATGAGTCCCCGACCGATGGCGCGCCCGGGTGGGCGCAGCGCCCGCGTTCAGGAGGCGGTGCACGGCGCCGTGCGCGAGCTGGAGGCCGAGGTGGGCCGCGACGCCTTGACGGTGCCGCTGGTCGCGGCGCGCGCCGGCGTCACCCCGTCGACGGTCTACCGCCGCTGGGGCGACCTGCGGGAACTGCTCTCGGACGTCGCCGTCGAGCGCCTGCGCCCGGAGGCGCCGCCGGAGGACCACGGCGCGCTGGCCACCGATCTGACCACCTGGGCCGAGCAGTTCCTCGACGAGATGACCTCGCCCCCCGGCCGCGCCTACCTCCGCGACGCACTGCTCGGCGACCCGGACGGCAACAACGCCGGCCGCTGCTCCGCCTACGCGGCCGACCAGATCGACGTCATCCTCGCCCGCGCCACCGACCGGGGTGAGCCGGCGCCCGACGTCGAAACGGTGATCGACCACGTGGTGTCGCCGATGATGTACCGCATCCTGTTCCGCCCCAGCCCCCTCGACGCCGACTACGCCCACCACCTGGTGGCGGGACTCCTCGACGGCCCGGCCGGCGCCGCTTCCGACGGGACGGACGCCTGACGTCACGCCCGTGCCGCACGGGTGGCCGGAGGGCGACCTGCTCCCCGTGCCGCCCGACGAAATCGACAACCGAAACGGCTTGGCGGAGCCCGCCCGGTGAGAGCAGGCCCCGCGTCGTGCAGTAACGGACGCGGTCCCTCGCGCCCCCGGTCGCCCAGGGCCGGCACCAGGCCGTCGTGCCCGACGGGGACGCCCTCGCGCCCGACCCCGACCACCCGGCCGGTCTCCCGGCGGAACTGGCGTACCGTACGCACCGGTTCGAGTGATCAAGACCGTGTGGGGGAGTGCGGGGCCGGTGGGACGGTCGCCCTCCGTCGCCCCACGACCGGACGGACCGTGACCAGCGAGACGAGGAGTGCGAGCGTGCGGGCAGCAGTGATGTTCGGGGCGGGGGACGTACGGGTGTGCCAGGTGCCGGACGCCCGAGTCGTGCAGCCGACCGACGCCGTGGTGCGGGTCACCCACGCCGCGATCTGCGGCAGCGACCTGTGGCGCTACCGGAAGTTGCCGCCGTCCACGGCCGGCGTGCGGATCGGCCACGAGTTCATCGGCGTGGTCGAGGAGGTGGGCGCCGAGGTCACCGCCGTACGTCGCGGCGACCTCGTCCTCGCGCCCTTCAAGTGGTCCGACGGCACCTGCGAGTTCTGCCGCGACGGCCTGCCCAACTGCTGCCCGAACGGCGGTTTCTGGGGTGGCGAACTGGACGGCGGGCAGGGCGAGGCGGTGCGGGTGCCGCAGGCGGACGGCACGCTCGTGCCCCTGCCCATGGGACCGGACGACCCTCGCCTGCCCGCGGTGTTGGCCCTGTCGGACGTGCTGTGCACGGGGCACCACGCCGCGCTCGCGGCGCGCGTGCGCCCCGGGGCCACGGTCGCGGTGGTGGGTGACGGCGCGGTCGGCCTGTGCGGCGTACTGGCCGCGGCCCGGCTGGGCGCGGAACGCATCGTCATCCTGGGGCGGCACGCCCGACGGACGGAACTGGCGCGCCGGTTCGGGGCCGTCGAGGTGGTACCGGAGCGCGGCGCGGCGGCCGTGGAGCGGGTCAGGGAGCTCACCGGCGGCCACGGGGCGCACGCGGTCCTGGAGTGCGTCGGCACCGGCGAGGCACTACGGGATGCCTTGGACATGGCGCGTCCCGGTGGCGCCGTCGGCTACGTCGGGGTGCCGCAGGACGGCGAGGGCGTCGACGTGCGCCGGTTCTACCGCCGCAACGTCACCCTCGCCGGCGGCACCGCCCCGGCCCGCGCCCACGCGCCCGAACTCCTGCCGGACGTGCTGTCCGGGCGCCTCGACGCCTCCGCGGTCTTCGACCGCACCATCGGGCTGGACGACGTCCCGGACGGCTACCGGGCCATGGCCGAGCGCGAGGCCCTGAAGGTACTCGTCCGCCCCTGAACTCCCAGCGCCGGTCAGCGTTCGTCCCCCGCCTCCTACCGCGGGACGAACGACGGCCGGTCGTCGATGCCCCGTGGCGTCCGTTGCGTAGCGGGTGTCGCTTCAGGCATGGAAGCTGTCCCGGCGAGCGTTGTCGCTGTTGTGGGCACTCTTCCGGGCGCGTGCGTGTTGCACTCCTTCCAGCGGCGGTCCGGGGACTGTGCGGATCGGATGCGGGGGCGTGGCCGGCTTCGCCGGGAGTGCTCGACAGCGCCGTGCAGGTCATGAACGGAACGCAGCCAGCGCCGGATCGCGGCGACCGTGACGGTGCTCCGCTCGGCGAACCAGGATCATCCCGTGACGGCTTCGGGGCTCACCGGGAGTGGACCGGAGGCCAAGTCGGGTGTGCACGCTGCGCTAACGACGTCCACGTGGGACTTCGGCGATCGTTGACATCACGGATTCCGGTGCCTCTCGGAGGGAGAGGGCATCGTCGGGCTGGTCGGTCCAAAGTTGATGTCCATGTGGTCCGTTGGTGACTCCGTGACGACCAACGGGAGGCTGGCCGGTTTGGTGCCCTCGCTCGTGGCGGCGTTGAATTCCTCCCAGAGGCGTCACGGCCCGTGTTGGGAGACGCGGAACTGCTCGTTCCGCCGGCCGTCGTAGTCGACGGCGGCACATGAGGCGGCTTGTCCATCCGTGAGCTGAAGCCGGTTCTGGGCTGCGTCGGTCTCGGTGTCCCAGGAGTGCCACACGTCGGGGACGCGGAGGGCGATGGCGAAGCAGGCGCCGAGGCCCGTCGCCAGTGACGCCTCAGGGCGCGAGGGCGGTGCTGGACTGATGAGGGAGAACAGGAACGATGACGACCGCGGAAGGCGAACCCGAAGGCCGTGGCCTCCTGGTCCAGGTCTACGAGATCTGCCCGCTGTGTGAATTCTTGAACGTTCCCTCGCGGGAGTACACGAAGCTGGAGGCTGCGACGTCGCGCCTTTGCCCGACCCGGTGTGGGGCGACCCTCGATGTGGTCATCGTGCAGGCGCGGCAAGCCACGTCGGAGACGGACAGGCTCGTTGTCGCGTTCCATGACGTACTGGCTGGCACTGACTGGCCCCCGAACGCCGACGACTTGGCCCTGTTGGCATACGACTTCGAACCGGGACAACGGCTCTGGAACTCCACGGCGGAGGGCCCTCACCCCACTGATGCTGACAGCGCTGAGGATGCCTGAGCCGCACCAGAGCGGACAGACCGAAGGCTGCCACCCTTAAGGGTGTTCCGAACGGCTCCCAGCGCGAGATGGTGACCCCCGACCTCGGACCCGACCTCCATGGTCGGATCGACCCGGGGACCATGGGTGCGATCGGGTTGCGGTCGAACTCGCCGTGGTCCGTGGTCCGTGGTGCGCCGCGGCGCCTGGAGGTGTGCGGGGCGGCCGGTCATGACCGGGCCACCTCGTCCAACAGGGCCATCGCCGCACTGATCGTGCGGAGTTCCTGTTCGGTGCACCGTTCCTGGAGTGACTGGGCGAGCCATTCCTGGCGGGCCCACCGGTCGCCCTGGCGCCGGCCGCGGCCGACGACGGTGAGTGTGATCAGTTGCCTGCGGCCGTCGAGCGGGTCGGGGTGGCGGACGACCAGATCGGCCCGCACCAACGCCTCGACGGTCTTCGCCATGGACTGTGGACTGACCCGCTCCCCGGTCGCCAGTTCACTGGCCGATGCCGATCCCCGTGCGTCCAGGCGTGCCAGGACCGATGCCTGTGCGGGGGTGAGGTCCTCGTCGGTGGCCCGTTCCTTCAACCGCCGTTTCAGACGACTGAACGCGATCCGCACGTCGGCGGCCGCCCGGACCGCCGACTCCGCAAGGAGGGCGTCGATGCTCTCGCTCATGCTCCGACGCTAAATATATTCAAGCTGGACTGTCAATATCAATTGATCAGTTGAAGTTGTTGGTTGTGTCGATTCAAAAGTTGACCGGTTGCACTTTGTGAGTCGTTGCGCTTACTGTGGAGAGGCGGGCGGATCGGTGCGATCGACCACGGGGGCGCGCTGGCAGTGCCTCCCTGCGGGCCCGCGGCACCCGAGGGAAGGACCCACCATGAAGACCGATCCCCGCATCGCGATCATCGGCGGCGGGCCGGGCGGCCTGCTCTGCGCCCGCGTCCTCCAGGGCCACGGCATCGCCGCCACCGTCTACGACGCCGATGCCGCCGTCGACTCCCGCGACCCGGGCGGCACGCTCGACCTGCACGCCGACTCCGGCCAGATCGCCCTCGAAGACGCCGGCCTCATGGACGCCTTCACGGCCCTGGCCCGGCCGGAGGGGCAGGCCAAGACCCGCCGGGACCACCACGGCACCGTCCTCGCCGCGTTCGTCCCCGCCGAGGGCGATGAGACCGCCCCCGAGGTCGACCGCGGCCAACTACGCGCGATGCTCCACGACAGCCTGCTGCCGGGCACCGTCCGATGGGGACACGAACTCCTCGGGGCGACACCCACGGGCGGTGGCGCGCACCACCTCGCCTTCGCCAACGGCGCCAGCGCCGAAGCGGACCTCGTCATCGGCGCCGACGGCGCCCGGTCCAGGGTGCGTTCCCTGCTCACCGACGCCACGCCGGAGTACTTGGGCGTCGCCTTCCTCGACGTCCGTTTCGACGACGTCGACGTCCGACACCCCGAGGTCGCCGCGCTCGTCGGCGAGGGGCACCTGTTCGCCAGCGACGGCGACGGCCGCGCGGTGATCGTCCAGCGCAACAGCAACGGCGTGGTCCGCGGCTACCTGGCCTTCCGCGCCGGGCCCGACTGGCACATCGAGGCCGACCTCGACCTCACCGACCGGGCGGCCGTCCGCTCCCACCTGCTGCGGGAGTTCGGCGGTTGGTCCGCGGACCTGCGCCCGCTGCTCACCGACAACGACAGCGCCCACGTCCCGCGTTCCTTCTGGGCCCTGCCCGCCCCGCTGACGTGGGACCCGGTGCCCGGCGCCACCCTGATCGGCGACGCCGCGCACCTCATGGCCCCGTTCGGCGGCCACGGAGCCAACCTCGCCCTGCTCGACGGTGCGGAACTCGCGCGCGCCGTGGCCAAGGAGGCCACCGTCGACGAGGCCGTCGCGCGCTACGAGGCGGCGATGTTCCCCCGTTCCGGAGAGCTCGCGGCAGGGGCGAACGAAGGGCTCAGGCGGTTCTTCGCGACCACGCCACCGGACGCGCCGCACCTCCCCCCGAACCACGCCCGGGAGCACGAGAACTACCTGACCAGGGCCGCCGAATACCGCCGTCGTCGGGCCGCGGAGGAGGCGACCGCGGGGTGAGCGCCCTCGGTGGTGTGCCGCGTGGGGGGAGGGCTGCCGCACGGCAGGAAGGGGCGCGGGCGGGCCAGGGGTCAGTCCTGCTCGGCGGGAGCGTCGGGCCGCCCGGCCCAGCCCTGTTCGAGCAGGTCGAAGGCGCGCGCGATGGCGGCGTCGGGGTCCGGAGTGCCGTGGCCGAGGTCCCGGGCCTCCAAGGCGAAGCGCGCCAGCGCCCGGCACGTCGGGTCGCCCTCGGGCACACCGCTCTCGTCGGCGATCGCCGCCGCCAGGTCGACCTCGTGCTGGAGCCACATCCGGCGGGCGTAGTCGCGCAGCGCGGGGGTGTCGTCGATGAGTTCGAGGAACCGGGCGAACTGCGGATCGGCGTCGGTCCCCTTGCGGAGCCGGGCGTGCAGTACGTGGTCGCGCAGGGCGCCCGGGATGGACTGGCCGGTCGGGCGGTGCCGCACCGCGGCGAGCAGGTCTGCCCTGATCTCCTCGCCCTCGTCGAAGACGAGCGCCTCCTTGCTGGGGAAGTGCTTGAACAGCGTGGTGGTGGACACGTCGGCGGCCTCGGCGACGTCCCGGATGCCCACCTGGTCGTAACCGCGCTCGACGAAGAGCTGCAGGGCCGCGTCGGCCAGCGCCTTGCGCGTGGCGGCCTTCTTGCGCTCGCGCCGGCCGAGCGGCGCGCGGTCACTGGTGGCATCGGTCATGGCGCCATCATACGTTCGGGGTGACCGGCCCAAAAAGTTGTACGGGTCCACCCATGGTCCGGTCGCTCAGAGTCCGAGCAGCAGCGGCTCGTCGGGGACGCCCGTGCCGAGCAGCTCCCGCAGCGGGGTGCCGAGTTCTCGGGGAGAGAACAGGTCGGGCCCGCGGTAGGCGGAGATCTCCGCCGGCGTCCACCACTTCACGCCCACGATGCACTCCGCCGCCAGCTCCGCCGCGGTCAGCGCACCGCACGGCGTGAACCCGGCCGTCCGTACGAGGAAGTAGTCGTTGACCACGCCGTCGTGCCCGACCGCGTACCCGGCGCCGACGACTTCCTGGTGCCACACGTGCGGCGGGTCGTGCTGCACCACGAGGCCCACCTCCTCGCGCAGTTCACGCCGCAGCGCGGTCAGCGGATCCTCGTGCGGAGCGATACGGCCGCCGGGGGCGGCCCAGACCGCTGCCCCCTGCTCGCGGAGCGTGTGTCTGCACAGCAGGAGGCGATCGAGGTCGTCGAGTACGAGCGCGCGGGCCGAACGACGCAGACGCAACGGCATCCGGTCAGGCTAGCCCCGCGATACCTGGGACGGTCAACCGTGCCCGGTGTCGATGACGCAGAAGCGGTTGCCCTCGGTGTCGGCGAGCACGACGAAGTCGGCGTCGTCCGGGTAGTCATCCCACTCGACGGGCCGGGCGCCCAGTGCCAGCAAGCGCTCGACCTCGGCGGCCTGATCGGCGGCGTCCCGCGCGTACAGGTCGAGGTGGACCCGCGGGCGCGGCTGGACGGGAGACTCGCTCAGTCCGAGGGACAACTGCGTCCCGACCCGTTCTCGGGCACCAGGACCACCCAGTCGTCCGTCATCTCCTCCCGTGGGACGTACCCCAGCGCAGCCCTCCAGAACGCGGCCGCACGGGGCACGTCCGCCACACCCAACACCACGGAACCGACCTTCAGCATGGGCCGATTCTGCCCGATGCCGGCGAACTCAGGTGGCACCGGGTGGTGTTGGGGGACACGGAGCTCCAACGGTGTGCGGGCGCGGCGCGGGTCGGCTGCGCCGGGGGCGGTCGGCGGTGTCGGTCGTCCGGGTGTGGCCGGTCAGCGGTTCTGGGCCCACCAGACCGCGAAGCCGATGACGCCGGTGCCGCACGCGTAGGACGCGCCGCGCAAGAAGTTCGTGGCGACGAGCCGACCGTAGCGGCGCCACGGGTGTGGGAATCGGCGGGGTGTCTGCGGGCGGCCCTCCAGGGTCTGCATAGGAAGCCCCTCTCGTGAACGCGGAGAACAGCGACGGTTCCACCTGGGGAGTCCCGAGCGGGCGGCATCGGCCGCCGCACCGTTGGGTCCGAGCTCCCTAGCGTTGAGTAAGAGCTTACGAGGTTGTGCGCTTGTGAAGCCGTCGTGCTCCCGGCGCGTCCTCAAGGGATTTGGGGCGGGAAGCGCGAACCCGCCTGGATGCACCGCCGGATGGCCCGCCTGGCGAACGGGGTGTCGGTCCGTGCCGGTGTTCCGTTCCGCTGCCCGAGGGCCGGCGTTGGAAAGGCGGCGTGAACGGGGGAGCGACTTCAAGAACCCCTCCCCTGGGCGGACTTGAAGCCGTGGGGCGTTCCGGTGGCGGTTCCGGTGGCGGAGGCCGTGCCCGGCTCGGGACCCTGCGCGACACCGTGCCGCCTTCGCCGCCAACCTCGACGAACCGGCCGGTGGTCTGAACGAGTGCGCCATGCGCGGTGGGCTGCCAGGCCGTTGGGGGGCGGCTGCCGGTCTACGAGGAGGCGTTGACCCCCCACCGCGTGCTGGCCGAGGCCGAGGGCGGCGCGCACCATGCCGGACCGGCCGTGAGTCTGGTCGGCATCTCTCTGCCGCTGGGTGAGTCTGGTCGGCTGCCGACTGTCGGATGCGGTGGCGTGCCAGGAGGGCGCGGTCGCACTCTCCCCCGTGTTGGCCGACGACGACCCCGGCGCCTGCCTGCTGCGGCTCGCTCGGACGCGCTGGAACCTCGCCGTCGATCTTCGGGAGTTGGGCCGGTGCCGCGCGGACGTCGAGGGGGAGGGCGAACGCCTCCGGGAGCGGATCCGCGCCGAGGGGCGCGCCCCAGGGGGCTGAGCCCCGCCGCTGCTCGCGGCGTGCGCCGCCGGGTCACTCACGACGGGCGGGTGGGGTGCCCGGGGTGCTCTTCCCTCACGCGCCGGGGGCGACGTCGCGCTGCGCCAGGAGTGCCGGGAGGAGTCCGGGGAAGGCCCGGTCGAACTCCTCCAGGCGCAGGGCGTTCATGCGGGAGGTGCCGGCGTAGTACTGGCGGATCAGGCCGGCCTCGCGGAGCACGTGGAAGTGGTGGGTGGCGGTCGACTTGCTCACCGGCAGGTCGATCGTGCCGCAGGCGACGTCGTGGCTGGCGGCGTGGAGGTGCCTGACGATGCAGCGGCGCACCGGATCGACCAGTGCCTCCAGTACCTGCTGGAGGGTGATCGTGGCGAGGTCCGGGTGCGGCGGGGTGCGGTCCCTGCCGGCTCGCTCTGCTGCCGTCATCGCCCGTGACCTCCCGATCGTCCGTTGGCCTCCCGCACACATGGTACGACACGCGTCGAACTTTGATGACCATCAAGGTTTGATGCATGTCGAAGTTTGACACTGGTCGAACTTTTGGTTTGGGTAAGGCACGGCGACCCGGATCGGCGTCGCCGTCACCGAACGGAAGGACGAGGCGTCATGGCCAGAACGGTGCGGTTCCACGAACTCGGCGGGCCGGAAGTGCTGCGGCTGGAGGACGTGGAGATCGGCGAACCCGGGCCCGACGAGGTGGCCCTGCGCGTCGAGGCGATCGGCCTCAACCGCGCCGAGGTGCTCTTCCGCAGCGGTACCTACATCGAGCAGGTCAAGCAGTTTCCCGCCCGCCTGGGAACGGAGGCCGCCGGCGTGGTCGAGGCCGTCGGCTCCCGGGTGACCGGACTCAAGGTCGGCCAGGCGGTGAGCGTGGTGCCGGCGTTCTCGATGAACGACTACGGCGTCTACGGCGAGCGGGCGCTGGTGCCCGCGGCCGCTGTCGTGCGTCGCCCCGACGGGCTCGACGCGGTCGCCGGCGCAGCGGTCTGGATGCCCTACCTGACGGCCTACGGCGCCCTGGTGGAGGTCGGCGGCATGCGCGCCGGGGACACCGTCGTGGTGACCGCGGCCTCCAGCAGCGTCGGCCTGGCCGCGATCCAGATCGCGCTGCGCGTCGGAGCGGTGCCGATCGCCACGACCCGCACCGCGGTCAAGAAGGACGCCCTGCTCGCGGCGGGTGCGGCGGACGTGGTCGTCACCGACGAGGAGGACGTGGTGGCGCGGGTGCGTGAGCTGACCGGAGGCCGGGGTGCCGAATTCGTCTTCGACGCGATCGCCGGTCCCGGTGTGCTGGACCTGGCCAAGGTGGTCGCGCCCGGCGGCACGCTCTTCGAGTACGGCGCCCTGAGCGGCGAGGTCACGCCCTACCCGGCGTTCGAGCTGGGGATGCCCGCTCTGAACATGCGCACCTACACCCTCTTCGAGACCACCGCCGACCCGGAACGACTGCGCCGGGCCGAGGCGTTCGTCGCGTCGGGGCTGCGTACAGGGGCCTTCAAACCGGTCGTGGACCGGGTCTTCGGCCTGGAGGAGATCAGCGAGGCGCACCGCTACATGGAAGCGGGCGCACAGATCGGGAAGATCGTCGTCACCGTCGACCACTGACGGGCCGCGGGGCCGGTGCCGGGCCGGCGATCGCCCGGTTGGCGGGACGGATTGTTGCGGCGGGGCCGGTCGGGGTACCTCGGCAGAGGTCGCCGACCGGGCGCCCGAAACCCTCCGGACCGAAGGAGCCGCCGTGAGATTCGGTGTATCGACCTTCCTCACCGACCGAGGCACCGCGCCGACCGCACTGGCGCGCGCCGTGGAAGAACGCGGCCTCGACTCCCTGTTCGTCGCCGAGCACACCCACATCCCGGTGGCACGTCGTACGCCGTACCCCCGAGGCGGGGAGCTTCCCGAGATCTACTACCGCACCCTCGACCCGTTCGTCGCGCTGGCCGCGGCGGCCGCGGTCACCGACCGGATCCTGCTGGGCACCGGCATCGCGCTGGTGGTCCAACGGGATCCGATCACCACCGCCAAGGAGGTGGCCTCCCTGGACCTGGTCTCCGGCGGCCGGGCCGTCTTCGGCATCGGCGTCGGCTGGAACGAGGAGGAGATGGCCAACCACGGGACGGATCCGCGGACCAGGGGCCGCCTGGTGGACGAGCGACTGCGGGCCATCCGGGAACTGTGGACGCAGGAGAAGGCCGAGTTCCACGGCGAATTCGTGGACTTCGACCCGGTCTACTCCTGGCCCAAGCCGGTCCAACGGCCCCACCCGCCGATCTACGTGGGCGGTGGCGAGGGCGCGTTCCCCCGGGTCGCCGCCCTCGGCGACGCCTGGTTGGCCAACGGCGTGCCGCCCGGCCAACTGGGCCCGCAGATCGCACGAATGCGGAACACCGCGGGCCGCGACGTGCCGGTGACCGTCTACGGGGTGCCCGCCGACCCCGCCGTCATCGAGGAGTACGCCCGGCTCGACGTGGAACGGCTGCTGTTCTCCCTGCCCACGGTGCCGGAGGCCGAGACGCTGACCCACCTCGACCGGTTCGCCGAGGTCGCGGGGCGCTTCCGGTGACGGGAACGGGAACAGGAACGGGAACGGGAACGGAACAGCCGTGCCGGCGATGACGAGCGGGCGGGCCAGGCAGTGCTTCGCCGCCTCGCGGATCGCCCGCCTCGCCACGGCGGACACCGACGGCCACCCGCACCTGGTCCCGGTCGTCTTCGTCCTGACGGGCGACCACCTCGCCTTCGCCGTGGACCACAAGCCCAAGCGGACCGCCGAACTCAAACGACTGGCCAACATGCGGGCCCGCCCGCAGGTCTGTCTGCTCGTCGACGCCTACGACGAGGACTGGGACCGGCTGTGGTGGGCACGGGCGGACGGGACCGCCACCGTGCTGCCACCCGCGGACGCCTCCGCGCCCGCCGAACACTACGTACGCCTGTTGGCGGCGAAGTACCCCGTGCAGTACGCCGGGCGCCCACCTGCCGGGCCCGTCGTCGAAGTGGCCGTGACCCGCTGGTCCGGCTGGCACGCCACATGAGGGAGCCCGAGGCGGGGCCGGGACGGGACCGGGGGACGGCGGTGCACTGACCCGGCGCGGCGCGGGAGAACACAGCGGGGCGCACACCCCTGGAAAGTGCGGCGCGGCACCGGCCAGGCACCACCCGGCGACTGCCCTCGGCCTGAAGGCGCTGTTGGCCGGCTGACCGAGGCCAAGCCACGGTCAGCCGGCCGTCGTCCGACGGCGCGCCCCGCCCCGGCGTTCGGACCGGCGCGGACGGCGCACTGGGGTGCGCGTGGCCACGAGCTGTGGGACTCCGCGCGCCCCTACCGGGGGCGCTGGGGCACGGCAATGATGTGCACACCCCGAGCGAGCCAGGCGACTCCGCACACCTGCCCCCGGCCAGGTGCACATGCGGCGGAAGGAGTCCACGTTGTTGCTTCTCATCTCCCCGGACGGCGTCGAAGAAGCCCTCACGTGTGCGAAGGCGGCGGAGCACCTCGACATCGTCGACGTCAAGAAGCCCGACGAGGGCTCGCTCGGCGCGAACTTCCCCTGGGTCATCAGAGAGATCCGCGCCGCGGTCCCCGCGGACAAGCCGGTCTCCGCCACCGTGGGGGACGTGCCGTTCAAGCCCGGCACGGTGGCCCAGGCCGCGCTCGGCGCAGTCGTCTCCGGCGCCACGTACATCAAGGTCGGCCTCTACGGGTGCACGACGCCGGAGCAGGCCATCGAGGTCATGCGCGGGGTCGTCCGGGCCGTGAAGGACCACCGGCCGGGCGCGTGCGTCGTCGCCTCGGGCTACGCCGACGCCCACCGGATCGGCTGCGTCAACCCGCTCGCGCTGCCCGACGTCGCGCGCCGCTCCGGCGCCGACGCGGCCATGCTCGACACCGCGATCAAGGACGGGACGCGGCTGTTCGACCACGTTCCGCCGGAGGTCTGCGCGGAGTTCGTGCGGCTGGCCCACCAGGCCGGTCTGCTCGCGGCCCTCGCCGGCAGCGTCGGTCAGGCCGACCTCGGCGCACTGACCCGCATCGGCACCGACATCGTGGGGGTGCGCGGGGCGGTCTGCGAGGGGGGCGACCGCAACGCCGGAAGGATCCAGCCGCAGCTGGTGGCCGCCTTCCGCGCCGAGATGGACCGGCACGCCCGGGAGCACGCCACCACCGTCACCACCGCCCCCTCAGAGTCGGTGGGTTGAGGAACTGCGGGGGCCCGAGCCGTTCGTCGTACCCCGTCCGGAGGCGGCGTGACCATCAGGTTCAGCGCGGCGGTGCTGCGCGCGTACGAGAGTCCGTTCGCGGTCGAGGAGGTGGTCCTCACCACCGGGCCGGCCCGTGACGAGGTCCTGGTGCGGATCGCGGGCTGCGGCATGTGCCGCACCGACCTCGCCGTCCGGCGTTCGGCGGGCCGCTCACCGCTGCCTGCGGTGCTCGGCCACGAGGGGGCTGGCGTCGTCGTGCAGACGGGCGGTCCGGAGACCGGCCTGGACGTCGGCGACCACGTGGTGCTGAGCTTCGACTCCTGTGGCCGGTGCCGGAACTGCACGGGCGCGGCCCCCGCCTACTGCGACTCCTTCGCCGCGCTCAACCTCTTCGGCGGGCGCACGGAGCACGCCGCGCGGTTCACCGACGCGACCGGAGACGCCTTGGCGCCGCGGTGGTTCGGCCAGTCCGCGTTCGCCGAGTACGCGGTGGTCCCGGCCCGCAACGTCGTCCGGGTCGACCCCGCCCTCCCTCTCGCCCTGCTCGGACCGCTCGGCTGCGGCTTCTTGACCGGCGCCGGAGCGGCCCTGAACACCTTCGGCGCCGGCCCCGGAGACACCCTCGCGGTGTTCGGCGCCGGCGCGGTGGGGCTGGCCGCGGTGATGGCGGCCACCGCCGGCGGGGCGGTGACCGTGGCCGTCGACAGTCATCCTCAGCGGTTGCTCCTCGCCGAGCGGTTCGGCGCGCGCCCGCTGCACGCCGCGACGGCCGACCTGCCCGAGCGCATCCGACGCCTGACCGACGGCGGTGCCCAGTACGCACTGGACACCACGGGGTCCGCCCGGCTGATCAACGAGGCGCTGCGGGCACTGCGCCCGACCGGCCACCTGGCACTGGTCGCCCGGCTTCACACCCCGCTGCCGCTGGAACCTGGGACCCTGGACCGGGGCCGGCGGATCTCCCACCTCTGCGAGGGGGACGCCGTACCGGCACTGCTGATTCCGCGTCTGACCGGACTGTGGCAGGCCGGACGGTTCCCCTTCGACCAACTGATCCGCACGTACCCGCTCGCGGACGTCAACGAGGCCGAACGCGACTGTGACGCCGGCCGCGTGGTCAAGCCCGTCCTGCTTCCGATGACGGGGAGCGGATGAGCCGGGCGACCGCATGCCGGACGGCGGACGTTCGCGCCGTTCCACCGTCCCGTCGCGCACCGCCCGAACGGATCCTGAACGTCATGCACGTGCCGTAGTTCGTGGGCGCCCCGCGCGCCGAGGGAGGACACATGGTCAGCACGGCCCGTCGGAACACCGGTGCGGACGGCGTGGACGGAGGCGTCGGCCTCACCGCGCTCCTGGTGGCCGCGGCCCGGGCGATCGAGACGCACCGCCACGACAGCCTGGCCCGGGACGTCTACGCGGAGCACTTCGTGCGCGCCGCCCCGGCGTGCGCGGCCTGGCCGGGCCGCATCGAACACGTTGCGGACGGGGACGCGAATCCCCTCTGGGGGCGGTTCGCACGCTACTTCGGACTGCGCACCAGGGTCCTCGACGACTTCCTCCACCACGCGGTGCATGCCGGAGGCGCCCGCCAAGTGGTGCTGCTCGGCGCGGGGTTGGACACCCGGGCGTACCGCCTCGACTGGCCGCCGGACTGCGTGCTCTACGAGATCGACAGGCACGGCGTGTTGGCCTTCAAGCACGAGGTCCTCGACGGGGTGTCGGCCCGGCCGAGGACGGCGCGCGTGCCGATCCCGATCGATCTGCGCGACGACTGGGCCGGGGCGCTGCTCGACGCCGGATTCGACGCCGACGCACCGAGTGCCTGGCTGGCCGAGGGGTTGCTGTTCTACCTGCCCCGAACCGTCGAGACGTACCTGATCGACACGATCGACGGGCTGACCACGGGCGGCAGCGCCCTGGCCTACGAGGTCAAGCTGGAGCCGAACTTGCAGGCGTACCGCGACAGTCCGCTCTACACCTCGACGAAGCACCAGATCGGCATCGACCTGCTGGACCTGTTCGACGCCGAACCGCGCCCCGACTCGGCCGGCGACCTGGCGGGCAGGGGGTGGTCCACGGCGGTCCACACCCCCTTCGACTTCACCCGGCGGCACGGCCGCGGCCCGCTGCCCGAGGAGAACGACGCGCTGGCGGGGAACCGCTGGGTGTTCGCCGACAAGCCCCGCCCGTAACGCCGTGGCCTCCCCGTGCCGACCCTGTCGCCTGGCAGTTCAACGCCGGATGGGCTGGTCGCAGAGGGGGGACAGCTCGGCGTTCGTCGCGGGACGGAGCGTCGAGAGGACGCGCCGGGCGGCCGTCAAGACGGCGGGGCGGTCGGAGCGGGACACGGTGTGGACCAGGCCGCCGCGGCGCAGGCGCGGTTCCCGCCACGGGTAGAACAGCAACCGTGGTCCAGTCCGCCGGGACGAGGGACACGGCGACGAGGACCGGCACCCTCCCGCTGAACAGCGCGACCAAGATCGCGTCGAACGGGGCCGCGGTGAGCACGCAGCCGACGCACCCCACTCCGGCGAGGTGGACGGCGGGGCGCCGAGCTGTGGTTCTTCTGGCCATGTCCCTCTCACGCGGTGGGAGCGGAGTTTGTTCCGGAGGGACTCCGGCCACTCACCACCTGCCCTCCCCTCAGCAACCACTGCGTGGCGCCCCCTCCGCTGGTGACGATCGCGACAACTGCTGGGCAGCGCCGCCCAGTCGAGGCCAGCGCCTGCGTCGTCCCTCGCCGTCATCCGGCCCCGCGCTCGCGCCCGTCCCAGGCACCAGCACGCCCGTTTCGTACGCGATGACGACCGCGTGCGTGCGGTTGTCGGCGTGCAACTTCCCCAGCACGTTGCCGACATGGGTCTTGACCGTCTCCGGTCGCACCGCCATGTGCTGCGCGATCTGCTGGTTGGACAGGCCCCGCGCGATCAGCCGCAGGGTCTCCTCCTCCCGCACGGTGAGGGCGGCCGCGCCGGTGCTCCCGACGCCGCGGGCGGGCGGCGCGGGATGCTGGGCGGCGAGTCGCCGCACGGCCTCGGGGAACAGCAGGCAGTCGCCGCTCGCCACCAGTCGCACGGCCTGGACCAGTTGGGCGACGGGGGCGCGCTTGCGGATGAAGCCGTCCGCGCCGGCCAACAGTGCGTCCCAGACGTAACTGTCGTTCTCGAAGGTGGTGATCACGATGACCTTGGGAGGACGGGAGAGTTCGGCGCGCAGCAGTGTGGTGGCCGCGATGCCGTCGAGCCGGGGCATCCGCACGTCCATCAGCACCACCTGCGGATGCCACTGCCGCACCCGGGGGAGGACCTCGGTGCCGTCCGACGCCTCGCCGACGACTTCCAGTCCGGGCTGGACGGACAGCAGGGCCCGCAGGCCGGCGCGGGTCAACTCCTCGTCGTCCACCACCAGTACCGAGACCGGGGCCGCCGCGTCGGCGTCGGACGGGTCGCCCGACGGGGCGGGGGCGGGGGCGGGGGAGGCGTGCGCGGTGTGCGGGAGGTTCATGCCTGCGGTCCCGAGGGAAGGTCGGCGGTGACCTGCCAGCGGCCGTCCCCGGTGGGTCCGGCGGACAGCTCGCCGCGCAGCAACCGCACGCGTTCGGCGCACCCGGCCAGGCCGTGCCCCGCTCGGCTGCCGCGGGCGGTGGGGGACGCGGTGCGGAGCGGATTCGTCAGCTCCAACCTCAGCCGCTCGCCACGAGCGGCCACGAGCAACCGCACGTCGCCCGTCCCGCCGTGCTTGAGTGCGTTGGTGAGCCCCTCCTGGAGGAGGCGGAACGCCTCCCGGGACACCACGGTCGGTACGCGCGTCACGTCGCCCTCCCGCTCGACGGCCAGCACGGCGCCGGTCTGCCGGACCCGGTCGGCGAGCACGTCGAGGTCGGCGAGGGTGGGCTGTGGCCGGGTGGTCGGCGGCGACTCGCGCAGGATCCCGATCACGTGGTCGAGGTCGTCCATCGCGGCGCGGGAGGTCTCCTCGATGCTGCTGAGGGCGCGGCGGGCCGCCTGTGGGTCCCGGTCCAGCAACTCCCGGGCCACGGCAGCCTGGATGGTCGAGGCGGTCAGGGTGTGCCCGAGGGAGTCGTGCAGTTCCTGGGCGAGCCGGTTGCGCTGCGCCAGCGCCCGCGACCGCGCCTCGGCCGCGGCGGCCCGTTCCGCGGGACCCGGGCCGAGGAGGACGGGCGCGCAACGCCGCAGCAGCACCCGCCCGGCCTGGGCGCAGGCGCAAGCCGCCAACAGGAGCCCGGCGGCCGCCACCAGCGTCCAGGCACCCGGCAGGCCGCGCGGCACGGCGACGGCGCGCCACGGCAGCGCCACCTCGCCGCCGCCGGCCAGCCACACCGCCGGCAGGCCGACGACCGCCATCAGGCACAGCCCGGCCACGGCCAGGACCGTGCCACCGACGACCGTGTGGACCGGCAACCACGCCGCCGCCCGCAGCCGGTCACCCCACGCACGGGGCGGCCCGACCGGTCGCGGCAGCTCCGTCCCCAGCAAGGCGTTGGCCAGTCGGACAGCCGCACGCCGTACCCCGTGCGGCAGGCCCATGGCCCAGGCCGCGACGGCGAACACGGCGAGGAACACCGGCAGCCGCGCCCCGGCGAGCAGACCGGGCCGGACCGCGGCGAGCGCCAGCCCACCGGCGGGCATCCCCGCGACGGCGCCCACCCCGGCGAACAGCCACCCCCGCACCTGCACCCGCACCACCGTTCCGCCGCTCACTTCCCGCATGGGCCGCATGCTACGGACCCGCGTCGGGCCGTACCTCCCCCAATGGAGCCAGGCACGGCACCCCGTGCAGACGGGGGCGTGTGCGCGGAGTGCGGGGCCTACCCAGCGGCACCGGCTCACGTCAGCCAACCGCTGGCGCGCACCACCTCGTGTGCGATGTCGACGACGGAACGCCCGTCGGTCGCCACCCGCACCGTGTCCGCGGGGGCCCCTTCGTCCAGGAGTCGTGCCTTGAAGGCGCTGTTCTTCAGCTCCTGCGCCAGCTCCGAGCCGCGTTCCCGGCCGGTCAGCCGTTCCCCGGTGGTCGCGTCCGACGCGGTGAGCAACACCCGGACGATCCTGACGTCCGCGCCCATGGCCCGCCGGAACATGCCCTCGTTCTCCGCCAGTACGCTCACGGTGTTGGTGTAGACGAGGCGCCGGTACCCGAGCTCCGCGTAGTTCGACCAGATCGCCGCGAGATTGCGCGCGGCGAGCTCCCTCCGGTGCGGGTCCGCCTCCGGAGCGGGATGCGCCTGCGCCATGAAGTCGCCCTCGACGACGCAGTGCGCGACCGGCCCGGCGCGCAGGCGCGCCGACACCTCCCACCCCACCGTCGTCTTGCCGACCCCCGCCCGCCCGCCGATGAGCAACACCTCTGATCGATGGTCCATGCCCGCACCCTGCCACCCGACGGCCGGTGCGGGCCAACGAATTGCGTGCGGATCGGGAGCGGGGGAGAGGGGGCGGGGAGCGCGCGGAGCCGGCGGCCGCTGAGATCCCGGCGGCAGCTACTGCTCGCCCGACGCGGGCTGCCCGGACGGTGCCGGATGGTGTGCGGGCGGGTCGGCGGTCAGGCTTCCCAGCAGGGCGAGCGCCTCTTCCGAAGGGCTGCCCGGGGCGGCTTGGTAGACGACGAGCTGTTGTCCCGGCGCGCTGTTGACGGTCAACGACTCGTAGGCGAGGGTCAGCTCGCCCACCAGCGGGTGCCCGAAGCGCTTGGTCTCGTGGGTCTTCTGACGGACGTCGTGGCGGGCCCACAGGCGGCGGAACTCCGAGCTCTTGAGCGACAACTCACCAACCATCGCTATCAGTTCGGGATCATCGGGGTCGGCCCCCGCCGCGGTGCGCAGTCCGCTCACGGTGTTGGCCGCCACGCGTTCCCAGTCCGGATAGAACACCCGGGCGTCCGGGTCGAGGAACACCAGCCGCACCAGATCACCGCTGTGGGTGTGGCCGGCGAACAGCGCCCGGCCCAGGGAGTTGTGGGCCAGCACCGTCAGCCGTCGCCCCAGGACGACGGCCGGTGTGCGGTGCCAGCCCGCCATCAGCTGCAAGAGGACCGGACTGACCTCTTCCGACCGTGCCCGGCCGCGGCCCCGTGAACGGACCCGCGCGGGAGCCGGTGTCGCCAACCGGTGCACATGGTCCGTCGCCTCCTCGTCCAGGTGCAGGACCCGGGCGAGTGCCTCGACGACCTGCACCGAGGGGTTCCGCTCGCGGCCCTGCTCCAGTCGTACGTAGTAGTCGACGCTGACCCCGGCCAGCGTCGCGACCTCCTCCCTGCGGAGCCCCGCCACCCGGCGCCGCGGGGAGACCGGCAATCCCGCGGCGTCGGGTGTGACCAGGGCACGGCGGGCACGCAGGTACTCCCCGAGCGGGTTCGCGCTGTTCATGGACACCACCCTAGGACCGGCGGACGGGGCGGGGGCCCAGGAAGGTGGCCGTGGTACTCCTACGACGGGGACCCCTGCGAGCAGACCTGCCTGTTCACCGGAGTGCGGCCGCCGCATCGTCGAGCCATGAACGCAACTCCTCCCAGCAACAGTTCCGACAACACCATCAATACCGTCAACGCCGGTGGTGTCGGTGGCGGCAACCCCGCCCCGAACCTGTCCGGCCGGGTCGCGGTCGTCACCGGGGCGTCCAGCGGCATCGGTGCGGCCACCGCCCGCCGCCTGGCCGCCGGCGGGGCAGCCGTCGCACTCCTGGGCCGCCGCACCGACCGCCTGCGCGCGTTGGCCGACGACTTGGCACGAACCACCCCCGGGGTCGTCCTGCCGGTACCCGTCGACCTGACCGAGCCCGGGGCCGTCGACACCGCCGCCCGCACCGTCACCGCACGCCTCGGCCGTGCCGACCTCGTGGTCGCCAATGCCGGAGCGATGCTCGGCGCCCCCTTCGAGACCGCCGGCACCGACGAGTGGGACCGCATGATCGACCTCAATCTGCGCGCCGTGGTGCACACCGCCCGCGCCTTCACCGAGGACCTCCTCGCCGCCGCGGCCGCCGGCCGGCCCGCGGACCTGGTCCACGTCGGATCGGTGGCCGGCCACACCTGCTTCCCCGGCTGGTCGGTCTACTGCGCCACCAAGGCCGCGGTGGCCCACCTGACCCGCAACCTGCGCGCCGAACTGGGCCCCCGAGGCGTCCGCGTGAAGAACGTCGAACCCGGTGTCACCGTCACGGAACTCGGCAGCGACATGCGCGATGCCACCATGCAGTCCACCCTCGCCCGCATGCGGACCGACCTGAAGCCCCTGACCGCCGACGACATCGCCGACGCCCTGGCCTTCGCCGTCGGCGCGCCCCCGCACGTCAACATCGCCGAACTGGTCGTCGTCCCCGTGCAACAAGGCTGACCTCCGGCCGTCCGCCGACCGGTGAAGCGGGGCGCCGTCCCTCTTCCGCCCGGTGCCGCACCTCGGGCCGCGGAAACGGGGCGGGAGTCCGGAGGGCGCCCTGCCGCGAACGCCGGTGCTCCCCAAGGCCGTTGACATGACGTTGCACCTCCCGGGCGGGCGGTGCGCTCGAAGTCGGCGGCCTTCGGGTGGGGTTGGCGGGACGGGTCCGCGCCCCGGTGTTCAAGGGTTGGTAATGGACGGGGAAAGGTATTGTCATGTCCATTCAACGCGCGTAGCGTTCAACGCGGCAAGTGCGGTTTCCTCGAAAGGCGTCTCTCCAACCCCCCACATTTCAGGAGATCTTGATGCCTCGTGCTGCCCTCGGGCTGTCCGCCGCCGCCGTGATAGTGGTCGGCCTGGCCGCCGCCCCGGCGCTCGCCGAGCCGCCGGCACCACCGTCGACCTCCACCGCGCGCAGCGAACTGGCAGCGCTGACCGTAGGCACTCCGCACTCCATGGACGGCTACGCCCGCGACAAGTTCTCCATATGGGCCAAGCAGCCCGACGGTTGCACCACGCGTCAGGACGTCCTCGCCCGCGACGGCAAGGACGTCCAGGACAAGCCGGGCAGCTGTCAGCCGGCCAGCGGTTCGTGGTACTCCGCCTACGACGACGCCACCGTCACCGACGTCGCCCAGGCCACCATCGACCACATGGTTCCGCTCGCCGAAGCCTGGCGGTCCGGCGCCGACACCTGGACCGCCGACCAGCGCAAGGCGTTCGGCAACGACCTGAAGGACCCGCAGCTGCTCATCGCCTCGGAATCCTCGAACAGTTCCAAGAGCGACAGCGGACCCGCCGACTGGAAGCCGACCAACCACACCTTCTGGTGCACCTACGCCAAGGACTACACCCACATCAAGTCCGTCTGGAAGCTGACCAGCACCGACGACGAGAAGAAGGCGCTGGGCTCGATGCTCGACACCTGCACCGACTGACCCGATGGTGACGCGCCTCCCGCACGCGCCCAGGGGCTCCGCGCGTGCGGGAGGCGCTGCGTGCCCGCCTCTTGCCGGGCAGGGGCGGTGTCGGTGGCAGCGGCGGTCGCGTTGGACCTGCCTGAGTGCGGCCGCTACGCCACGGTGGAGCGGCGCGTGGCATCCCGGAAGTAGTGCCCCTGCTCCAGGTCCTCTATGAGCCCGTGATGCGTCGGCCGCCACCCCAGGAGCTCGCGGGTCAGTGCGCTGGAGGCCGCTGCGTCAGCCCCGAGGAAGGCCCCGAGCCAGCCGAAGTGCCGCTCCGCGTACTCGGGGGAGACGGGGAGCGCGGGCAGGTCGAGGTGTCGACCGATCGCCTCGGCGATGGTGCGGACCGGTATCCCCTGCTCGGCGACGCCGTGCAGCACGGACCCCGCCGGGGCACCCTCCAGCGCCAGCCGGAACAGTCGGGCGACGTCGCTGCGATGTGCGGCGGACCACTGGTTGGACCCGCCGCCGATGTAGCCGGAGACGCCCTTCTCGCGGGCGGTGGCGATGAGGGACGCGACCAAGCCGTGATCGCCCTCGCCGTGCACCGACGGCGGCAGCCGCAGCACCGACGAGCGGACCCCTTGCGCGGCCAGGGCGAGCGTGGTTTGCGCGGCAGCGGCCCGGGGGCTCGTGGTCGGGTCGGGGGCGTCCCGTTCGGTCGCCGGCCGCCCCTCGCTGATCCCCAGTGTGCCGGAGGCGATGACCAGGGGCCGGCCGGACCCCTCCAGGGCGGCGCCGAGGGTCTCGACGGCGCAGAGATCGGTGCGCGCCGCCTCCCGGAACTGCGAGAAGTCGTGGATGAACGCGAGATGGATGACGCCGTCCGCGGCGGCGGCGCCGGCCCGCAGGCTGTCGAGGTCCGTGAGCTCGCCGCGGTGCACCTCGGCACCGGCGTGCGTTAAGGCGTCGGCCGCGGCGTCCGAGCGGGCGAGCCCGACGACCTGGTGGCCCGCGCCGATGAGCTCGGGAACGACGGCGGAACCGATGAACCCGGAGGCGCCCGTGACGAATACGCGCATGAGGGGAACTCCTAGTGCTCTCGCCCCCGCCGAAAGAGATCGCCGAGGGTCGAACGATGTCAGTGACTGTCATCGACAGTACCACAGCGATGTCAGTCCCTGTCATCGCGTAGGATGCCGAGCATGAGTCGATGGGAGCCCAACGCACGTGGCCGACTTGAGCAGGCGGCACTGGAGCTCTACACCGAGCGCGGATACGAACAGACCACCGTGGCGGAGATCGCCAAGCGGGCGGGACTGACCGAGCGGACGTTCTTCCGGCACTTCCCCGACAAGCGCGAGGTCCTGTTCGCCGGTTCGAGCTCCCTCCAGGACCTGTTCGTGCACACCGTTTCCGAGGCGCCCGACGCCGCCGCACCGATCGACGCGGTGACCGGGGCCCTCGAAGCCGCAGCTGCGCAGTTCCAGGACCGCTTCGACCACGTCAGCCGGCGGCAGGCCGTCATCGTCGCCAACGCCGAACTCCGCGAACGCGAGCTCATCAAGCTCGCCTCGTTGTCCGGCGCGCTCACCGACACCCTGCGCCGCCGCGGCGTCGGCGAACCGACCGCGCGCCTGACGGCCGAGGCGGCCGTCGCGGTGTTCAAGGTCGCGTTCGAGCGCTGGATCGAAGAGGGCGGCGAAGAAGACTTGACGCACCTCATCCGCGAGTTGCTCGCCGAACTCAAGGCCGTGACCGCGGGCGCCTGACCCCGCCGTCGCGTCGAAGTTCCCCCGCGCCGCCCGGTCGTGGAGCGGCCCCCGCGCTCCACGACGCCGGACGCCGTCGACGCGGACGCGCGGCGCGGGCCCGCAGCGAGCGTCAACACCGCGCCCACCGCCACCTGGGCGTTGCCGCAACGCCACCACCGGCAGGGCGCCCCCGATCTGCGCAGGTGACGCGTTGCGGGGGGTGTCGTACGACACCGCAACGGGGACCGGCCGTTGCCGTTTCTTCGGTTGCCTGGCGCAACGGGTTCACCGGGCGCCATTGTGTGGCGCAGGGCGAGGCGGCCCACCCCGGGCCCGCCGCCCCCGACCGCCCTGTGGCGGATGAAGGAGGGCAGGCATGGATCGTTCGCTTGTGTCGGTGCGGGCGGCACTGGTGCTGTTGCTCGCGGCGCTGGCCGGAGTCGGCGTCGGCCTGTTATCGGTGCTGGCCGGCGACGGAACGGCGCGCGGCATCCTCGCCGGGCTCGCCGCCGCCGGAACGGCCCTGCCGCTGTGCAACCGGGTCATCGCCCCGGATGCCGCCACCGGGCGACCGGTGGCGGGCACGGAACGGGTGAACGGCGGAAGCATCCGTGGGTGAGCTGCGCCCGCTCGGTGAGCACCTGACGCCGGAGTCCCGGGCGTTGGCCGTCGCACTGCGGGAGCTGTTCGAGGGCCTGGAGGTCTCGGTGCGCCGCTATGCCGCCCGCCGGGTGCGCGACGCCGGCACGTTCTCCCGCTACCTCGGCGGTTCCCGCATCCCGCCGTGGGAGGTGGTGATGGACCTCTTCACCGACGTCGCCGAGCACCGCGGTATGGCCGCCACCCCGGACGCCATCGAACTGGTGAGGCGGCTGCACCGGACGGCGGTGGAAACCAACGGTTCGCCCCGGCACGCGGTCGAGGTGCTCGAACAGCAGCTCGCCGAGGCCGACCGCGTCTCGCGCCGCTCGACCGCCCGCGGCGACGCGCTGGGTGACGCCCTGCTGGACCGCAAGCACCGCATCGCCGACCTGGAGGTGCGCCTGAACCAACTGGAAGCCGAATGGAGCGCGGAACGACAGCGGGCCGAACGCCTGGCCGCGGCCAACCCCGACGTCACGGAGCTGCTGCACGAACGCGACCAGCTGCACGACGAGGTGACCCGGCTGTCCGCCCAGTTGCACGAGGCGCAAAAGCGGCGCGACGAGGCCGAACAACGCTGCGCCCTCCTGGAACGCCAGTTGGACGCGGTCGAAAACGTGCAACAGGCCGCCGTCGCCGTCTCACCCGTGGTGCCTCGGGCCATGCCCAAGGTCCTCATCGTCGATGACCAGCCCGACAACCTGCTGGCCATGACGGCCGTCCTGTCCACCCTCGACCAGGAACTGGTCGCCGTCCCCTCGGGCCGCGAAGCCCTCAAGGCCCTGCTCGACCACGACGACTTCGCCGTGATCATCATGGACGTCCAGATGCCGGACATGGACGGCTACGAAACCGCCGCCCACATCAAACGACGCCCCCGCACCCACGACGTGCCCATCGTCTTCCTCACCGCCATGGGCACCGACCCCGAGCACTCCGCGCGCGGATACGCCGCCGGCGCCGTCGACTACATCGGCAAGCCCTTCGACCCGTGGGTCCTGCGCGCCAAGGTCGCCGTCTTCACCGGCATCTACCTCGAACAGCGACGCCTCGCCGGCGGCCGGTGACGGCCGAGCGGACCGCCGAGCGGACCGCCGAGCGGACCGCCGAGCGGACCGCCGAGCGGACCGCCGGGCCGGCGCCCCGCCCTCCGCACGGCAACGCCCGGTGCCGCAGCCGGTGCGACACGGGCGCTGCGCGACACCGGTCAGAGGGCGCGCCGGTCCGGGAACGGCCGGAACTCGGGACCGTAGGTACCCGGGGCGTCGGGACGCTCGATCTCCATCAGCTCCACCGCGGGAGTCCCCAGCCCGTGCATGGCGTGCACCGCCGTGCCCAGGGCACGGTGGCCGCCGCCGTCCCAGGCGCGTTCCAGGGAGCTGAGCACGGCGTGGAAGTTGGCGTCGAAGCGGTGCAGCAGGCGCCGCACGTGCTCCGGCGGACGGTGCCAGCCCCCCTCCGGCACCCGCGCCATGGGGCGGGTCTCCGGGAACGGTACGGGCGCGCCGGTGAACCGCCACCTGCCCCGGTCCTTGCGCAACCGCCGGCCGTGGTAGATCTCGCCGAAGGCGTAGTAGTGGGCCGGATGGTCGTCCTCGAACGTGTCGGACGGGGAACTGGCGGTGCCCTCGCCCTGTTCCTTGATCATCTCCATGGCCCACTCGACGTCGTCGAGGTTCGCGACGGGCCGCAGCACGTCCGATCCGATGTGCTTGGACAGCTGCCCCCGCGTGGACAGTTCGGGATCCACGCTGCGGAACGCCCTCTGCAGCTCGCTGTAGAAGACCCCCACGCTGAGGGAGTTGTCCAGACGTTGCGCGAGCGGGGCCTCCGGCTCCTCGATCGCCATCATCACGTCGCGCACGAACGCCTTGCTGAGCCCCGCAAGGTACACGGTCACATCGGCGCGCACACCGCCGGGCAGCGGGCCGGGATAGTCGGGTGCGGCGTCCCTGACCCTCGGCCGTCCGCCCACCGCGACCAACAGGTTGCACACCAGGCCCAAGTGGAACATCTCGTCGCCGACGATGCGCCGGATCAGACGGGCGGCCTCGCTGCGTCGGTCCTTGATGGACCACCAGGCGCACAAGTAGGGCGGGATGGTGGCCAGTTCGAGCGCCACGGCTGCCTGGAGCGAGTCCCGGATCCAGGCCACCCCGCGGGCCTCCTGGGGAACGGCGAGGAGGCGCCCCACGGTGCCGGAGCCCGGACCGGGAGCGATGGGCCGCCCGTCCACCGGGAGTTCGGCGGCCTGCGCCGCACCGGCGGCCGCGACCGGTGTGGCGGCCGCGACGGCGGCCGATGCCAGGAAGCTCCGGCGTTTGAAGCGGTTGTCCGTCAGCGCGTCCGGAACATCCCTCGCGTCAGTCACCGTTGCCTCCGCTCACAACCATGGTCCGCCTCGACGTCATTGCCTGGGGCTCTCAACCAGTTCGCGAAGGTAGCAGCCGCCACCACCGTTCCCGGGGCGCATGGCGTCGGCGAGTGCCTCCACCACCCTGTCGGGCCAATCGACGGCAGACGGGGCACAGCCTGATCTCCGCTGCGGGCGATCGCCGGACCGACCGCTCCTGCGGCAGACACCGCCCCGCCGCGCCCGCGGCACCCCGAGCCGGACGAGTCGAGGCCCGCCCGCGCCTGCGCCACCCCGCACATCGCCGCCGCGCGCGGTCCCGACGGCCGCACCACCAGCGAAGTCATCGCCGTGTCATCGCGATGTCAACGGTCACCGTTAGCGTCGCTGACGTCCGATGGAGAAAGCCCCGAGACGTTGAGGGAGCCAGGCCGATGCCGAGCGGGAGCAGGCCGACACGGGCCGTCGTGACGGCCCGGCCGACGGCGTGCGGCCGGGCCGATTCCGTCGCGGGCTAGGAGTCCGGCCCCTGTGCGTCCCGTTGGCGGCGAATGCCGTCCAGGAAGGAGGAGATCCGCGCACGGTTGGCGCCGGCATCGGGCAGGGCCACCGACCGCTCGAAGAACTCGCGCGACCCGGCGAGGTCTTCCGCCGCGACGTCGTTCCAGACCAGCCGGGTGTGAAGCGCCTCGGACGCCGCGTCGAACTGCCCGTTCAACGCCCCGCGCGCCAGCCGGCCGAGGTCGGCCGCCCGCTCCACGTTGCCCAGGCACGCCTCGGCGGTGCTCGACTTCCCGAGGACGGCCGCGTAGAGCGGCACGTCCCGCAGACGGACGGCCAGGTCCGCGGCCCGGCGCAACGCGTCGACGGCGTCCCGGGTGCGGCCGAGGTCGAGATGGAGGATTCCCAGGCGGAGCAGCGTCTTGCCGAGCAGCCGCGGGCTTTCGACCCGCTCGGCGAGGACGATCGCCTCGGTGTAGCACGCGTACGCCCGGTCGTGCTCACCCAGCTGGTGGTGCATGTCGCCGACGGTCGCCGTGACCACGGCCGTGAGCCATTCGTCGTCCAACTTCGCCACGATCTCGGCGACTTCGGCGAAGTGGCCCATGGAATCGGTGACCTGGCCCTGGAGGTTGGCGAACGTTGCGAGGTTGCCCAGGGCTCTGGCCTGTTCCAGCAGGTCGCCGGAGCTGCGGCTGATCTCCAGGGCCTGCGTCAGCCAGGGGTGGGCCTGGGCGTACCGGCCCTGCAGGCCGTACAGCATTCCCAGGCAGGTGCGGAGTTCGGAGGCCATCCGTCGGTCGGCGACCACGGTGACCAGGGGCAGTACCGTCTCCAGGGTGGTGCGGCACTCGTGGAACCGGCCCTGCCGGGTGAGGTAGTCGAACAGCCCCTCGGCGAGCCAACAGGCTTCGTCCGGCTTGCCCACGCCCACCGCGTGCCCGACCACGTCGACCAGCTCGGCACCCACCGCGTCCAGCCAGTTCGTCGCCTCCTCCCAGTCGGCGAACGGCGCGCTCCCCGGCGTCGGACCGGTCGGGAAGGCGGACGGCCCCCAGTCGCTCGAACGCCGGGCGGCGGCCACGTACAACCGGAACACCCCCTCCCGGACCGCCGCGACCTCCGCGGGGAACCCGGCCGCGACCCGTCGCGCGTACACCGCGACCAGGTCGTGCAAGCGGTAGCGGTCGGCCGCCACCTGCTGGACGAGGCTCGCATCGACCAGGCCCGTCAGGACGTGCTCGGCCTCCGGCCGCGTCCAGTCGAGCATCGCGGCCAACGCCACCGCGTCGACCTCCACGGTGGGCGACAGTCCCAGGGCCCGGAACGCACGCTGTGCGGCGACCGGCAGTTGGTCGTAGGAGAGCTGGAACGCGGCCTCCACGCTGCGGTCCTCGACGGAGAGTTCGCCGAGCCGCCGCTCGTCGTCCGCCAACCGGTCCACCAGGGAGCGCAGCGCCCACGACGGACGGTTCTGCAGCCGCGCGCCGGCGATCCGCAGGGCCAGCGGCAGCTGGTCGCACAGGCCGGCCAGCCGGCGGATCGCGCCGTCCTCGTGCGGGGCCCCCGAGCCGCCCACGATGCGGCTGAGCAGCCCCACCGCGTCGTCCATGTCGAGCGGCGCCAGCGAGACCCTGCGGTCCACGTCCAAGCCGGTCAGCCGCTGACGACTGGTCACCAGCAGCATGCTGCCGGGGCCGGCGGGCAGCAGCGGACGCACCTGTTCGGCGCCGGACGCGTCGTCGAGCACCAGGAGCAGCCGCAGGCCAGCGGTGGCCGTCCGCCAGGAGGCGGCCAACTCGTCCAGGTCCTCGCAGTCCTCGCCCTCGTCGGCGCCGACCGCCCGCAACAACCGGCGCAGCACCCGCTGCGGACCCGACGCCCCGCGATCCTCGCGGTACCCGTGCAGGTCGACGAAGAGGCAGCCGTCCGGATACCGCTCCCGGCCCGCCCGGGCCGCGCGCACCACCAGCGCGGTCTTGCCGACCCCGGCCATGCCGTCCACCGCGCGGACCGTCACGCCCCCCTCGTCGGCCGCCGGCGCGCCGAGCAGCGCGAGCTCCCGGTCCCGACCGATGAAGTTCCCCACGCCGACCGGAAGTTCGTTGCGCACGCGGCGTTCCCGTCGGGCGCCGACGGGGTGCGCAGCCTGCGGACGCCGGTGCTCCGGCCGTACGGCGGTGCCGATCAGCTGCGCGTCGTCGCCGCGCAGCACCGCCTCGTGCACCTGCCGCAGTTCGGCGCCCGGCTCCGCCCCCTGGTCCGCCACCAGACGACGGCGCACCTTGGCGAAGACCTCCAGGGCGTCGGCCTGCCGATTGCCGACGTACAGGGCGCGCATCAACAGGGCGGCCAGCGCCTCGTGGTACGGGTGCGCCTCCGTCAGCGCGAACAGTTCGCCGATCGCGGCGACCTGCCGGCCCAGGCGCAGCTCGCAGTCCACCTTGTCCTGGACCAGGGCCAGGCGGTACTCCGTCAGTCGCAGTCGTTCCCCTTGCGCGAACGGCCCGGGAATCCCGGCCAGCGGCTCGCCGCGGAACAGTTCCAGCGACCGGGACCAGGCATCCGCCGCGGCCTCCGGATCGCCGCCGTCCCGCGCCGCCGTCGCCTCGGCGGCGAGGTCCGTCATGCGTGCCGCGTCCACCCACACGTCCCGCGGGACGAAGCGGTAGCCCCCGCGGTCCGTGAGGATCACGGAATCCGTCGGGCCGCCGCCGGCGCCGTCCAGGCACTTGCGCAGTCGGTGGACGTAGACCGGCAGGACCTTCGCGCCGGTCCCGGGCTGTTCCGTGCCCCACACTCCGTCGAGGAGCTGCTGTCGGCTGGCCGTCGTGCCGGGGCGGAGCAACAACGCCGCGAGCAGCGCCTGTTCACGCACCGGGCCGAGGGCCAGCGGCACGTCGCCGCGCCATGCCTGGAGCGGGCCGAGGAGAGCCAATCGAAGCTGCTGCACGGCCGTGTGTACCCCCACCCGTCGAAGACCCGCAGGGGAGTATAAGCCGCTGATGACGGCCCTCCGGCCCGGCCTCCACGAGGCTGCACAACGTGTGCGCGCGGTGAATTTCCCGCCCGGACCGCGCACCGACGCCGCCGGTGGCGCGAGGCACCGCTGAGGGCCGCCGCGCGCCACCGGCGCCGTGCGGGACTACGACCGCAGCAGGGCCCGCGCGGCCCGGGCGACGTGGGCGTGGGAGATGCCGGCCGCGTCGAGGAGCTCGTCGGTGGTGCCGGAGCCCGGCAGGTCGGTGACCGCGAGATGGGCGAAGGCGGGATGGTCGCCGGTGGCGGCGAGCGACGACAGGACGGCCTCTCCGATCCCGCCCTCGGGGTGGTGGTCCTCGACGACGACCAGGGCGCCGGTCTCCCGGGCGGCGCGCGCGAGGGCGTCGGCGTCGAGGGGCTTGACGGAGTACAGGTCGATGACGCGGGCCTCGACGCCGTCGGCGGCGAGGCGTTCGGCGGCGGTCCGGCAGGCGTGCAGGGTGACGCCGGCGCCGATCAGGGTGACCTGGTCCCTTTCGCTGTGGCGGAGGGTCTTGGAACCGCCCACCGGGAACGCCTCGTCGCTGCCGTAGAGGACCGGGTAGGCGCCGCGGGTGGTGCGCAGGTAGGAGATGCCGTCGAGATCGGCCATGGTCGCGGTCAGGGCCGCCGCGGAGGTGGCGTCGCTGGGGTACAGGACGGTCGAACCGTGGACCGCGCGCATCATGGCGAGGTCCTCGAGACCCATCTGGGAGGGGCCGTCGGCGCCGATCTCGACGCCGCAGTGGGTGCCGCACAGCGCCATCGTGATTTGGGAGACGGCGGCCATGCGGATGAAGTCGTGGGCGCGGGTCAGGAACGCGGCGAAGGTGGTGGCGTAGGGGCGGTAGCCGCGCACGGCCATGCCGACGGCGTCGGCGATCATCTGCTGTTCGGCGATGTAGGTCTGGAAGTACCGCTCGGGGTGGGCCTTCGCGAAGTCCTCGGCGTGGGTGGAGTTGCCGACCTCGGCGTCCAGGGCGACGACGTTCGGCCGGACGCCGACGGCGGCCAGCGCCCGGCCGAACGCGACGCGGGTGGCGACGGCGTCGCCGACGTCGAAGCGGGGCAACTCGACGGGGCCGCTCGACGGCACGGGGGCGGGCACCGCGTCCGGCGGTTGGGGGCCGCGCACGCACAGGTGACGGATGCCGCCCAGCTCGGCCACGGCCCGCTCGGCCAGGTCCTTGGGCAGCGCCTTCCCGTGCCACCCCTCCTTGTCGGCCACCTCGGCCACGCCGCGGCCCTTGACGGTCCTGGCGACGATCACGGTGGGGGCCAGGCCGTCCGCCGCCGTGGTCAGCGCCTGGTCGATCTCCGCCACGTCGTGCCCGTCGATCACCAGCGCCCGGCACCCGAACGCCTCCACCCGGCGGGCGTAGGCGGCGGTGTCCCACTCCAGCTCGGTGGGCCCGCTCTGGCCGAGCCGGTTGACGTCGATGAGCACGGTGAAGTTGGCCAACCGGTGCTGCCCGGCCTTGTCGAGGGCCTCCCACACGGACCCCTCGGCCATCTCGCTGTCCCCGCACAGCACCCACACCCGGTAGGGCTCCTTCTCCAGGTCCCGGCCGGCCAGCGCGATACCCACGCCGTAGGCGATGCCCTGCCCGAGGGACCCGGTGGCCAGGTCCACCCAGGGCAGCACGGGAGTGGGGTGGCCTTGGAGACGGTGGCCGAACCGGCGGTACGTCGTCATCAACTCGTCGTCGGTGACGGCACCGGCGGCCTTGAACATCGCGTACAGCAGCGGAGAGGCGTGCCCCTTGGAGAAGACCAGGTGGTCGCCGGCCGGATTGTCGGGCGCGTCCCAGTCGTAGTGCAGGTGACGGGTCATCAGGACGGCCATCAGATCGGCCGCGGACAGGCTTGAGGTGGGGTGTCCGGAGCCGGCGGCGGTGCTGGCGCGCACCGAGTCCACGCGCAGCTGCTGCGCGAGTTCGAAGACGTCGGGCAGGTCGCTCTCCGGCCCGAGCGTGGTGGTCTGCGCTGCGGTCATGAGGGGGCCTTTCGTGGACGGCCGGTGGGCGCCGGGTGGGTGCCGCCGGTTGGGGTTTCGGGGTGGCCGATCAGCGTCCGGGCAGGGTAACCGCGCCCTTGGCCAGGGATCGGGCAGGAGCGCGCCCTTGGGCGATCCGTTCGAACGCGCCGACGGGCCCGCGGTCCGCCGGCCCCGGCCGGTCGGCGGGCGGGCGGGCCGGAGGGTCGTCTTCGGAACCGCCCGCACCACCACCGCTTTCCCGGCCGACCACGCCGCCCGCCTCGCACCCCTCACCGACACCGACATCGACGAACTGCTCACCGCGCCCCGCTGCGCACCCGCGCCGTTCCGCCACCGAGGCGCCGCACCGGTCGGCCCGGCCGCCCTGAAGGACCTCCTGGCCCGGCTCTCACAGATGGCCGACGACCTGCCCGAACTCGCCGAGGCCGAACGCACCCCGCTGCTCGCCCGACCGGACGGGCTCCGGCTCAGCGGCTCTCCGTCAACCCCTCGGTCCGCAAGGGCAGGTTCCAGGCGTTGCGGCGGTGCACGGCGTGCAGCGTGCGGTGAAGTGGAGACGGCGGCACGGCCAGCACCGGGCAGCAGCAGCGTGCGAGGCAGTACCGCCCTACGGACGGCCACATCGCGCGGTGCAGCCGGCCGCGCGGACCGGCCCCGACGACCAGCAGGTCCTCGACCCGGTCGGCGACCGCCACCAGGCCGCCCCCGGTTTGCCGCACACCACGATCCGCTCCAACGGCACACCGGGCCCGGCGCTGCCGAACGCGTCGTCGAGGGCTTCGGTGAGCCGGTCGACCGCCATGCTGCGCCAGGCAGCGGTGGACGTCGGCACGGGCCCGCCGCGGTGCGGGATGTTGCCGCCCGGCGGCTCCCAGGCCAGTACGGCGCACAAGTCGGCGTCCCTGACGCGGGCCTCGGCAGCGGCCCGATGCAGAGCGGTCAGACTTCCCAGCGAACCGCTCACGCCCACCACGACGCGCCCGCCCGGCCTGCTCATCGGTCAGCTCCCCATTCCTCGTCCCGCGGCACGTCCACGTGTGCCACGGCTCTCCGCGACACGGAAACCCGCGCCACGTCCTCACCGCTCCATCGAAAGCGCGGCAGCGCGGCCGGCGCGGGGTCGTTGGCGCTTCTCTTGCGCGAGCAGGGGCATCCCTGACGCTTCCTTGACCGTTCCCCTGTGCCAGCGAGCCGCCGCCGGCACCGCCGCTCAGCCGACCAGCCCGACCGCGGGCCGAACCGGCTGCCCGACGGCGTAGTGCACGTACTCGTCCGCCAGGCGAAAGCCGGCCGTCCAGGCCAGCAGGCGACTGGCGCGGTTGTCACGGGAGCAGGTCCAACTCGGCAGGTGTCCGCGCGCAGTGATGTCCCGGCACAGTGCGGTGACGCAGGCGAGGGCGAGCCGCTGCCGGCGGTGCGCCGGCAGCGTCACACAGGCGATGTCCTCGTACATGGTTCCGCGGAAGTACGTACAGGCGACGGCGACGAGGCCCCCGTCCCGGAACGCACCCCAACAGTGTCCGGAGGCGGCCAGTTCCACCGGACCACCCCAACTGGCATGGACCCAGGAGACGTCCACGCCCGGTGCGTTCAGCGCGCCCAGCACCTCGGCGTCCTGCGCGACCAGCCGGCGCACCGCCACGCCACGCGGCGGGCGCACAACTGCCTGGGGTTCGCGCAACAGATACACCATGCGCTCCCAGGGCACCAGCAGGTCGAACGCGCTGCCCAGCAGGGGCAGGAAACGGGCGGGTGCCTGGGCGTAGTGCGCGGCGAACCTGGCCAGTGCGAGCGGCGCGAGCGCCGTGGGGTCGCCCCGGAACAGCACGTGGTCGGCACAGGCAACCACCACGGCACGCGGGTCGTGCGCCCGGTCGGCCCACCAGTGACCGGTGCCGGTGAGGAGCGCGTGTTCCGCCAGCGCGATCGCGCCGGGAGGACCATCCGCCAACCAGGCGTTCGGGTCCGGAAGCTGACGGGACGAAAGTCCGATCACAGGAGTTCCTCATGGGTGTCGCGCAGCGCGCGGACCAGCCCGCCGGACGGAACGGGGTTCGCCCGGGCGTGGTGGCCGATGCGCTGGTCGCATGGCCCGAACGGGCCGTAGGGGCTGGTTCGGGTGGGTTGGGTGAGACTGGCGTGCCGACTCACGCGGTGTCGCATGGCGCACCGGCCGCGATCGGCGGCTCGTCAGCGAACCGGACGGCCTCAACCGCCCAGTTGGGGCGAACGGCAGGCCGTTCCCGCACGGAACGCGGGGCGAGGACGCCGCCGCGGTCGCCCACGACGTCCCGCAGGGCCGCGGGACGGGTGTCAGCAGGCCCTGGACGTCCTCAGGCGACGCGCAGCGCGCCGCGGACCCTGGGGATGGGGCGGGTGATCGAAAAGAAGCCGGACACCGTTCACAGCCCCATCGAAGGCCATGCACCAGCGGCCCGCAACAAGCGCCCGCCCCTCTTGACGCACCCCTGATGAACTGTGGTTTCGCCGGCCCGGGGAGCGGACCGGCGGGTCGGGGGCGAGCCCGGCGCCCACCCGTCCCAGGGGCGGACGACACCGGATCACCCGCCGATGCCGGCCTCCCCGGCCCACCCGCACCGACTCTGCCGCCCACTCCACAGCGACACCAGCCTCCCCTAATCTGCTCCTGAGACGGCGTCATGACCGGCCAGTCGAAAAGGAGTCACCAGGTGGAGGACATCGCCCCCGTCGGGCCGCCGCACCGCATGGATCCTGCCGGCGGCTGCCCGCACGCCGACAACGCCCGACTGCTCGCGCGCGGTGCCGTCGCGCCCGTGGTGCTGCCCGGGGAGATCGAGGGGATGGCCGTGCTCGGGCAGGCGGCGCTCAAGGAGTTCCTCGGCCACCCCGACGTCGCCAAGGACGCCAGGCACTTCACCGCCCTGAGCGAGGGCGGGATCCCCGAGGGCTGGCCGTTGCGGACCTTCGCGACGGTGCGGAGCATGACCACCGCGGACGGCGAGGATCACCGGCGTCTGCGGTCGCTGGTGAGTCACTCCTTCACGGCCCGGAGGGTGGCCGAACTCCAGCCCCGTGTAGAGGAGTTGACGGATTCCCTGCTCGACGACCTGGCCGGGGCCGCCCGGGCCGATGGGGGAGTCGCCGACCTGCGCCGTCACTTCGCACTGCCGTTGCCGATGGGGGTCATCAGCGAACTGCTCGGCGTGGACCTCGCCCACCGCGACCGGCTCCACGAGCTGTCCGTGGAGGTCGTGACCACCGACATCGGGTCACAGCGGGCGATCGCCGCCAACCACGAGTTCGCCGCCGTCATCGGCGAGTTCGTCGCCGCCAAGGCCCGACACCCCGGGGACGACCTCACCAGTGCGCTCATCGCCGCCCGGGACGACGACGGCGACCAGCTGAGCGGGCCGGAGCTGATCGGCACGCTCCTGCTGATGATCGTCGCGGGGCACGACACCACACTGAACCTGATCACCAACGCCGTACGGGCCCTGTGCGGCCACCGCGACCAACTGGAGCTCGCGCTCAGCGAGCGGGTGACCTGGGGCGACGTGGTCGAGGAGACGTTGCGGTGGGACGCGCCCGTCAGCTGCTTCCCGTTCCGCTATCCCGTGCGGGACCTGACCCTGGACGGAACGGTCATCCCGAAGGGCACCCCGGTGCTCGCCGGTTACTCCGCCGCCGGGCGGGACCCGGCCGCCCACGGCCCGGACGCCGACCGCTTCGACGCCACCCGGCCCGCTCGGCCCGACGCGGTGCGCCACCTCTCGCTCGGGCACGGCGCCCACTACTGCCTGGGAGCACCGCTGGCCCGTCTGGAGGCGGAAACCGCACTCCAGCGGCTCTTCCGCCGTTTCCCCGATCTGGAACTCGCCGTCCCCGAAGAGGCGTTGCCCCGTCACGCCGGCTTCGTCGCCAACAGCGTGGGCTCACTTCCCGTACGGCTCTGGCCGTCCTGAACTCCAGAGTCCCGCGGAACGGCGCGCGGCGCCTGCCCCGGCCGCCCGGCGTCACGACGATGGGTGCCTGGAGTCACGACCACGGTCCGGAGTCGCGCGGGCACGCTGCGCCCTCCGGCGGGGCGCCCGGACACCGCGAGTGGGGGCTTCCATGCCTGGGACGGCCTTCCCCGCGAGCGGTACGGGGCCGATGGGGTGACGATGGACATGACGTGACCCGACCGTGCTGGTCCATGAGAAAGGTGGGCGGCATGACATCACCCTCAGCATCTTCGGGCAACAGCCAGCCCCACGCCCAACCAACCGGCCCCGCTGGCGAAGCGCTGGGCGCCATGGTGAACCTCGGCTGGCAGGCCCTGCTGACCATCGGCCTGGCGTCGATCGCCCTCGGCGTCGTCGTCCTGGCCTGGCCGGGCCGGACCCTGCACGTCGTCGGAGTCGTCTTCGGCATCTTCCTGGTGGTCAGCGGCGTCTTCCAACTGGCCGCGGCGTTCGGCGTGCACGTGCCCGGACACCTGCGTGCCCTGAACTTCATCACGGGCGCGCTCTCCCTCCTGCTCGGACTCATCTGCTTCCGCGGCACGCTTCAGTCGATCCTGCTGCTCGCCCTCTGGATCGGCTTCGGCTGGTTGTTGCGCGGCATCATGATGACGGCGGCCGCGGGATCGTCCCCCGAGATGCCCGCGCGTGGTTGGCAGCTCTTCCTCGGCATCATCACCCTGCTGGCAGGCATCGTGCTGATCGTCTCGCCGTTCGGATCGATCGCCGCCCTGACCGTGGTCGTGGGCATCATGGCCATCGTCCTGGGGGCCGTCGAAGTCGTCCACGCCATCCAACTGCGCATGACGGCCGGTCGACTCACCCGGGGCACGACCACCAAGCACCGGCGGTCCCTGTTCCACGCACACCCCCACCCCCAACACTGACATCCCGCAGCACGGGCCGGACGTACCGCGTCAGCGGACGCCCGGCCTGCGCTGTGCACGCCCAGGCGTTCCAGCCCGGGGCGGCCCGCGCCCTGACGGGACATGACGCGTCGCGCGGGATCACCCGGGAGAGCCGGCGCCGGGCTCGCGGCGCCGCGGACTGGCGGAGGCGGGCCGCGGGTCAGGGGCCGGGCCGCGAGCGGGTCCCGGCGTCGGTGGGGTGGGGGGGCGGGCGGAAGGTCCGGCACACTGCGTGGAGGGCGGCAATGAGCGGCACATCCGGTACCCGCCAACGGGAACTCGTCCGGGTCCTGCTGGAACGCCACGGCGAGACGTACGCGGCGGAGAGCGGCATCCTCCTGCGGAACACCCCGCAGCCGCACTACCAACTCGCGGTGCTGGCCGATCTGCTCGGCACCCGCATGCGCGCATCGGTCGCCGTGGCCACGCTGCGGGCACTGCGCGACGCGGGACTGAGCACCCCGCGCCGCATGCGCGATGCCACCTGGCAGCAGCGCGTGGACGCCCTCGACGCGGGCGGGTACCGACGCTACGACGAGAGCACCGCCACCCGACTCGGCGAGGGTGCGGAACTGCTCCTGGACAGGTACGGCGGCGATCTGCGGCGGATGCGGGAGACGGCCGCCGGCGACGCCGACGCACTGCGCCGGCTGCTCCGGGAACTGCCGGGCGTCGGCCCCACCGGATCCGCGATCTTCCTGCGCGAAGTGCAGGGCGTCTGGTCGGAGTACGCCCCGTTCCTCGACCCCAAGGCCGTGCAGGGCGCGGACCGGCTGGGGCTGCCGGACGATCCGGGAAAGCTCGCGCGACTGGTCCCTGAGGGGCGGGCCGCCGCGTTCGCCTCCGCCCTGGTGCGCGTCGCGCTGGACCGGACGATCGCCGAAGAGGTGCGGGCGGCGGCGCCCCGCTGACCGGTCGGCCCGTGCCCGCCCGCGCCGGAGCGTCGCGCGTCCGTCGCCACCACCTCGGACGACCAGCACGGCGAGCAACGCCATCCCGGCCAGGAACCATGCGCGTCGTCGCGCACATGCCGCACTCCGCACTCCGCGCACCACGGCACGGCACCGGTGCCCTGTCCGACGCGGGTGGTTTGCCCAGGGCTCCCGTCCGGATACCCATGGCCCATGATCCCCTCAAAGGTCGACGACACCCTGCCGGAACTGGCGCCGTTCCTCCACGCCGTCCAGGCACGTAGGCCCGACGACGGCACCTGGTGCGAGGCGTGGACGGTGCGCGACGTCCTGGCCCACCAAACGGGCAACGCCGAGGAACTGGCCCGGGTCCTCGGGGCGTTCCTCGCCGGCACACCGGTGGCGACCCGGGGCTTCGAACGGGAGGAGCCCTACCGGCGGATGTCCGACGCCGACCTGTGGGCGGCGTTCATCGCCGGCTGCGAACGGCTCACCGAGGTCGCCGCGGCCGCCGCACGGGACCTCTCGCCGGACACGGAGGTGGAGTGGACCGGCCGGGTCGTGAAGGTGCCCTTCTTCGCGGAGCACCTTCGAGAGGAACTCATCCTGCACCGCTGGGACCTGACCGGCGACGACCGCACCGCCGTGCAGGCGCTCAGCGAGCCGTGGATGACGGAGCACAGCGTGGTGTCGGTCGGTCGACCGTTGCTGAAACGGGGCCGCACCGGTCTCGACCTGGGCCCCGCGGGCCGGGTCGAGGGGCGCCTGCGCACGCCGGGCACGGCCGACGTCGTCGTGGTGGCCGACGCGGACGGCGCCCGCATCCGGCTCGCCGCCCCCGAAGGGCCCGCCACGATCGAGAGCGACGCGGCCGTACGCGTCCTGCTGCTGTGGGGACGGCGCCCCGCCGATCCGGCGCGCTGGCACAGCACAGCCGGCCCCGACACCCTGCGCAGGGTGCGGACCCTGCTGGGCGGCTACTGAGACGACGATCCCCACGCGGCCGGCGCGGCCCGCCACTCGCGCGCTAGCGGTCTGCCGCGCCCCCGGCCGCCTCCGCGACCACGCGTCCGAGGGTCCGACCACTGAGCACGGACCGGGCCCGTCGGGCGTCGGGCGCGCCGTGGTCCCCGGCCCGCTCGTCGTTCTCCTTGACCAGCAGCCAGGCTTCCCGCTCTCCGGCGCCACCGCCGCGGAACCGGGTGAGCGCGTAGCCGCCGTGCAGCTTGCTCCCGTCGAGCCAGAAGGAGGCGTGGCCGCGCTCCAGGGCTTCGCCGAAGGTGCGGCCGCGGTCCTTGCGCCCCGGCAACGGGCGGTAGCTGCCCTCGTCCCAGACGATCACGGCGCCCGCGCCGTACTCGCCCGCCGGGATGACGCCTTCGAACTCCCGGTACTCCAGCGGATGGTCCTCCGTGGGCATCGCCAACCGCTTGTCGTGCGGATCGGCGGACGGGCCCTTCGGCACGGACCAGGACTTCAGTACGCCGTCGACCTCCAGCCGGAAGTCGAAGTGCAGGGTGCTGGCGTCGTGGATCTGCACCACGAAGTGCGGTGCGTCCTCGGAGGGGGCCCGCCCGCCCCGCGGCTCGCCGGTCCGGTCGAAGTGCCGCCTGCCCCGGTACGTGGTCAGCGCGTCGTCGCCGCTCACGGTCCGCCCGCCTCCCATCGGATGCCGGATGTCGTGCCGCACCTCCACTGTGGCGCGCGCCGGATCGCGCCGCACGCGCACCCGGACCCGTGCCGGCCCGGGCCTACCGGTTCGGTCCGGGCATCGAGTCGGTGATCAGCTCGGCGAGTTCGTGCAGCTGCGTCGTGAGGACGCGGCGCTCCTCGGGCGTGAACCGGGACAGGGCGCGCGACTGCCGGGCCCGCAGCTCGGTGCGCATGGCGGCGAGCCGGCCGGCGCCGTCCTCGGTGAGGCGGATCAGGACCTGGCGTTCGTCCAGGTCGGAGCGGCGCCGGGTGACCACGCCGGTGGCTTCGAGCTGCTTGAGCATCCGGGTCGCGGTCGGCACGCTGACGTCGGCGTGGGAGGCGAGCCTGCTGACGGTCAGCCCCTCGCTCCGGACGTCGTCGGCCAGCGGGTCGAGGAGCGCCAGCTGCGCCATGGACAGCCCGGCCGAGGACCGCCCGACGGTGGCGGTCCGCGACCGCCGCATGGCATAGAAGAGCTGGTCAGCGGCGCGCGCCAGCTCCTCGACGCCCCTTTCGTCGGGGGTGGGGGCCCGGTCGTCCACGACCTCGTGCTTGCTTGCCTCTCGCATGATTGTTAGCTTACTCAATGAAATGCTTAGCAAGCTAACAACTAGAGAGCTAAGGAGCTGGCGATGAACTTCCCCGCCCGCATCGACGTCCACCAGCACATCGTCCCGCCGGTCTGGGCCGACGCCCTCGCCGCGCGCGGCCTGGACTCCGGCGGCTGGGCCGTCCCCGCCTGGAGCGCCGACAGCGCCCTCGCGATGATGGACCAGCAGGGCATCGCCACCGGCGTGCTCTCGGTCACCGCGCCCGGCGTCCACCTCGACGGCGAAGGCGACGCCGACGCCCGAGACCCCGCCCGCGCCGTCAACGAGTACACCGCCGAACTCGCCAAGGACCGCCCGGACCGCTTCGGCCACTTCGCCAGCGTCCCCCTGCCCGACGCCGACGCCGCCGTCGCCGAGGCCGTGCACGCGCTCGACGTCCTGGCCGCCGACGGGGTCGTGCTGATGTCCAACGCCCACGGCCGCTACCTCGGCGACCCCGACTTCGAGACGCTGTGGGCCGAACTCGACCGGCGCCACGCCAACGTCTTCGTCCACCCCGCGCAGCCCCCGATGCCGCTGCTCCCCGGCACCCCGGCCCCCCTGGCGGACTTCGTCTTCGACACCACCCGCACCGCCCTCAACCTGGTGCTCAACGGCGTCATGAACCGCTACCCGAACGTCCGGGTGATCCTCTCCCACGGCGGTGGCTTCCTGCCCTACGCCGCCTACCGCTTCTCCGGCCTGGCTCCGCTCGCCGTGGACCCGGACCGCGACTCCGACGCCGTGCTGCGCGACCTCAAGCGCTTCTACTTCGACACCGCGCTGTCCGCCAGCCCCAGCGCCCTGCCCGCCCTGCTCGCCTTCGCCGAACCCGGCCACGTCCTCTACGGCAGTGACTGGCCCTTCGCACCCCAAGAAGCGGGCACCTACTACAACACCTACCTGGAGACCTACCCCGACTACGCCCCCGGCCAGGCCGACGCCATCAACCGGACCAACGCCGAAGCGCTCTTCCCGCGCCTGGCCGGCCGCACCGGCACCGTCAACGCACCGGCGGGCGACGGCCACACGACGCCACCCGGTCGGTGAAGCCGTGGCGACGGGCCCCACCGGCCACGTCGCCACCACTTCGCGGAACCCGTCCTAGTGCGGATTGAAGATGACGCTGGCGAAGCGCGCGCCCGCCGGCGCGGCCTGTCCCGGGGCGAGCTGCGTGAAGTGGCCCCGGCAGCGCTTGCCGTTGTAGACCGCGAGCGGCTTCTTCGTCGCGTTGCGCGCGCCGCGCGCCGTCTGGCTCATGTCGAGGCACTTGTTTTCCGGCGGGTTCTTCAGCGCGTACGTCTTGCCGTTGGGCCCCACCCACGCGAACGAGCCGCTCGCGGCGGCCGCCACACCAGCAGGGAGGGAGAGGGCCAGAGCAAAACTACTGACACCGAGGGCAATGCGGTGGAACGGGCGCATCATTGTCCTTTCGCGGACAGGGGCGACAATTGACACCCGGACCAACGGCCGAGCCGCGGAGAAGGAAACGGTCTGCCCCGCGGTGTCGCCGGGAGGCGCGGAACGGGCGGAAGTCGAAGCCGGTCCCGCCCGCCCGCAGTTCGGCGATCCGGCGCTCGTGGTCCGAACCGTTCGCCGAGGGGTTGGCGGGCGGTTCCGATGAAGTCAGGATGGATGGCCCGATCTGTGCCCGGGGCCGTGAGTTCGTCGCGCTTGCCGTCGAGAAGGAGAAGCCATGCTCGTGGCTGTCGACCATGTGCAGCTCGCCGCCCCGCCCGGCAGCGAGGACCGGTTGCGGAGGTACTACGGGGACGTGCTCGGCATGACGGAGGTCCCCAAGCCCCCGGCCCTCGCGGCGCGCGGCGGCTGCTGGTTCCAGGCCGGCCCGGTCCAGCTCCACCTGGGCATCGAGGCGGATTTCCGGCCAGCGAAGAAGGCCCACCCGGGGCTGCGCGTGACCGGGATCGAGGAGTACGCCGCCCGCCTGGAGGCACGCGGTGCCCAGGTCGTCTGGGACGAGGACCTGCCGGGCCACAAGCGCTTCTACTCCGAGGACCCCGTGGGCAACCGGCTCGAATTCCTGGAGACGGCGCGGTAGGTGGTAGGCGGTAGGTCGGGGGGCTCTGAGGGCAGGGCGCCGGAGGGGCCTGGTCGAGCCGCCGGTCGCGGTGACGCCCTAGCCTCGGACCGCGCCGACATCACGCGAGGTGAGCAGCCGAGTGCGCCTGGACGTCCCGGCCCCGCATCGCGCCCGGCGGCAGAACGGGGTGAACTGGAGAGGAGCGGCCGGCTTCGCGCGGTGTCCGCGCACCGCCGCGTCGAAGCGGCACGCACCGCCATCGATGAGGGGAGGCACCATGCCGGCAGGTTCGAGCAGGAAACGCGAGCGGCAGTACGAGCACATCAAGGAGCAGGCCGAAGAGCGCGGCATGCCCGAAAGGCGTGCGAAGGAGATCGCCGCGCGCACCGTGAACAAGGAACGTGCCCGCGCCGGAGAAGCCAAGACCGCCAGCCGGACGTCCCTCCGGGACCCCAAGTCCGCCTACGAACGAGGCGGCGAACGCAGTCACCGCGGTGCGCAGGGCCCCACGAAGGACCAGCTGTACGAAGAGGCCAAGAAGAAGAACATCGAGGGCCGCTCCCACATGAACAAGGAAGAACTCCGCAAGGCGGTCGGTCGGTGAGGCGCGCGTAGCCGACTGCCGGGCCGCCGCCCAACGATCGAGCCGGCCCGGCCTGCCGACCTTGGGGCGCGCTGGCACGCCTGTGGCCTCGGTCCCGGTGCGTCGTCCTGTCGTCCTGCGCTCATACCCACCCCACTTCGGTGTACGGGCGGCCGGGTCCCACCATCGCCAGGCCAGGCACTTGTCCGGCGCACGAGCCCGCAGGCGCGCCGCAGACGTATCTGCCGGGAGTTCGACCAGTAGGGAACCGGCCGGGGTGTGACTTGGTGGGGGTAAGGCGTGCAGAACGGTCGGTTAACCTGAATCCGTTATTCCGGAATTCATGGGGGCGGCGGGACTTTGACCAGGGTGGACGTCATGGTCGTCGATGATGAACCGTTGATGCGCGGCGGTCTTCAGCGCATCTTGGAAACCGACGAGAACATCCGTGTCTGTGCGACGTGCGACGGGGGCGAAGCAGTGGCCGCCGCGCTGCGGCATCGCCCGGACGTGGCGCTGGTCGACATCCACATGCCCGATGTCGACGGGGTCGCCGTGCTGGAGGAGCTGCGTGCCTTGGCGGAGCCGCCGCTCGTGGCCATGCTGACGGGGTTCGGCAGCGACGCCAACGTCGTGCGGGCGCTGGCCGCGGGGGCGTCGGGCTTCTTGCTCAAGGACCGGGCGTTGGACGAGTTGATTCCCGGTGTCCACCTCCTGGCCGCGGGCGGCAGCGCCCTGTCCGCACGGGTCACGCGCGCCATCCACGCGGCTCCACGGCCCGCGCAGGCGGCGGTGAGTGCCGCCGCTCCGGGGTACGCGGCCCTGACCGAGCGGGAGCGCGAGGTGTTCTGGCTGTTGCCCACGGGGGCGTCGAACGAGGAGATCGGTCGGCGGCTCTTCCTCAGCAAGACGACGGTGCGCGACCACGTCAGCGCCATTTTGGCCAAGCTCGGCGTGGCCAACCGGATCCAGGCGGCGGTGCTCGCGCAAAGCCTGGACGCCCGCGTCCCGGAGCAGTCGCGGGGCCAGGCAGGTGCGACGCCGTCCGCCCCGGCTGGCGCGTCGCAGGGGTAGTGGTGCGGCGATGAGGCGTCCGCCGAGGTGGTTGGTGGAAGGGGCCGTGCTCGGTTCCGCCACGGTGGAACTGTTCACCGTGGTCGACGAGGTCGGTGTGGGGGCACGGTGCACGTACCTGTTGGCCGTGGCGTTGCTGACGGTGCGCCGGCGCTGGCCGCTGGCGGCCGTGCTCGCCGCCCTTCCGGCCGCCGTCACCGGCTACCTGTGGCTCGCGCCGATGTTCGCGCTGAGCACGGCGGCCGCGGTGCTCGGCAACCGGCTGGTGGTGTACGCCTGCGCACTGCTGATGTTCCTCGTCGCCGCGATCCCGTGGTGTGAGGAGATCCGGGACTGGTCGATGTCCCACTGGGTGACGGCCTTGCTGGGACCGGGGCTCTTCAGCGCCGGACCCTTGGCGCTGGGGCGGCTGGCCCGGATCAGGGGGGAACTGTCGCTGCGGGTGCGGGAACTCACCGAAAGCCGGGAGCGCGAGCGGCTGCTCGTGGCGCAGGAAGCCGTGGCCGCCGAACGGGCGCGCCTGGCCCGGGAGATGCACGACGCGGTGTCCCACCACGTCAACCTCATCTCCGTCGAGGCCGGGGTGCTCTCCCTCACCGCCGACCACGCCGATGCGCGACAAGCCGGGCAACGGATCAGTGCGTTGAGTTCCACCACTCTCGACGAGTTGCGGGACATGCTCGGCGTCCTGCGCAGTCCGAGCGAGCCGGAACCGTCGCCCGGCCTGGCCGAACTGCCGGCGCTGATCGCGTCCAGCGGGCTCGACGTGAACCTGGACTCCCGGCTGCCGTCGGACGCCCGTTGGTCCGCCGCGACAGAACTCGCCGCGTACCGGACGGTGCAGGAGTCGTTGACCAACGCCGCCAAGCACGCTCCGGGCTCCCGCGTCACGGTCACGCTCACCGCGACGGCCGGCGCCGACCGCCCGGTGGGGGAGTTGACCGTCGAGGTCCACAACGGCCCTCCGGCGACGGGCGCCACATCCGCGCCGGGCGGCGCGGGCCACGGTCTGGTGGGGCTGCGGGAGCGGGCGGCCCTGCTCGGCGGCACGGTGACCGCGGAACGGACCGACGACGGCGGCCACCTCGTGCGGGCGTGCCTGCCGTGACCCCCGACGGGTGTCGGGGCCCCGACACCCGTCCGAACAAAACGGACGGCGCGGCGTTTTTGCGGAGGAAGGCGTCGGATTCCGCCTTGTTACGTGAACGTGGCGACAGTGACAATCACCATCGCCGCCCGGAGGTACGGGTCGAAACGAACTCTCCGGGCGGCGATACGACAACGCACAGCACCATCAGAGAGGGCACACGCGTGTCTGCCTCCATATTGTCCCGCACCGCCCTGCGCCGCATGGCCGTGACCGTGGCCGGCGTCACCGCCGCCAGCATCTTCGCGACCACCGCGACCGCACACGCCGCGGAGGCCCAGTCCCACCAGGCGCCGCGCCCGGTCACGGCCGCGGACGTCGCCGACGACATCCCGTTCGACGACGCGTCGATCGACGCGTTCGCCAACATCCTGCGCATCATCGACGAGATCCCCGAGTCCGTCCTGGCCCAGGGGCAGGACGCCACCGTGAAGTGGCTGGAGGAGCACGCCGGCATCAAGGCGGTCGAGGCCGCCGGTCCGGTCCTGTACGCCTTCAACCTGGCCGGTTGCTCGCGCGGCATCCTGCTCGCGGTCGGCTCGAACATCTTCGCCATCGCCAAGGTCTACAAGGTCAAGAAGGCCATCGACAAGCTCGGTGGCATCAACAAGGTCATCACCAAGATCCGCTCGAAGAAGAAGGCGGGCAAGACCTTCAAGAAGGGGATCATGGAGGTCTTCGAGGAAGCCGGCGGCGGCCTCGGCGGCATCGCCGCGGAGATCCTCGGCATCGACGGCGTCGTCAAGAACTGCTGGTAGTCGCCGGCCGTCCGGCCGGAACCGAGGAGGGCTCACATGATGACCATGGCAACGGCGGCGTCCATCCTGCGCTGGGGATTCCTCGTCGCGGGGATGTCCGTGCTGATCGCATTCTCCGTGACGGCCGTGCGCCGTTGGCGCGCCGGCTCACGCTTCGGCGAACTGACCGACGTGATGGAACGCGAGTGGTTCAGCGCCGGGAAGGTGTTCTTCGCGGTGCTGGCGGGGGCGGCCGGCTCGTGGGCCGCGGCCTACGTGGGGGGAACCCGCAGTCCGCTCACCGAAACCGTCCCGATCGTCTTCCCCCTCGGCCTCGTCGCGGCCTTCGTGGTCTGCCGGTACGCCGGGCGGGGTGGCAACCCCCTGCGCGTGAAGGTGCTCGCACTGCTCCTGGCCCCGCTGGCGCTGGGAACCGTCATGACCGGGTGGTGACCGTTCACCAGGTCACCACCTGAGGTCCGACCACCTTCCGCCCGCATTCGCCGGCCCCCGCGCAACCGTCCGGGGGCCGGCGAACGGCGTTTCGCCACGCGATGTGGAGGCGGGTGAGCGGCGAGCCGACGGTACGGGCGCCGGCGCCGGCCCCACCAGGCCGGGGCCTGCCGCGCCGTAACCGCCCCCTCCCGGCCCAGGCGCCGCCGGGCCGTTCACGGTCAGGCGACGCCTCAAGGCTGTTGGGCGCCGCCGCCGGTCGTGCGTCTGGTGGCCGCCCAGACGAGGCTGAGCAGCAGGGCCAGGGCGGCACCCAACACGCACACCCCGTCCCAGCCGGCCTGGGCGTGCGCCGCGCCGGCCAGCGCCGAACCGACTGCGCCACCGATGAAGTAGCACGTCATGTAGGCGGAGGTGATGCGGCCGCGGGCCTCGGGGCGCAGGGCGTAGATCAGTGACTGGTTGGTGATGTGCACCCCTTGGTGGGCGAGGTCCAGCAGCACGATGCCGATGATCAGCGCGGCGAGGAGGTGCGCGCCCAGGGCCAGGGCCCACCACGAGCCGAGCAGGAGCAGTGCACTGACGACCGTGGTCAGGGTGGTGCGGCCGCGGTCGGCCAGCCGTCCGGCGGCCTGGGCGGCGACGGCACCGGCCGCACCGGCCAGTCCCAACAGGCCGATCTCGCTGTCGGACCAGCGGTAGTCGGGCCCGGACAGCAGGAAGGCCAGGGCCGTCCACAACACACTGAAACAGGCGAACGCCAGCATGCCGATGGCCGAGCGGGCGCGCAGCACCGGTTCCTCGATCAGCAGGCGGCCGGTGGACCGGAGCAGTTGCCCGTAGCGCAGGCCCGCGCCGCCACGGTACTGCGGAAGCACACGGTGCAGCGTTGCGGTCAGTACGAGCATCGCGCACGCGGCGACCCAGTACACGGTGCGCCATCCGCCGACGGAGGCGAGCGCCCCGGAGGCGGTGCGGGCCAACAGCATGCCCAGGACCAGTCCGGTCATCACCGTCCCGACGGTTCGGCCGCGCTGCTCGGGCAGGGCCAGGTCCGCGGCGAACGGCACCAGGATCTGGGCCGTCACCGACAGCAGGCCGGTCAACGTGGTGCCGATCAGCAGCAGTGCGGTGTTGGGCGCGATCGCCGTCAGCGCGAGCGAGAACGCCGTGGCCAGGGTGAGTGCGCAGACCAGTCGACGCCGTTCGAGCAGATCGCCCAGCGGCAGCACGAGGACCAGTCCGAGGACGTACCCGACCTGGGCGGCGGTGACCACGAGCGAGGCGGCCGCCGACGACAGGCTCAGGTCGTGGGCGATGGTGTCCAACAGTGGTTGGGCGTAGTAGTTGCTGGCCACGCACAGTCCCACGGCCACGGACATCACCAGGAGGGTGCGGCGCCCGGGCCTGCCGGGGCCCGCGGCGCCAACTTCCTTGTGCGGTGCGGTGGTTCCGTCAGCTGGGGAAGTTGGGGAAGCGGGGGAGGAGGGGGGCGGACTTGCGGAGGATGCCACGGGCGGGGCACTCCCTTCCAGCGGTTCTCGTCCGCGGGCCCCGGTGCCGTCCCGATCGAGGAGTCGGACGACGGTGGTTGGCCGGCGGCCGGTCGGCAGACGATGTGGTGGGCGAGTGGGCGAGTGGGCGAGTGGGGGGCGGTGGGCGCCTTGCCCGTTCATGCTGTCCACCCTGGTCGCATGCGTCCAACAGACAGTTGTCATGCAGGCCATCTCGGATCAAGATGCCTGGATGGAACTCCGTCAGCTCACCTACGCCGTCGCCGTCGCGGACACCGGCAGTTTCACCCGTGCCGCGCAGCGCTGTTTCGTCGTGCAGTCCGCGCTCAGCCACCAGATCGCCCGGCTGGAGGAGGAGTTGGGTACCCGGCTGTTCGAGCGCGGCAGTCGTGGCGTCCGGGTCACGGCGGCCGGTGAGGTGTTCCTGGGGCCGGCCCGCGAAGCGTTGGCCGCGGTGGAACGTGCCCGCGGCGAAGTGGTCGCCCTCGGGAGTCAGCTCCGGGGCACGCTGAACATCGGCACCATCACCCCGCTCGCCGCGGTGGACCTGCCGGACCTGCTGGCCACCTACCAGGAGCGGCATCCGGCGGTGCGCGTCACCTTGCGCACCCGGCTGGTGAGCGACCTGCTGGAACAGGTGCGTGACCACAGCTGCGACCTCGTGTTCGTCGACGCCAACGCACCGGAACCCCCACGGGGGCTGATCGCCCGCAACCTCGCCCACGAGGACCTCGTCGCCATCGTCGCGGCCGACCATCCCCTGGCCGCAGCCGCCGAGGTCGCCCCGGCACAACTGGCCGCAGGCACCATGGTCGACATGCCACCGGGCTCGGGGATCCGCCGCCACAACGACGCCGCGTTCGCCGCGGCCGGCGTCACCCGCAAGGTCGCCTTCGAGGCCGACGCCATGACCTTGCTGGAACCCCTCGTGGCCCGCGGACTGGGCACCGCGCTGGTGTCCGCCGCCTCCGCCGCCCGCATGCCCACCGTGCGGAGCGTGCCGGTGACGGGCGTTCCACCTCGCGTGATCCAAGCGCTGTGGAAGCCCTCCGGTGCCTCGCCGGCCGCCAGGGCCTTCGTTGGGCTCCTGCGCGAACGGACCCCGGACGCCCTCCCTGAGGAGGATGGTCGGCCTGGGGCGGGCCCGACGGGCTGAGGCGGCGAATGGCTGTTCGGTACGTCTCCTCGGCCAGGAACGGAACGGGTTCGCCACGTGTCTGGGGCGGCCGTTTCGGGGACGCCGCCGCGCCCGATGTGGGACGAGGTCCCCGCCGGTGCAGGCATGGCACCGGCGGGGACTCAGGGCGCGACGCCGAGACCCGTGGGTGTGCGGTGCGGGTCGGGTGCCGTCGTCGCGGGGGCCGTGGAGACCGGCCGAGGGGACTGTTGCTGCTGCGGGGCGTCGTGGACGTGGGTGCCGATCCAGTAGCCGACCAGTAGGCCGAGGACGAGCAGGACCTTGTGCCGGTTGGCCTTCCACCCGGTGGGGCGGGCGGGCTCGGTGAGCACGCCCAGGACGGTCGGGGTCTGTATGGGCATCATCAACTCCCTTCGCTGGTTGGTGGGTTGGCCGGGCGACCGGCCCGTGATCTCGGAGTCGACTGGTGTTCTCGCAGCCGACCGGTGCCGAGGGACGGGGTGCCCGGGAGGGGTCGGTGTGGTGGTGGGTGGGCGTGCTGGAGTTCGACGGCGGCGGCGGGCCCGGGGTGGGGCATCTCGTGCGGTCCGGGTGCTGGCGATGACGACCCGGAGGCCGGTGGTTCGGCAGCTGCCCATGCCAATCTGCCTGGGGGAGAAGGCGATCGACAACTGGTTTATGGCCGGCCGAGGACGTCAGCGGGCTGCTGCAGCACGGCAGCGCGCGGCGTTGCCGGCCGGATGGGGCGGTGCCGCAGGGTGTGGCCGTCGGCGAGTGCGGTTGTCGACCGGGCGATGGTGGGCCTGCCGCAGGACGAGGTATGGGGCGGCCGCACGGGGTGCGTTACGGCCTGGGTCACGGCCTGCGCGGGTCGGTCACCCGGTAGCCGTCGCGCAACGGTCCGCCCGCGCCGTCGAGGACTTCCCGGGCGACGCCGGCCAGCCGTGGGGGAGCGGTGAGCGAGTGGGCCAGGCGATCGGCCAGTACCGGGTCGTGGTCGCGCAGTTCGCGCAGCAGCCACTTCCCGCTGCCCTGCCAGTGCCGGCCCGCGAGCAGGGCCAGCAGCGCCGTCTTGTTCAGGACGCGGCTGGCGATGAAGGCGAGCTCGGCCGGGTCGTCGGCGCCGGCCAAGTCGTCGAGGAGGTCGGTGAGTTCGTAGCGGTGGGCTTCGAGTTCGGCGACGGTCGCGGCGGTCGGGCCGTCGGCCAGGCGTCGGCGCATCTCGGTCTGGAGGCGGTGTCCCAGTCCGGTGCGGTCGCTCACGAGCGTCCCCTCGGCGATCAGCCGGGGAATCCCCGGCCAGCGGCGGGCAAGATTGTCGGCGCAGTAGGCCGCCAACGTCTCCTCGTCGTGGACCAGGACCTCCACCGGCCATCCCTCCCAGGACAACGAGTGACGGTGGGGGTTCTCCAACGGACCGGTCACGACGACCATGTCCAGGTCGGACGTCCTGGTCCGCCGCTCGGTGAGCACGCTTCCGCCCACGAGCACCGTGAGCGCGTCGGGGAAGAGGTGCTGAGCGAGTCCGTGCGCGGCGGCTACGGGTTCCGTTCGCGTCATGTCCACCTCCACGAGTGCACCGGCTGCTTGCGGCTCCACCCTGGCACGGGGCGGCCGATGGCGTGGGGAGTTCGGTGCGGCCCGGACGCTGGGGCGTAGGGCGGGCGGGCCCGGCCGTCGTGCGTGCCGTCGCCCGCCCGCCCCTCGCTCACTTCATCGCGATGGCGGCGTCCATCTCCCACATGAGGACCTCCGCGCCGTCCGGGCCGGCGGTGATGCGCTGCCCCTCGGCGCGCGTGATGCGTGCCGCGTCTCCCGTGGCAAGCGGTCCGCCGCCCTCCAACTCGACGCTGCCCCGGGCGACGAAGAGGTGGGCGAACGGAGCGGTGGCGATCTGGAGGGTCTCACCGGAGCGCATGCGGCTGACGTGCAGGGCCGCGTGCTTCTGGCGGATGCCGATCGCCCGCTGGTCGGCGTGCTGGGACATGCCGGAGGCCAGCGTGCTCCAGCCCCCGCGAGCGAGTTCGTCGTTGATGTCGAGCTGCTCGTAGCCCGGGCGGATTCCGGCCTCGTCGGGGATCACCCACATCTGGAGGAAGTGGACCGGGTCCTCGTGCTCCGGCTTCCCGGTCAGGGTCCACGAGTCGTTCTTCTCGCTGTGCAGGATGCCGGTGCCGGCGCTCATCCGCTGCGCCAGGCCCGGGTAGATCACGCCGTTGTGCCCCTCGGAGTCCTGGTGCACGAGGCTGCCGTCGAGCACCCAGGTGACGATCTCCATGTCCCGGTGCGGATGGGTGTCGAACCCGGTGCCCGGCGCGACGACGTCGTCGTTGGAGACCAGCAGGAGCCCGAAGTGGGTGTTGTCGGGGTTCCAGTGGTGGGAGAACGAGAAGGAGTGGTGGGAGTCCAGCCACCCGGCCTGGGTGTGGAAGCGCTCGTCGGCGCGGCGGACGTCGAGGGTCGAAGCCATGGTGCGGTCCTCTCTGGCTGGTGTGGGCGGTTCGTGACCTGGTGTTCCGCGGGTGAGGCGGGGTGCCTGCGGCCCGGGGAAGGGGACACCTCCCACTTGGTTGAATCATAAATAAAAACGGGAGGCGTGGGTATTCCGGGGCCGCGCGAGCGGCTGCAGCGGCGCGGACGGTAGTCGCCCTGATGCGGAGGGTGAGGGGTCGTTCTGGTGTGATCACGGACCGGCCGGCTCGCGCCCGAGCGCACGCTCCGGGGTGCGCGGGCGCGAGCCTCCGTCTCGCCTCGTGGGTCGTCAGGCGGGCGGCGCCGTCGGTGGGGGAGGAGAGGCCGATGAGCCCTGTTGGTCGGTCCAGGCGGCGCAGTCGGCGAGGCGCGCCCTGATCCACGGGTCGGCCGCCAGGTCCGGCGGCAGCAGGGTCCCTTCGTCGAGCACGGAGCCGGACAGCTGCTCGGCGGTCACGCCGCGGGTGTCCGTCAGGTCGGAACCGCTGAGATCCGTGCCGACCAGCGACGTTCCGCCCCCCAGATGGGCGCCGCGCAAATCGGCGTTGGCGATCGCCGCGCCGTCGAGAAGGGCTCCGGCGAGCATCGACAGGCGGAGATCGGCGCCGTTCAGGATGGCGCCGCGCAGGTCGACTCCGCGCAGGTCGGCCCGGCGGAGGTCGGCCCAGGTCAGGTACGCGCGGGCGAGGCGGGGCGGGGCGTCGAAGTCGAAGCTGCGCATCATCAGCCCGACGAGGGCGGTTCGGCGGAGGTCCACCCGGCGGGCCTCCGCGCGCTCGGGCCTGCGGGCGAGGACCTCCATCGCCGCCCTGATGTCGGCACGCGGTTCCGTGCCGAACGGCGGGGGAGTTCCCTGCTGCCCGGCGCCCCCTTCCGGGGCCGGTTCGTCCGCGCGGCGGGCGCGCTCACGGACGAACGCGGAGAGCACCGACACGACGGTGGCGTGTTCCGGCGGCGACTCCGCCATGACCTGCTCCAGGCCGTACACCGCCCCCAGGCGCTCTTCCAGCTTGTCGGACGCCAACTGCCCGATGGCCGTGCTGAATCGGCCGGTGACCTGGCCGCGCCGCGACAGGTGGTACGTGCGGGCCGTGTATCCGAAGCCGAGCAGGACCGCCGCTCCGCCCGCGGCGGTCAGGACGGTTTGGCGCACCGCGTTGAGCGCATCGGCCTGCTCCTTGCCGCTGAGGTTGCGCACCGTGCCGCCGGCCACGAGCCACGACACCGGCCCGAGCATGACGAGGATGAAACCGAGCACCGCCGGGAGCCCCAAGGCCAGCCCCGTCGCGGCTTGATGACGGCGAACCCAGCGCGTGCAGGCCCGTATGCCACTTCTGGCGCGTTCATGAGATCTCACAGCAGGCCATCCCATCGCATCACGGTGGCGGTTCACCAGCTCGTGCGGTGTGGTGAGTTGAGGGCCGGATTGCCGCTGGGCGAGGTGTACGTTACATCACCTCCTTGACCGGTGACGCGATGCGTGACAGGGTCGTCACCCGCTGAGCTGGTGATGCCTGGATCGCGAGGAGTGCACATGGCCGGGAGCCACGCCATCGAGGTCGTCGTCTTCGACGTCCTCGGAACGCTGGTCGACGAACCCGGCGGACTGCGCACGGCGATTCGCCGAGCCGTGCCGGCCGCTGACGATGCGTCGGTCGGCGAGCTGCTCGCCGTGTGGCAACAGCACGTGGAGCGCGAACAGCGCTGCATCACGCAGGGTCACCGGGCGTACGCCAACACCCAGATCATCGACGCGGAAGCGGCCCAACGCGTCGCCGACGAGGCCGGAATCACCGATCGGGCAACCATCGCCGCACTGTCCACCGCCGGTCAGCGCCTGCCTGCCTGGGCCGACTCCGTCGCCGGCCTCGAACGGCTCGGTCAGCACCTCCCCGTGGTCGGGCTCTCCAACGCCGGCCACGCCGCCCTGCTGCGCCTCAACGCGGGCGCCGGGCTGCGCTGGCACCAAGCCTTGTCCGCGGAATCCGCCCGGACCTACAAGCCGGCCCCCGAGGTCTACCAGCTCGCCATCGACGCCGCCGGATGCCCACCGGAGCGCATCCTCATGGTGGCCGCCCATGCCTGGGACCTCCGCGGAGCCCAGGCGAAGGGCCTGCGGACCGCCTACGTCCAGCGACCGGTCGGCGACCCACCGACGCGCTCCGACGCCTTCGACTGGCGCGTCGACGGGCTGGACGAACTGGTCACCGCACTGACGGCGAGGTAGCCGTACGGGGACTGGAGACCGGCCGCAACCGGCGAGGGGCGGCGCAGGGTCCGCTCACCCGACCTCCGCAGCGCGGCCCTGCGACCGGACCCGTACCGTCGCCGCGCCGAGCAGGACCAGGGCCGCCGCGCCGAAGACCACATTGCCGGTCAACGCCGTGTCGTACGGGACGTCCATCTCCCGCGCATGCGTGAAGCCCAGCCAGACGTAGGTCAGCACCGCGCCGGCGGTCAGCGCCAGCCGGTGGGGCGGACCCCAGCCGGGGGTGCGCGACCAGCGGGCGCACAGCCAACCGACGCCCGCCGCCAGGACGCACCAGAGGGCCACCGCCACCCACGGCGACACGCTGTCGGGGAGCAGGAAGTCGCGGGCCCAGTACGCGCTGCCGGCCGCGAAGGCCACGGTGCCCACCAGCCACGGGACGGGCGTGGCGGCGTCCCGCGGCGGCGGCCGGAGCCGGCCCAGCGCGAAGGCCGCGGCGATCAGCACGACGATGACGACGCAGGCCCCGCCGAACTGGGCGCCCGACGCCAGGAACTTGCCGCTCTCGTACTGCTCGACGGCGAGGAACGTCGAACCCGCCACGAAGACCGCACCGGTCAGCGCCAACCCCGGACGACCGAGCCACGGCCGGGTCCGGTCCGCGCCGAACGCCTCGACCAGCGCGATCGGAACGCAGATGCTCCAGACGGTGTGCATCGACAGCACGTCCTGCAACAGGGCGGCGCTCGTACCGAGCCAGGACACCTGCGTGTCCGCGTACGCCAGACCCATGTCGACGCCGCCGTAGTGCGGGTTCCACAGCATCTGGTCGATCGGCCCCTCCTCCACCAGCGCGTACGCCGCGGCGAGCAGCACCATCGTCGGCCAGCCGCAGCCGGCCCGTCTTGCTCCCTCGCGGATCAGCAGCGCGCCGCACCCGTACATCGGCGCCAGCATCAGCACCGCGGGCAGTGCCGTGATCGGCTGGTTGCCGAGGAGGTACTCACCCACCAACGGAGCGAGCAGCACCAGGGCCGACGCCAGAAGCAGCCCATGGCGAGGGCGAGTCGTGGGTGTCGGGAAAGCCATGTCGTCCAGAGTACGGACGGGATCGGCCCCGACGCAGGGCGATATGCGTACAACGCTCCCGTCCCGCACGGCCTCGTCCGGCCACCCGCGCACCGCAAGCCACCACGACCTCGACGCAGGGGAGACGATCCCATCGGGTGCAACGGCGCCGCGAGAGGAAAGATCGGTGCCAGACGCGGGGGTGACGGACCCGATCCGCCACCCGTGACGTTTGATGGCGGAGACACGCAATTCAACTGCCGCTCCCGGTACCCATGGTGCGGGAAGCGGCAGTCCGCACATGGAGCACACTCTTTGACTGTCGGAACTCTCACCAAGCGCGCAGTTGCCCTCGCGGGCGGCACCCTGCTCGCCCTCTCCCCGCTGACCGCTCAGGCTGCGACCCCCACCCAGCCGGAGCCGCAGCCGACCCTCGCCGCCAAGGGCGCCTCGTTGGTGGACGACACCAGCGGCAACACGCTCTTCGCCAAGGACGCGGACACGGTCCGTCCCATAGCCAGCACGGCGAAGATCATGGCCGCGTCGGTCGTGCTCGACACCACGGGCGTCGACCTGGAGCGCCAGGTCCCCGTGCAGCAGGCGTACCGGGACTACGTCACCCAGCACGGATCCAGCACCGCGGACCTGCAGACCGGCGACAAGGTCACCGTGCGCCAGCTGCTGTACGCGACCCTCCTGCCCTCTGGCGCGGACGCCGCCTACGCGCTCGCCGACACCTTCGGCACCGGTACCACCAGCGCCGAGCGCACCACCTCGTTCCTCTCGAAGATGAACACGAAGGCCGGTGAACTCCACCTGTCCAAGACGAAGTTCACCTCCTTCGACGGCGGCGGCTCCGACTCCAGCACCCCCACCGAGCTGGCCGAGTTGGCCCAGCACGCCATGAAGAACGACACCTTCCGCACCATCGTCAAGACCAAGGAGTACAAGGGGGAAGCGCCCGCCGCCAACGGCCGCACCCGCTACTACACCTGGACCAACACCAACCAGCTGCTCGGTTCGTACGACGGCGTCATCGGAATCAAGACCGGGACGACCACTCCGGCAGGCGACTGCCTGGTCTTCGCGGCCACCCGCAACGGCAGGACCCTCGTCGGCACCGTGCTGAACAGCGCCGACCGGTACGCCGACGCGGCGAAGTTGCTGGACTACGGGTTCGGTACGAGCACGGCGAAGAGCATGAAGCTGCGCGCGCTCCCGACGCACGCCCAGCGCGACTGATCCGTCCCCACGACCCCCGCGCGGCGTGCGGTCGCCACGGTGACCGCACGCCGCGCGGGGCGATCCGCACGTGATGCGTCGACTGACGTGCGTACAGAAGGCGGTCCGCCGACCCGGGTTACCCGCGGATCGACCGCCTCGCCACACCGCTCCTCGGCCCTACGCGATGAGTTGGACCACGGGGAGGTTGGATGCCCACCGACCGAGGTGCGCCGAGGAGGGGAGTCACCCGCCGCTCGCTTCCGTGGGCGGCGGGACGGGAACGCGGTGCGCGACAGGCAGCAGGGGCGGCGCGGCCACGCCCCCGAGAGTCGTGACCCCGCCGCCCCAGGGGAGCCGTCACTTGGGAGGCGTCAGCACGTGGTCGATGAGGTACACGGTCGCGTTCGCCGTCTTGAGGTTCCCGCAGGTGACCTGGGCGGTGTGGTTGACGGTGTACGTCGAGCCGGAGACCTGGGTGGTCAGTTCGCCGCCCTCAAGGGTCTTGAACTTCCCGTTCGGGAACTGCTTGGGCGTGATCTGCTCGCCGACCACGTGGTAGGTGAGCACCTTCTTCAACTCCTGCTTGTTGCCCAGGAGTTTGGCCAGATCGGCCTTCGAGATCTTGGAGAACGCCTTGTTGGTCGGGGCGAAGACCGTCAGGTGCTTGCCGTGGTTGAGGGTGTCGACGAGCCCCGCCTTCTTCAACGCCGTGACCAGCGTCGACAGGGAGGAGTTCTGCTCCGCGCCGGTCACCACCGGTTTGTCGGCCAGGGACTGGGCGCTGCCCGGCCCGCTGTGGGGCAGTGCGGAGCACTGCGAGCCGACGGTGTCGGCTGGCGGAGAGGCGGCGGCCGGTGTCGCGGCGGCGGCCCAGCACAGGGGCAGGGCGGTCGCCGTCGCGATGGTGAGGGCGGTACGGATGCGGTGGGTGCTCATGAAGAACCTCCTCCGGCCCCGCGCTCCGATGCTGATCACCACTGGTATGGGGTGCACAGAAGCAGCTCGGAAGGATGGTGGGGAAGTCGGGTCGTCGCGCATGCCGGCGCGGTGCGGACTCGTGTGCCGCGCAACACCGCGGGCGACGTCGATGCCTCGGGCGGGGCCGTTGCCCTGTGGGCGAAGTGCCCGGAACAAGTGATCTGTTTCACAACAGGCTAGCACGGGTGCGCGAACGGGGTCCGGCGAGGCCCCAGGGCCTGGGGGACGGGCTGGCGGCGCCACGGGGCGCCATGCAGAGGCGCGCGGCCCGATGCAGTGGACGGCCGCGCGCCGCGGCCGGCGGGATTCCGTAGCGACCACCTGCGTGCCTGCGTGCCTGCCGCCTCCGTCGACGGTGTGCGCCCACCCGCGGACAGACACCGGGCACCTGCACCGGCCTTCGCTACGGCCGCTCCTCGCTCTGTCCGCAGAGCCACGTCAGCGCCACGTGCACCCCCTCCACGTAGTCGTGCGCCGCGCTGCCCGGTGACAGGCTCTCCAACCGCACGGCCGCCGCATCGGACTCGGCCGTCAAGTACGGCATCGCGAAGTCGGTTTCCAGGGGCCCACCGGTCACCGGCCCGGTGGTCTCGACACCGAGAGCCCACCGGCAGGCCGCCAGGAACCCCTGCGCCAGGCGCGCCTGGCGGGTTTCGCCGGGCGGGAGCGCTTCGAGCTCGGCGCACACTTTCTTGAGTTCGGACCGGGGCCGCGCTCCCACGAGTGCGTCGCCTTCGGCCGGTGGGGGTTGCTCGTCACGTGTCATGAGGCGTTCCTCGGGCTCGGGTCGGACGGGGGAGTGCCGGCCGGTCGGTCACCACCCGCTGTGCGTACGGAAGTTCAGCGTAGGCGGCGCGGCTGGTGCGCGCTTCGATCGAGGTGGACGTGGGCGGTGAGGCGGCGGGGCCGGGCCGCGTGCCGCGCCGGTGCGAGGACGGTGCGGGCGAACTCGTCCAGCACACGGGACGGTTGGGCGTCCGGGACGAGGCGGAGCCGCACCCGTGCGTGCAGCCGGTCCTTGCGGGCCGTCATCCGGACGTGTGCCCGCGCCACTCCGGTCACCGCGGCCGTCTGCTCGCCGAGGACCTCGGACAGGGCGCGGGTACGCAGGCTGACGCCAGCCTGGCGGAGCGGTAGGCGTCGGGCCTGCGCCGAACGGAACTGCCAGGCGCACCAGGCCAGACAGAGCACCGTCGCCATCGCGCTCGCGGCGAGCAGCACGGTGGTCCACGGCACGCCGCCCGGTGACGGGACCCCGCCGTCCAGCAGGTGCGCCGGGGACGTCGCCGCGGCCCAGCCGTCGGGGAGCCGGTCGCGCAGCGCGGAGTGCGTCGCGACGGCCCACAGCCCACCGGCCACCACGGCTGTGGCCAGGAGGCCGAGGAGCGTGCGGTTGACGACGTTACGGATGTGCGGCACGGTACGCCACCTCCGGTTCCTCGGTGGCCGTCGGATCGGTTTCGGGGCGCCGCCAGGCGGCCGTGGGGCGCACCCGGACCCGCAGGCGGCGGGGCCGAGCCAGACCACAGGCGGCGACCGCGTCCCGGGCCACGGACTCGACCTCGTCCCGGGATGCCACGGGGTCGCCGAAGGCGAGCCGAGCCCGCACCATTAGGCGCCGGCGGCCGACGGCGACACGCACCGCCCCGATGCCGGACACCCGGGCCACGGCGCCGCCCACCACGGCCGCGACCGCGCGCCGGGTGAGCACCGCCCCGGTGCCGGGGGCGGGTGGCGTCAAGGGGAGGCCACGGCGACGACCGGGCGCCAACGCCGCCCACAGCAGGACGGCACCCAGCACCACCCCGGCCGCGCCCGCGGCCAGCACGAGCCCGTCACCGGGGGAGGACAGCCACGTCACGACCCGGGCGCCCCAGCCGGCCCCGTGGTGCGGCGCCACGGTGCGGACGACGAGGTCCGCGCATCCGAGCGCGCTGACCGCGGCCCCCGCCAACGCCACGACCGCGGCCGGCAGTCGCCGCTCGGACCACGGGCCGCGGGCCGGCTGCCGCCGCGGGGCGTCGACATCGGATGCTTTCGTCAACGAGACGGCCCGGCGCGGCCGCAAGCCGCTCAGACCCACGTCGGCGCCGACGGTCAACCCCGTCAACTCCCGGGTGCGCGCCGTGACGTGGCCGTGGACGTCCGCGCCGGCCTCGTCCAGGGGCACCGGGTACGGGGCCGTGACGCGCAGCGTCACCTCGGCGTGACCGCCGCGGACGGCGGCCCGGGCGCCGGTCACCTCGATCCGCTCGCCGGGCAACGCCTCGGTGGCGGCCCGGGCGGCGATGGCACGCACCGCCCGGTCGCCGATCCGCGTCGTGCCCCGCTCGCCGGCCGCCGTCACCGGTTCCTCCAGCCGCCCTGGCCCAGGAACTCCCGCAGGTCGGTCCCGTCGTCCAGCAGGCGCCCCAGTACGTACCCGATCGCACCGAGCGCGGCGACCAGGAGGAACGCCCCGAATCCGCCGAACCAGGCGGCGAACGCCAGGGCCATCCCCGTCATCAGGCCCACCGTCGCTCTGTTCACCACTGACCTCATTCCCCTCGTGGAACCGTCCCGGACCCCGTGCGTGACGCCGTGTCACCGCTACTCGACGCGGGTCTCCCCGGCGGGCTGGGCGTCGTCGTCCTCGGGGAGGTGGACGTCGTTGACGGCGACGTTGACCTCCACGACCTCCAGTCCGGTGATGCGTTCCACCGCCGCGATGACGTTCTCCCGCACGTCGCGGGCCACGTCGGTCAGGGGCACGCCGTACTCCACGACCAGGTCCAGGTCGATGGCGGTCTGGCGCTCGCCGACCTCGACCTTCACGCCCCGCCCCACGTTGGGCCGGCCGCCCGGCACGCGGTCACGGACCGCACCGAGCGTCCGGGAGAGTCCACCGCCCATGTCGTGCACGCCGGGGATCTCCCGGGCCGCCATACCCGCGATCTTGACGACCACCACGTCGGCGATGGAGGTCTTGCCGCGGGAGGCGGCCGGTTCGCCCGCGCCGGTCGCGCCGTTGACGGTGGTGATGCCCGACGGCTGCCGGGCGGTGTCGTCGGTCTTCGTCACGGAAGCGGTCGCTTGCGTCGGCATGTGTCCTCCTGCTGTCTCCGGTCGTTTGCTGTCACAGGGTTGGACCCCGTGCCCGGAGGCGTGTGACGCGCATTCCCCGGATTTTTTTCTTCACGTCGGCACGGCCCTTCGGCGTCACACATCGCCCGTGAGACGTGTCCAACCCTCGACGTGTGAAGAAAGGACGTGTTCAGTGCCGGGAGACCCGCGCTCCAGCCAGCCACCGGGCGACCGGGCCCGCCCCGACGACGGGGTGCTGGCCGCCCGGGCGGCAGAGGGCGACGAGGACGCCTTCGAGACCCTGGTCGCCCGCCATGCGCCGGCCCTGCTGCGGCTGGCCGTCCGGTTGCTCGACGGCCGCACGGAGGCGGAGGACGCCGTTCAGGACGCCTTCGTCAGCGCGTGGCGCCGCCTGCCGGACTTCCAGGGACGAGCCGCCTTCGGCACCTGGATGTACCGGATCGTCACCAACCGCTGCCTGAACCTGCTGCGGGCCCGACGACCACTCACCGACCTGGACGCGGTCGCCGAGCCGACCGCGCCCGACCATCACTCCCCGGCCCGCGCCGCCGAATCGCGCGCCGCGGCCAAAGACCTGTCCTCGGCGCTGTCCGCACTCTCCGCCGAGCAACGCGTGTGCTGGATCCTGCGCGAAGTGGACGGACTGACCTACGACGAGATCGCGGAAACGGTGGGCATCAGCGGGCAGGCCGCCCGGGCCCGCGTGTTCCGCGCCCGACGGTGCCTGACGGAGGCGATGCGCGCATGGCGATGAACGATCCTGCCGGCCCCCACCGGGTCGGCCGGCCCGCCCCCGAACCCGACGACGAGCACCTGCCCTGCGGACGGCTGCTCTCCGAAGCCTGGGCCGCACGCGACACCCCGACCCCCGACCCCCACGACCGGACCTGCCCGCACTGCGCGGCGGCCCGGGACGAACTCGACCGGCTCGGCGACCTGGTGCGCGGCCTGCCCGCCCACCACGCGCCCGCCCCGCAGGACACCGCAGCGCTCACCGAGCGTGTGATGGACGTGGTCCGCCTCGAACTGCGGCCGGGGCGGACGCTGCCGTTGGGCGCCCCCGACGAGGACGCCTGGATCGTGGAAGCCGCCGCCGCCAAGACGTTGCGCACGGCCGCCGAGACCGTCGCGGGCGTTCAGGCCGGTTCCTGCCGCATCGCACCCGCGGGCGGGCCAACTGGACGTGGCGCGACCGGCCCCACCGGGACGGCGCGCGGGCCGGTCGACATCCGCATCGAGGTTCTCGTGCCGTTCGAGAGCGACCTGTTGGAGCTTGCCTCCCGTGTTCGCGACCGGATCCTGGAAGCCGCCGACGTCGAACTCGGCCTGCCGGTCGCCGCCGTGGACGTCCGCGTCGCCGACGTCTACGGGCCCCACACGGACGGAGAAGCACCGTGAGCCACCGCACCGCGCGCGAAGACCTCGCGGCAGCGATCGCCGACGCCGTCCTCCAGGTGCCGGGCGTCGCCTTCCTCAAACCCGGCTTGGCGGCGCGCCTCCAAGCCGCCATGCCCTGGCCCGGCCGTTCCAGGACGGCGGGTCAGGCCGGCGCGGTGCGCATCACCCCGCCGGACGCGGCCGGCGGCCCGTTGCACGTGACGGTGGAGGTCGTGGCCCGTCTCGGCCACCGGGCGTTGGACGTCACCCGGGCCGTCCGCACCGCCGCCGAGACGGCGGCGACCGAGGCCCGAGCGGCCCCGGTGTCGGTCCGCGTGACGATCACCAACCGGGTGTGAGCCCCGGTTCGCGCCGCCAGGCGGGCCACCACGGAACGGCGACCGTCGACCGCCGCGGGCCGCTCGGAGCGGTCCGCCGACCGCGTCGCCCGGTGCCCACCATCGCAGCCCTGACCAAGTCGGGCCCCAGCCGGGACGGGGGGCCCGGCTGGGGTACCACTTCGGTTGCCCCGAACACCCCTGCTCACACCCACCACTTCGGCGAACGGACCGGCTTTCGCGGGCAGATCGGTGGCGTCGGGGCCGATGGGGTGGCTCGGATCGTGTGCCTGCCGGGCGGGATCCAGCCTTGCTCACCGCCGGGTGTTCGCCCTCGCCGGCCGAAGCCGGAAGAGGCCGGCCGAGGCGGCGTACGCCTCGCGTTGTGGCCGGTCACAGGCGCCCCGTGCCAGCGCCGCCGTGCCCCTGAAGCGGGTTTCGCGAACCGCCCATAGCTCGTTTGAGTGGACTTATCCGCTCGGTCTGGACGGTCACGCAGCGTGTCAATTTCGATGATTATCATCACCGGCCGTTTCTGGGGCGGGTGCACCTGCTGCACGGGAGAAGCGGGAGAGCCATGGACACGAGCATGGGCGCGGGCGGGGGCGGGGCCAGGGACTTCGGGGCGGACGCCAGAGCCGGCACGGTCGCGGGGCGGCGGGTGCCGCCGGGCTTCACCATCGAGCCGTTCACGGACCGTTGTCGGGAGATCTGGGCCCGGGGCGAGCACGTCCTGATCGGTGTCAGCCCCGGCAACGGCTACTTCAGCGAACAGCGGTTGACCGGCCTGCTGCGGTGGGCGAGCGAGGCGTTCGCCGAGGTGGACCCGATCGTCCCGGACGTCGCGCTCGTCCACACGTACCGCGCCCTCGGCCATCCCGAGGAACGCGCCCGGTCCTACGCGCAGCGCGACACCCGGCGGCTGTGCCGGCGCATCGCGCGTGCCTGGACGGCCAGCGGCGTGCCCGAACACCGCCACCGCATCCGCACGCTCACGGAGTTCACCGGCGACCCCACGTACCGGGCACTGCTCGGCAGGGTGGAGCGGGCGGCGGAGCGGCAGCCGTCGGTGCGGGAGGTGTTCCTGCGGGCGAGCGGCAAGGCGCTGGCATCGCATCTGAAGGGCGCGACGCCGACCCCCGAGCAACTCGCGGAGGGAATGCGCTACTTGATAGCCGAGATGCCACTGTGCATGGACACGCCGGCCATCCTGCGCGTCCCCTCCTCGGTGCACGTCTACCACCAGGTGATCCCCACCGTCCCGCTGGTCTTCGACGAACTGTTCACCACGCCGCTCCAGGCGTACGCGGTGGTCCGCCCCGTCCTCCCCGGGCCGCCGCCGTCCGCCCCGTCCAGACGATCCGGGCAACTGCCGCCCGTCGGGCCGCTGACCGGGGTGGTGACGGGCCCATGACCACCACCGACGCGCACCCGCCCACCTCGCGCACCGCTGCCGAGGGCCCGCCCGCCTTCCCGTTCGACGACTGGGGACAGCAGATCTCGCCCGCCTACGCCCGGCTGCGCGAAGCTCCCGCCCCGGCCTGCCGGGTCGTGACGGTGACGGGCGACCAGGTCTGGCTGGTCACGCGCTACGACCTCGCCCGACGGCTCCTCACCGACCCCCGGCTCAGCCTGACCGCCGCCCTGGAAGCCGACGCTCCGCGGCAGGAGCCGCTCCGGCCGCGCGCCACGGGCGCCAGGGGCGACGGCATGGCCACGCTCCAGGAGAGGGGGTTGCGCGGCATCCTGGCCGACGCCCTGAGTCCGCGCGCGATCCGGGCCCACCACGCCTGGACGCGCCTCCGGGCCCGCGCCCTGTTCGACGAGTTGTCGGAGCAGGGGCCTCCCGCCGACCTCCAGCAGGGGCTGGCCCGGCCACTGACCTTCGCGGTGGCCCGCCGGGTCCTCCTCGGCGAACTCACCGAGGACGAGGGGCAGGTGCTCAACGCCTGGTGCGACACGGTCCTGGTATGGCGGGAGCGCACCCGCGACGAGATCCAGGCCGCCCTCGACGCCATGTACGGGTTCTTCCTGCGGCGCGCACCGGAACTGGCCGCCGCACCGGGCTCCGACGTCGTCAAACGGGCCGCCGCGGCCCGTACCCGGGACGGCGGCCGGCTCGGCGCCGACGGGCTCGCCGAAGTCGCCAACCTGATGTTGATCGCCGGCTACCGGACGGCCGCGAGCTTCGTGGCCAACGCGCTGGTGATGATGCTGTCCCACCCCACGGCCCTGGCGGCCCTGCGCGACCGGCCCGCGCTGCTGCCGTCCATGGTGGAGGAGGTGTTGCGCCACACGCCGATGTCGACGGGCGGGGTGAAGCGGGTGGCGACCGACGACGTGCCGCTCGACGGCCTGACGATCAAGGCCGGGGAGTGCGTGTTGGTCTCCCTGGAGTCCGGCAACCACGACCCGCACGCCTACCCCGAACCGGACCGCTTCGCCCCCGACCGCTTCGCCGCCGACCGCGGTCCCGTTGACGGCACGTCGTCCGAAGCCGGAATCCCGCGCCCCCGCCCCCACCTCGGCTTCGGCCACGGCAAGCACCACTGCCCCGGCAACGCCCTGGCCAGGATGCAGATCGCCGTCGTCCTTCAGACCCTGGCCGACCACGCCCCGACGCTCCGTCTGGCCGTGCCGGCCGGGGAACTGCGCTGGCGCCCCGACGTGGCCTTCCGCATCCCCGAGACGATCCCCGTCACCTGGTGACCCGCCCCTCGTGGTCACGCCCTGCCCGGGGCCGTGTCCGGCGGCCGGTCAGGTGCCATGGTGCAGCGCGGGGCCTGGCCGCGACGCCTGATGGGGTTGCGACGCGGCCCGCGGGGCCGGTGAAGTAGCGCTATGGAAGGTGCCACCGAGCAGGCGCGACAGGCGGCGGCGGGTACGGGCCGCGCCCTCACGGGGCGTTCGGCCGCATGGCGCGGACCGGCGGTGCTCGGGGCCCTGATGCTGGCCGCCTTCACCTTCAACACGGCGGAGAACCTGCCGGTCGGTCTCCTGGAACTCATCTCCGGCAGCCTCGGGGTGTCGCTGTCCGCGGTCGGCCTCCTGGTCACCGGCTACGCCGCGACGGTCGCGGTCGCGTCCGTGCCGCTCGCCCATGTCACACGGGCCGCGCCCCGACGCCATGTGCTCACGGGCCTGCTGGCCGTGCTCGTGGTGTCCAGTCTGGCCGCGGCGCTGGCGACCTCGTACGGTCTGCTGCTCGTGGCGCGGCTGCTGACCGCGCTCGCCCAGGCGTTGTTCTGGGCCGTGATGGGGCCCGTCGCGGTGGGCCTGTTCGCGCCCGACGTCCGTGGGCGGGTGGTCGGGGCGCTGTCCGTCGCCGGGTCGCTCGCCCTCGTGCTCGGGGTTCCCGCCGGCACCTGGCTGGGGCAGCGGAGCGCCTGGCAGGTGCCCCTCGCCGCGCTGGCGGTCCTGGGCCTGCTGTCCCTGGTGACGATCGCCGTGCTGCTGCCGACCGCGCCGGCGGACGAAGCACCCGCGGCCTACGGGACCAGCCCCGACGCCCGCCGGTTCGGGACCGTGCTGGCCACCGGAACGCTCTCCGCCACGGGGGCGTTCACCGGTTACACCTATCTCGTGGAGTTCCTCGACGACGTGAGCGGGTTCGCACCGAGCACCGTGGGCGCGCTGCTGGTGGCGTTCGGCGTCGCGTGCCTGGTGGGGGTGAGCATCACCGGGGCACTGCTGGACCGCCACCCGCGCGCCGCGCTGACGGGCGCCGTGGCCACGCAGGCGGCGGCCATGCTCGGTCTGTACGCGGCCGGTTCCCGTCCGGTGGCGGCGGTGGCGTTCCTGGCGCTCATGGGCGGTGCGCTCGGGCCGGTGTTCATGGCCACCCAGCACGCGATGCTGCAGTGCGCACCCGGCCGCACGGACCTCGCCCTCGCGGCCAACTCCGGTTGCTACAACGTCGGCATCGCCGCGGGCGCCGCGCTCGGGGGACTGATCCTCCCGCTGGCCGACGTGCGGAACACCTTCCTCGCCGGTGGGCTGCTGACGGCCGCGGCGTGCGCGGTGCTGTTCGGCGGACGGTTCCTGGGCGACGACCGCGATCGTGCCGCGTAGGGCGGACCGCGACGCTCGCGGCCCGTGTCGGGTCGCCGGCCCTCGGGCGCTCCCGGCCTCCGGCGGTCAGGGAGTGGAGCCCGGGGCCGGCGGGATGTGCACGGTCATGATCAGGTGGCAGGTCTCGGTGCCCGCGCCGCGGTAGGTGTGGGGGGCGTCGCCGTCGAAGGTGGCGGTCTGCCCGGCTTCGACCGGGTGCTCGGTTCCGTCGACGGTGAGGGTCATCCGGCCGGCGGTGACGCTGACGGTCTCGACGACGCCGGCCTGGTGCGGGTGACTGGGGTACTCCTCGTCCGGCTCCAGTGCCCAGCGCCAGATCTCGACGGGGGCCGCTCCCGAGGTGGTCAGCATGAGCCGGGCCTGGCTGCCCCGCTTCCCGGCCCACAGGGGCATGACGGCGTCGGCGGACACCACGCGGACCCGGCCCTCGGCGGGTCCTTCCAACAGTGCGGAGACCGAGACGCCGAGGGTGTCGGCGAGGCGGATCAGGGTGGCGAAGTTCGGGTTGCCCTGCGCCTTCTCCAGCCCGACCAGGGCGCCCTTGCTGACCTTGGCGCGGCGGCCCAGTTCGTCGAGGGACAGACCCGCGCGGGTGCGTGCGGCTCTGACGTTGTGCGCGAGCGTGCGCAGGGCTGCCTCTGCCTCGGGCACGTGATCACCGTCCTGACGGAGTAGGGCACTGGAATAGACCGCCCGGTCGTTTGGTTGACAACGGGCGGTCGTTTCATTGTACGTTCGAGTCGTTCCATTGTGAAAGTAAGGAAGTGCCGTGATCGCTCTGCTGCTGGCCCTGGGCAGCTCTCTCGCCTACGGATGCGCCGATTTCCTCGGCGGCCTGGGTGCCCGCAAGGCGCACGTACTGCGCACCGTGCTCGTCGCCGCTCCGGCCAGCCTCGCGGTCGAGCTGGCGCTGTGGCCGATCCTGGGCGCCTCGTTCACCGGGGCCAGCATCGGGTGGGGTGTCGCGTCCGGCGTCGCCTCCGCCGTGGCGTTCGTCCTGCTCTACAGGACACTCGCGATCGGCCCGATGAACGTGCTCTCGCCGGTCACCGCGCTGGTGTCCGCGGCCCTGCCGGTCACGGTCGGCCTGCTCCAGGGCGAGCACCTGGGCCTGGCCGGCCTCGTGGGTCTGCCGCTCGCGCTGGTGGCGGTGGTCCTGGTCAGCGCCGGACACGGCGCGGGCGCGGTGCGGCCGTCCCGGACGGCGCTGTCGCTGGCCCTGGGCGCGGGGGCGGCCATCGCGCTGCAACTCGTCTTCCTGCACCAGGCACCCGCCGACAGCGGCGTGGCACCGCTGATCGTCGGGCGAGCGGTCTCCTCGACGGTCACCCTGATCGCGGCCGCCGCGCTGTACCGCCGGCTGGGCCCGGAAAGGCCGGCCTACGCGATATCGGCGACCGCGGGCGTCCTGGACTCGCTGGCGAACCTGTTGTTCCTGCTCGCCGCCCGCAGCGGTGACCTCACGGTCGTCGCCGTGATCACCGCCCTGTACCCGGCCGGCACGGTCCTGCTCGCCCGTGGCGTCCTCGCCGAGCGCATCCACCGCAGCCAACTCGTCGGCCTGGGCACCGCGGCCGTCGCCGTCAGCCTCCTCGCCCTCACCTGAGCCGCGGCACCCTCCCACCCCGGAAGCCCTGAGCCGCCCGCCCGCCGCCCCCACGCACGAACAGGACCTCACCGCATGCCCGAATTCCGCCTCGGCGCCGCCGTCGCCGACGCCTTCCCCGACACCCTCATAGCCCTGATCACCGCCACCGGCCTGCGCGGAAACGAACCCTGGCCGCACACCGCCACCGCTCTCGACGACCTGGAGCGACAACTCGCGGACGGTGCCTGGCAGCCGGCCGACGAGACCGATCCCCGCATCGAGTCCTGGCACACCGCCTACCGATCCTTCGGCACCAACCCCCGCCGCATCCGCCCCAGCGTCGACGCCCTCGGCCGCCGCATGGCGAAAAGGGGCGCCCTGCCGCGCATCAATCCCGCCGTCGACTCCTACAACTGCGTCTCGGTCCGCCACGGACTGCCCGCCGGCGCGTTCGACCTCGACCACGTCACCGGCGCCCTCGTCGACATCCGCCACGCCGACGGCACCGAGTCCTTCACCCCGCTCGGCGAACCCGACGCCGTCGAGGTCCCCAAGCCCGGCGAGATCGTCTACGCCGACGCCACCGGCGTCCTGACCCGCCACTGGAACCATCGCGACGCCCACCGCACCCGCGTCACCGAAGACTCCACGCGCGTCATCTTCGTCCTCGAAACCCTCCAGGCCACCCGCGACGGCGACCTCCTCAAGGCCGCCGCCGAGGAACTCCGGGGCCTGCTCGACCCGCACGCCCAGCAGACCGCCGTGCAGTACCTGAGCCCGGCACGGCCCCGGGCGGCCGTCTGACACCCGTCACCGCGTCACCGGTGGGTCAGGCGCTCCCGGAGCCTTCGGGGCGGAGCTGTCCCTCGGCGCCGGCGACGTCACCGCCGACGGGCGCCCCGACCTGATCGCCCCGGCGCGAACGGCACGTACGTCTACCGCTCGACCGGCTCGCCGACGGCTCCGTTCAGTCGGCAGGCGACCACCCTGTACGCGGGCGAGGGCGGCAGGTTCGACGCCGTCGTCTGAAGGGCGATGGCGTGCTCGACGCGGGCGCCCCGGGCCGGGGCGCCCGCGCGCGGGGGCTGTGGCTGACGTCACGAGGTCGAAGCGGACAAACGGTGCCATCATCAATGTTGTGCAAGATTCAACTATTCGGTTGGGGTGTGCTCCGGTGACGACGGCAGGGCCGCTGCGCCGCCTCGCCGGCCTGCTCCGCACCAAACGCGCCGACCACGTGGTGCACGGCGCCAAGACCCTCATCGCGGCACTGCTCACCTGGGGCGTCGTGGCTCCCTGGTCCCCCGACGGCCGGCCCTACATGGCGGTCGCCACGGCCCTGCTCATGGTGAACGCCTCCACCGTGTACCAGTCCGTGACCAAGGCCGCGCAAAACGTGGTGGCCAGGGTCGGGGGACTGCTCCTCGCCCTCGCGACGGCCCGACTGCTGGGGCCGACCGCGGGCGCCGTCGCGGTCATCGCGGTGATCGCGGTCCTGGCGGGCCCCCGCCGCACCGCTGACGACCGGCTCCAGATCGCCTCCAGCGCCGTCATCGCACTGGCCGCCACCGCAACCGACCCCATGGGCAGTCTCGTGTCCCCCGCGCTCCAAACGCTCACCGGCGCGGCCGTGGGCATCGCGGTCAACGCCCTCGTCCTGCCGCCGCTCTACCTGAACGAGTCCGACTTCGCCGTGCGCGACCTCGCCCGCTCCATGGGCACGCTGCTGCAGGACATGGGTACCGGCCTCTCCCGGCGACAGCTCGCCTCGAAGGCCCACAACTGGCTGCACCGGGCGCGCAGCCTGGACAAGCGCCTCACCCGGGCAGAGGAACAGGTGCAGCAGGCCACCGAGAGCCTGCGGTGGAACACACGCTGCGTCGCGCACACGCGACGCAAGGAGACGACCTTCGACGACACGTTCAGGGTCTTGCGCGGAGTGTCGATCCAGGTACGCGGAATCGCACGGACCCTCGCCGACAGCGCGCACGACAATCACGCTGATCATCACCTGGGGCAGCAGTTCCTCGACCAGTACGCCGAGACCCTCCGACTGGCGGGAGCGGCCGTCCAGGCATTCGCCGAACCGGCCCCGGCGACCGGCTCACCGGGCACACCCCCTCATGAGCGCCTGCGCGGCGCGATCGACGGCACGCTTGCCTGGCACGACACCATGACCGACATGATCACCCGAGGCACCCTCACCAAGCCGGGTGCCTGGCACACCTACGGCTCACTCATGACCGACGCGGAAAGGCTGCTGGCCGACCTGCAACTCGTCGTCCAGGTCGCGAAGGCCCGGGTAGAGCACTGAATCGCGCCGAGGCGCAACAGAGGGGGAGCCCGTCGGAATCAGCCCCCGACCACCGCGCCACGGCCCTCGTCCCCGGTGAAGCGATGGGTTTCGGACGGGGCCCAACCGGGGTCGCCGGTGCGGGCGAAGGAGACCCAGGCGCCGTGCATACGGGCGGCCAGGCGGGCTGGTGGCGGGGTGGGGCCGAGCAGGCCGTGGGGGCCGTGCAGGGCGGGGAGGTCCAACCTGTCGAAGACGAAGGGCAGTTCCGTGGTGTGGGCCGCGCCGAGTCGCCCGTCGAGGGCCGGTGAGCGCCAGGCGAACGCGTAGGTGTGGGTGGGAGCGGCGCGGTGGGACGCATGGGCCTCGGCAAGGCGGCGGTTGCCGGTGCGGAACAGCGCGTCGCCCAGGAGCGCCGAGCGCAGGCGGCCCGCGTGCGCCCGTGGGTACTTGGCGCGGTACTCCGCCACGAGCGCGGCCGGGTCGGAGTGGATCCGGGCGGCGAGGGCGTGTACGTCCGCGGTCGTCGAGGCGGCCAGGTCGCCCTGCGGCGCGAGGTAGAGGTTGGCTTCCTCGGTGGTGGTGCCGATGAGGAGGGCCACGCCGGTGCCGGCGCCCGCGGCCACCACCTCGGCCGGTTGACGGTCCAGCACCAGGCCGTACGGGCTGAGCCCGAGGAGCGGATCGGTCCGGGTGGCGGTCCGCAGGTCCAGGCCGGTGAGGTGGGGGAGGAGGGCGAGGAGCCGGTCATCGGGAACGGCGGCGAACGCCGTGACGGTCGGCTCGACGCCGAGGGCGCTGGCCGCCGCGCGGGTCACGCGGGCCGCCTGCTCGGGGGAGAACGCGCCCAGGCCGTTGCCGCTCTGGACGATGGCGCGGTGGAAGAGGCCCGCCGCCTCGGGGGTGGCCAGGATGCTGCCGATGAGCGTCGCGCCCGCCGACTGGCCGAAGAGGGTGACGTTGCCGGCGTCGCCGCCGAACGCCGCGATGTTGCGCCGGACCCAGCGCAGGGCGGCCACCACGTCGAGCAGTCCGCGGTTGGGCGGGGCGCCGGGCAGGTCCAGGAAACCCGTGGCGCCCAGGCGGTAGTTGACCGTCACCAGCACCACCCCGTCGCGGGCGAATGCGGTGCCGTCGTAGAGCGCGGCCCGGGTGGAGCCGGCCAGGAAGCCGCCGCCGTGCACGAAGACCATGACGGGACTGCGGCGGGCGTGGGGCGGCGCCCAGACGTTCAGCGTCAGGTGGTCGGCGCCGGGGATCCAGCCGGGGCCGAAGTACGGGGTCATGTCCAGTGCACCGAAGCCGTCCCGACGTGGCTGGGGCGCGGTCGGTCCGGGCCGGGTCGCGTCGCGGACGTCGCGCCAGGGCGGGTGGGGTGTGGGCGCGGCGAAGCGGGCGGCGCCGGTCGGGGGTGCGGCGTACGGGATGCCGAGGAAGGTGTGGGCGGTGGCACCGGCGAGGCCGCGGACGGGGCCTTCGGCGGTGGGGACGAGCGGGTGGGGCATCGACTTCTCCTGTCGTGCGGTGCGGTGGTGGCGGTGTGCGGCACCGCGGGGGCGTTCAGATGCGGGAGAGCGGGGCCCAGTTCTTGAGCGCGAAGCGGTCGCCGTCGCGGATGACTTCGGCGCCGCCGTGCCCGCCGAGGTGCGCCGGCAGGACCAGGGCGTTGGTGTCGGCGGCCCGGCCGAGCAGGCGCCGCCGGGTGGCCCTGGCCAGCTCCGGGTCCTCGCAGAAGCAGCTGTTGGTGTCGGGCTCGACGAACTGCAGCGGCGTGTGCAGCAGGTCGCCGACGAACAGGGCCCGGTCGGTACCGGATTCCAGGGCCAGGACCGCGGAGCCCGGGGTGTGGCCGGGCGCCGGCTCCAACGTGAGGTGGGCGTCGATGCGGTAGCCGTCCTCCCACAGCACCGTGCGGCCGGCCCGGTGCACGGGAGCGACGCTGTCCTCGAAGACGTTCTGGTTGCCGCGGCCCAGTTTGGGGCGGTGGCCGCTCTCGGGGTTCCAGAAGTCGAAGTCGGCCCGCGGTATGAGGTAGGTGGCGTTCGGGAACGTCGGGACCCACTCCCGCCCGTCGAGGCGGGTGTTCCAACCGACGTGGTCCACGTGCAGATGGGTGTTGACCACCACGTCGACGTCCTCCGGTCGGACGCCGGCCCGGGCGAGGTTGGTGAGGAAGTCGGTGTTCAGCTGGCTCCACACCGGGGAGTAGGGCCGCTCCTTGTGGTTGCCGACGCCGGTGTCGACGAGGATCGTGCGGCCCTCGCTGCGCAGCAGCCAGGTCTGCACGGCCGAACGGCAGAGGTCGGTCTGCGGATCCAGGAAGTCGGGCGCCAGCCACGGGGCGTGGCGTTGCCAGGCCCCTTCGGGGCTTTCGGGAAAGAAGGTCTCCGGCGTCATGCCGACCGGACCGACGTACTCCATGACGCGGGTGACGGTGACGTCACCGAGGACGAGGTCGTGCATCTGTGCTCCAAGTGCTCGCTGGTGAGGTGGCCAGCGTGCGGCCCCCGGCCGAGGGGAGCCAGCCCCCACGAAGCCCATCCCCACGGTGCGTGTCCCCGCCCGTGCCTATCCCGGACGGGGACAGGCAGCGCGGCCGACGGCGGGCGATACTGGCCGCATGGGTGTCACCGGTCAACTGGGCGAGTTCCTGCGGGCGCGACGTTCGCGTCTGCGCCCCGAGGACGTGGGCCTGCCCGCGTTTCCCGAGCGCCGGCGGGTGAGCGGACTGCGGCGGGAGGAGATCGCGCACCTGGCCGGGGTGAGCCCGTCGTACTACACGCGCCTGGAACAGGGACACGCGGTCAACGCCTCCGAGGAAGTGCTCAACGCCCTCGCCGGGGCCCTGCACCTCGATCCGTACGAGCGGTCCCATCTGCGGGAGTTGGCCGGCCGCCGCCCCCGTACGTCGTGCCGGCCCGCACCCGAGCGGCTCCACCCGATGAACCGGGCGCTGATCGACTCCCTGCGGGACATGCCGGCGCTGGTCCTCGGCCGGCGGACCGACGTCCTGGCGTGGAACGGCCCGGGGCACGCCCTGCTGGCCGGGCACACCGACCCCAGCGCACCGGAACGTGCCGCGGACCGGCCGAACCTGACCCGGATGCTCTTCCTCGACCCGCACACCCGAGAGCTGTACGCCGACTGGCCGCGCAAGGCACGTGCCGTGGTGGGCAATCTGCGCCTGGTCGCCGGACGGCACCCCGAGGACGCGCTGCTGGCCGGGCTGATCGGCGAACTGTCCATGAAGAGCCCGGAGTTCGCGGAACTGTGGGGAGACCACCGGGTGCGGCCGTGCGAGGGTGAGGGCCACGAACTGCACCATCCGCTGGTGGGTCCGCTAGCCGTCACCCAGCACTCACTGATGCCACCGCACTCGCCGCAGCAGTCCGTGGTCCTCGTCACCGCCGCGACGGGGGACGACGCTGCACGGCACGCACTGGAACTGCTCGCCCGGACCGACTGAGTGGTCCGCCACCGTCCGCCACCCGGCACCTTCTGCCGATGCCGATGCCGATGCCGATGCTGTCGGCATCGGCATCGGCATCGGCGGCACGGCGTGTCAGCCGTGGTGGTCGTGCCGCCCGAGCGTCGTCACCGGCGGCGCGCCGGGACGGGTCCACTGCGGCACGGGGCGGCTGGTCGGCCCCCAGGTCGCGTTCCCGTCCGCGTCCGAGCGCCAGTACCAGCACGGAGTGTGCCCCTCGGGCCAGCCTTCGGGACTGTCCTGCCACGTCTCGCGGCGGCCGTAGGGCGTCATGTCGAGCAGGCTGAAGAAGGCGGCGACGGGCTCGATGCCGCGACCCGTCGTGGAGTAGGTCAGGAACGTGCGGTCGCCGTCGCGCAGGTAGCAGGTGAGGTACCCCATGGGGCCGCCGACCGGGGCGTCCACGCCGCGTACCGAGTACCACGGCTCGGTGTACCCCATGAAGTCGACGAAGGACGCCACCTCGTCCCACCGGCCGGTGGTCAGGATGGCCGACGAGACGCCGCGCGCGTTGAGGTAGACGGCGTCCTTCAGGTGCCAGGCCACGGTGGTGCAGCCCTCGCACTGCCCCTGGTGCGGCGCGCCGTCGTGCCACATGTGCTTGTAGACCACCAGCTCGTCGCGGCCCTGGAACAGGTCCAGGAACGGCACCGGGCCGTTGTCTCCGACGACCTCGACCGTCCCGTCGAACTCCACCATCGGCAGCCGGCGGCGGGCCGCGGCGATGGCGTCGCCCTCCCGGGTGTGGGCCTTCTCGCGGACCAGGAGTTCGGCACGGGCGGCCTGCCAGGTGGCCAGGTCGACCACGGGCGGGCGGCCGGGCAGTTCGCCGGTCGGGTCGTTCGGTGTGCTGGTCATGGTGTCCTCCGTGGTGACTCGTGCCGGGCAGCGTTGTACCGCGTCGCGTGACGCTCACGAGGAAGGACTCGCGGTCCGGTCGGAACTCATCGGTGTTCGGCACTGGTGTTAGCGGGGTGTTAGCGGTGCGCTAGGAGATCAGGGGAGTGTGGGCGTCGTACCGGAGAGCCACCGAGAACCCCGACGGCCCCGCAGGCTCGCGACGAGCTTCCGCACCGCCGTCCGCAACGAGGAGTTGAGCATGAAGCGCATCATCATCGCCCTGGGCGCCGCCGCCGTACTGGCGGCGGGTGTGGTGACCGTGGTGAACATGACCGGCCACGGCTCGGTGGCCACTGCCAGCGGCGCGGGGGCGACGGTGCCGCGGGCGGACGTGGAGGAGCGCGCGGCCAAGGACTTCCCCTACCGCGGAGCCGACCCCGACGCGGTGCACTGCCCGAGCGGACTGCCCGCGAAGAAGGGCGCGATGGTGAGCTGCACCGCCGTCTTCGGCCAGCAGAGCAAGACGATGGAGGTCTCCGCCGACAAGGTCGACGGTGACCAGGTGTCCCTGGGCTTCGGCTTGCTGGAACGGCGCTGACCGGCTGACGGCCGGACCCCGGCACACCTCGCGCGCGACGCGGCGGACCCGGCCCGGCGACCGGCCCGGCGCACCCTGCCGGCGGGCTCCGGCGCCACCCGCATCAAGGCCCGTAGAGCACGCCCTCGGCATCGCCGACGCGCAGGTGGAGGAGGTGCGGGCCGTCGTCGTCGCCGAGCGACGTCAACGCGCGGTCGAGGGCCCCGCCCAGGTCGCGGGGGTGGTCCGCGTACTGTGCCGGGCAGCCGAACGACGTGGCGAGGCCGGTGAAGTCGATGCCGCCGAGGTCGGTGCCGGGCACCGGCGCGATGCCGAGCCGGCGGCCGAGCGCGCGCACCGCGCCGTAGCCGCCGTTGTCGAGCACGACGAAGGTGACGGGGGCCCGGTGCCGGGCCGCCGTCCACAGTGCCTGCACCGAGTACAACGCCGAACCGTCGCCCACGACGCACACCACCCGCTGCCGGTCGGCGAGCGCCCGGCCGACGGCCAGCGGCAGGCCCCAGCCCAGCGCCCCGCTGCCCGTGGTGAGGAACCCGCCCGCCCGGTCCACCGGGACGCGCACGTGCAGCACGTCCCGGTGGCTGGGGGCCTCCTCGACGAGCACCCGGTCGCGGGGCAGGCGCCGGTGCAACTGGTCCAGGACCCACTCGGGCGTGAGGACCTCGCCCGCGCTCGCCGGCGCCGGTCGCGTCCGTGCCCGTGGCGGTTCCCGGTCCGAGCGGGTGACCAGCGCGGTCAGCTCGGTGAGGGCGGGGCGCAGTGTGGTGACCAGGCTCGTGCCCGTGGGCAGCCACGCCGCCTGGGCCGGGTCGCAGTCCAGGTGGAACAGCTCGGTGCCCGGCGCCAACGGGGGACCGTCGTCCGCCACGTGGTACGTGAACAGGGGCGCCCCGAGCGCGACCACGACGTCGTACGGCTCCAGGCGGGCGGCCAACGGGCCGGCGACCGGCGGCAGGAAGCCCTGGAAGAGCGGGTGGGACTCGGGGAACCCGGAGCGGCCGGACAGCGGGCTGATCCAGACGGCCGCGCGGATCCGCTCGGCCAGCGCGACGGCCTCGGGGAGCGCGCCTTCGTCGTCCACGCCGGGGCCGATCACCAGCGCGGGCCGCCCACAGGCGTCGAGGCGGGTGGCGAGCGCGGCGAGCGCGTCCGGGGCGGCGGTGAACCCACCGTGCACCGCCCGGGGCCCGACCGGATCGGCCGCCCGGTCCCAGTCGTCCTCCGGGACGGACACGAAGACCGGCCCGCGCGGAGGCGTCATCGCGATGCGGTGCGCCTCGGCGAGGACGGCCGGCACGTCGGCGGCGCGATCCGGCTGGCGGGCCAACTTCACGTACGGGCGCGGGAACTGATCCGGCGCGTCGGCGCCGAGGAACGGGCGCAACTGGAGCAGGGACCTGGCCTGCTGACCGGCGACGATCACCAACGGCACCCGGTCGCGGTGCGCGTTGAAGACGGCGCCCAGCGCGTGACCGACCCCGCCCGCGGAGTGCAGGCAGACGAACGCGGCCCGCCCCGTGCCCAGGGCGTGGCCCGCGGCCATGGCCACGGCCGAGGACTCCTGCAACCCGAGGACGTAGGTGAAGTCCTCGGGCCAGTCGCGGAACATGCGCAGTTCGGTGGAGCCGGGATTGCCGAACACGGTCGTCATGCCGGTGTCGCGCAGCAACCGGACGACCGCGTCCAGGACCGTTGTCGTCATGCCTTCCTCCCTGCACGGGGCAGCCGCTTCCCGACCGCCGGCGAGCCGGTGTGGAACAGCTGGCCGAGGGCGGCGCGGGCGCTGGCCGGCGCCGCCCGGACGGTGCGCCGGTCGACATGCCATGCGGTGTCGGCCGGCCGCGCCGGATGCCGTGCTCGGTACCCGGCAGCGGCCCTGACGACACCAACGCGGGCGGTCAGGCGCGCAGGAACGCTTCCAGGGCGGTGGCGAAGGCGACGGGCAGTTCGTACATCGGGTAGTGGCCCGAGTTGGCGAGGACCTTCAGCTCGGCCTGCGGGTAGTGGGCCAGCCAGGTCGTCCGCATCGCCTCGGCGTTGATGGCGACATCGTGTTCGCCGAGGAATACCTTCACCGGGAGGGTGCTGCCGGTGATCTTGGCCGCGAAGTCCTGGGTGGTCCAGTCGGCCAGGTACGCGGCGACCGCCTCGGGCCGGGAGCCGGCGACCGAGCGGTCGGTCATGGCGTCCAGCCAGCGGTCGCAGGCGCGGTTGCCGGTGATCATGTCGATGATGGCCCGCCGGTTGGCGGGGTTCTGCGCCGCGCCGTGGAAGAGGTCGTGGGCGTCCCCCTCCAGCGGGTAGGGGCTCGCCGGGACCGGCGCCACCCCGACCAGCTTGCGCACCCGGCGCGGTGCCTCGACGAGCACCCGCTGTGCCGCCTTGCCGCCCATCGAGTGCCCGACCAGCGAGAAGGTGTCCCAGCCCAGTTCGTCGGCGAGGGCGAGGGCGTCCCCGGCGATCTCGGCGAGCGTGAACTGCCCCTGGACGTCCTGTCGGTCGCCGTAGCCGCGGTAGTCGAGGAAGGCGTAGCCGAACTCGCTCGGGTCGAGGTGGTCCAGGAGCTGACTCCAGGACGCGCTGGTGCCGAACCAGTCGTGGAGGACGAGCACCTTGTGCTCGCCGGTGCCGATGGAGCGGTGGCTGATCGTCATACCGAGACCTCCCGTTGGGTCGAGTATCGACCGATTCTTGCCCGACCCGGGCCGCGCTACTCCGCCCTCACCCCCGGTCGGGTGCACCGTGGTGCTGAGGACCGCTCGACGTGCGAACGGCCACCGCCGTGGCCGACCGGCCGGGAAACCACTGTTGCGCCGGGTCGGGAGAGTCGAACATGGGTGTGCGTGCGAGTCCGCCCAGCACCGGCAGGAAGGACCTCAGCCATGACGACCAGTCCGACCCCGGGAGCGGACGGCCTGGCCGCGATCGAAGCCCGGATCGACCGGCGCCGCGACCAGTACGCGCTGCCCGAAGGCCACATCGCGGAGGCGGGCTCACCGTGGCTCCCCTTCGCCCCACAGGTCATGATCAAGCATCTGACGTTCGACATCCGCAGCAACTCCGCCGCGAACGTCCTGTGGGTGCAATCCGGCGGATCGCTGGGCCGCCACCGCCACCGCGGCCCCGTCTCGGGCTACGTGCTCGAAGGCAGCTGGCGCTACCTGGAGTACGACTGGGTCGGCCGACCGGGCGACTTCGTCCGCGAGAGCCCGGGACGCACCCACACCCTGGTCTCCGACGAGGGCATGAAGACCGTCTTCTGGCTGAACGGGCCCGTGGAGTTCCTCGACGACCAGGACGCGGTGACCGAGGTGATCGACGTCTTCTGGTTCATCGACCACTACGAGCGCGGCTGCGCGGAGCAGGGCATCCCGATCAACCGCGCGCTCTACCTCTGACCCCGGCCGTCAGGGACGGACTGCGCGTGTGACACCGCACCCCGCATCCGGCGCCGAGTTCGCTGCCCGCTTCACCGGCGACGACGGGCCGGCCCTCGGCTTCCAACGCGTCGACGACTACCGGGCTCCGCGCTGGCCGGACCAGACCGTGCCCCAACAGGTGCACGTCGACTTCGAGGTCGACGACCTCGACGAAGCCGAGGCGGACCTGTTGGAACTCGGCGCCGGCAAGACAGCGCACCAGCCCAACGAGGGACGGTGGCGGGTCCTGACCGATCCGGCGGGGCATCCGTTCTGCCTGGTCAAAGGGTGATGGGTGGAGGCTCCGCCGAGCGTGCCGCGGCGGCGCACTCGGTGCACAAGCCGCGGTAGGTGGACGGCGCGTTCACCGGAACACCACCTCGAACGACCTGATGTGGTGGGCCACCTCGTCGGGCGGCAGGATCGCGGCGCGCTCCGCACCGTTCCCCGAGGGGCAGATCTGGCTGACGAACTCCGCGATGGCGAGGGACTTCAGGGCGGTCGCCTCCGGCGGCAGGGGGAGGTGCGCGGCCAGGTGCCACGGCACGCGTGGATCCTCCGGCCGCGCCCAGTGCCACATCCACACCGGATACATCCACAGGGGCACTCCGGTGGCCCGGCAGGCATCAACAGCGGCCCGACCTGCGGCTTCGAGGTCGCCGTGCAGGTCTCCGACCCATGGCGCCACGCACCGGGCGGCCTCGACCTCGCGCAACAGTCCGGCGATGGCCCGGGCCACCGTGCCCTGATGCGGGTCCACCCGGGTGTCCGGAATCCTCAGTCGCTCCACACGCACTTCCGGCAGCCCCAACTTCGCCAGTGCGCACAGGAGTTCGCGGTGGCGCACGCGGGCCCGCTCGTCCGAGGCGTCCAGTGTGCTGTGCGGAGGGGCCCCCTCCCCGTCCGTGACCGACACGATGTGCACTTCGGCACCGTCGGCGGCCAGCACCGCCAGACTGCCGCCGAAGCCCAACACCTCGTCGCCCGGGTGAGCCGCGACGACCACCACCGGCTCGCCGGGCGGCGGGACCGGCGGCAGATGCCTCGGGCCGTACCAGGAGGCCCATTGATCCTCCGGCGTACCGGGCGGGACACCGCAACCGGCTCCGAGGTCGACGCCGGGTGAGGGAGGAGGCTCCACGACGACTCCTCTCGGATGTGCGCACAGGCTCTCCCAGTAGTTTGCTGCGGTGAGCCCTCCCGCCGCATGTCGTACGGGTGCCTCGCCCGTGCGCACGACGTGCCCGCCCGGTAGCAGACAGTGCTTCGGTGGGGGCCAGAGCGGCGGCTGACCTGTCGGGATGCGAAGGCCGGCAGGCGGGTCACCCTGGAGGTATGGCGCCGGAACTTCCCGTGGGGGCTGTCTGCCGCGGCGCCGGGCTTGCACGCCCAGAGAAGGTGACGTACCGATGGACAGTGGGACCAAGGTCCTCGTGGCCGCCGCGTTGGCCGGCGGTTACGTGCTGGGCCGTACCAAGAAAGGCCGCTTCGCACTGAGTTTGATGTCCACCCTGGCGGGGCGCGAACTCGGACTCGATCCGCGGCGGCTGCTGACGGAGGGCGCCCGTCAACTCGGTGAGATTCCGCAGGTTGCCGAACTCAGCGAGCAATTGCGCGGAGAGGTCGTGGAGGCCGGACGCCGTGCGGTCTCGGCGGCGGCGACCCGCGGCATCGCGACGCTCGCGGACACCCTGCACGACCGCACGCTGGCGCTCACCGAAGGGGAGGAGTCCTCCGAAGAGGAAGCCGATTACGACGAGGGCGAGGAGAGCGACGAGTACGACGAGGGCGAGGAAGGCGAGGAGGGCGAGGAAGAACCCGAAGAAGAGGAAGAACCGGAAGAGGAGGAAGGAGAGGAAGAGGAGGAAGGAGAACAAGAGGAGCGAGCGGCGGCGCGCAAACGGGAGCGGTCGCGGCGGCGCACGTCCCGCGGCACGGCGCAGCCGAAGACGGAGCGGCGCACGCCGAGCGCCCGGAAGCGGGCATCGGGTGCGGAAGAGCGGGAGCCGAGCACGGAGCGGCGGAAGGCGAGCCGCAGTGACAGTGGTAGTGGCAGCGGTACGAGCAAGTCCCGTTCTACGTCGCGGAGTTCCTCCGCTGATGAGAAGCCGAAGCCCGCCGCCAAGAAGACCAGACCCGCGCCGGCGAAGAAGGCTCCGGCGAAGAAGGCCCCTGCCAAGAAGACCGCGGCGAAGAAGGCTCCGGCCAAGAAGACGGCGGCGAAGAAGGCTCCGGCCAAGAAAGCAGCGGCGAAGAAATCCCCTGCGAAGAAGGCCCCGGCCAAGAAGGCCACGGCGAAGAAAGCGCCCGCCAAGAAGTCCACGGCGAAGCGGCAGACCGCAGCGTCTTCCCGCAAGAGCACCGGAAGAGCACCGTCGCGTGCGGGAAGTCGGAGGTAGCCGATCATGGCCAAGGTCGCACAGGATGAGACGAAGGCGGAGCTCGATCGGTTGCGCGACGAACTCGGCGAATTCGTGACGGCCTGGGCGGGGAACCTCGCCGAACGGGCCGGTGACAAGCTGACCGACGTCACGGATCAACTCTCCGACGTCGCCGACAACGGAGGCTCG